>DASPZL010000450.1:0-5026 GCA_035636295.1 Paraburkholderia sp.
GCCTTGGACGCCTTCTTCGACGCCCGGTATTCGGCATTGGCCTTGGCATTGGCGTCGCGCTTCTGGACCAGCGGGTCGGTCGAACCCGACGCGGTCAGACCCGTCGGCGCGGGCGTCACCGGCTGCACGCCCTGCGCGGCGGGTGCCGCCGGCGCGAGATCGGCGCCTTGGGTCTGAACCTGTGCCTGGCCGCTCACAGCGGCGGACGGCTGTGCGGTCTGCGCGACAGCGGCGGTGGCGGCAAAAGCCGTGAGGGCGGTACCGATCAGGAGGGTACGAATCTGGGTCATGGCTAATCCTCTCTAAGATTGTTGTGACGCGGGCGTCGTATCGAGCGCGGCAGCCGCAATGTGGAGCGTCTGCCACGCTTCACCCGGTCTACTCTCTACCGGAAAAATCCAGCAGGCTTTGCTACTGAGCCTCACTTTACGAGTGAAGTCCGCAATACACGACCGGTGTTACGCAAGGTTTCACTTTCCGACCAATGCCTAACAACTGCTTGCATTTGCTTGCGTGAGGTCTCCGGTACACGCTGCGTTTCATCCAGGGCAAGCTTGTGGCTTATGATGCGAACCCTTTGCCTGAAGGTGCAAACGCCATGCCCAACCTCGATTTCACGCTGACCGGCGACTACGTCGAATTGCACAATCTCCTGAAGATTACGGGGCTCGCGGACAGCGGCGGCTCCGCAAAAATGATGGTGGCGGACGGCGCGGTGACCGTCGACGGCCGGGTCGAAACGCGTAAGACCTGCAAAATCCGCGCGGGCCAGGTGGTGCTGCTCGGCGATACGCGGATTGCGGTCCATGAGGCGTGACGCGCGATAAGACCCGCAGTCCGGAAACTCGGAGGAACGCGCGCACCAAAATCGTGCCTTATCCATCGACATCGTCGCGGCGAGGCAATAAGCTGTCAGTTTCCATAGACAAACAATTCGGCTGACAGCCGCCCTACGCTCTCGCCGAGGCGCAGCAAGCCTCGCCAGAACTCAGCCGAGCCGCCGCATTTCGCCAGCCAGCGCCAGCGCGCACCGTGCGACTTGCGCCCGCCGCCACGCTGTCGCCACTTCCGCTGTTAAGCGCTCCATGACTCAATCCGGCTTCACCCGGGTGGCCGCCCGGCCGCCGACCCTCACCCGCCACGCCGCCGACACCGCCCGGCTTGCCGCGCCGCTCGCCATCGCGCAACTTTCGCAAATGGCGATGGGCGTGACCGACACGATCCTGCTCGGCTCGCTCGGCCCCGACGCGCTCGCCGCCGGCGGCCTCGGCGCCAATCTGTTCTTCGTCGTGGTCACGCTGTTGCAGGGCGTGCTGACTTCGGTGAGCGTGAGCGTGTCGCACGCGCGCGGCGCGCAGGACGAAGGGCGCGTGCCGCATATTTACTGGACCGGCTTCGTGCTGTCCGTGCTGCTCTCGGTGCCGGCGTTCTTCCTGCTGTCGTTCGCCACGCCGATTCTGCTGGCCTTCGGCGAACCGCCGCTGCTCGCGCATAACGTCGGCGAATACGCGGCGGTGCTGCGCTGGGGCGCGCTCGGCAGCCTGATCGGCGTCGGCTTGATGCGCTCGTTCCTGCCGGCGATCGGCGCGGCGAAGCGGCTTCTGTGGGTGTCGATCGTGAGCGTGGGGGTAAACGGCTTTCTGAACTACGGCCTGATCCACGGCGCGTACGGCCTGCCGCGCCTCGGTTTTCTCGGCTCGGCGGCCGCCACCTCGATCACCGTCTGGCTCAGCGCGCTGGTGTTGATGGCGCTGCTGCATTTGCGGCCGCGCTATCAACATTTCGTGGTTGCGACGCGGCCCAACGTGCCGTTGATGGGCGAACTGTTCGGCATCGGCTGGCCGGTCGCGATCACCTACGGCGTCGAGTCGACGCTGTTTCTCGCGACCGGCCTGATGGTCGGTCTGCTCGGCGAATCGCAACTGGCCGCGCATCAGATCGCGCTGAACGTGGCCTCGGTGGCCTTCATGGTGCCGCTCGCGATCGGCCAGGCTGCCAACGTGCGGGTCGGCTTCTGGTCGGGCGCCGGGCAGCCGCTCGCCGCGAGGCACGCGGGTTTCGTCGCGCTGGCGCTGGGCGTCGGCTTCATGACGTTGTCGGGCATCGTGCTGATCGCCGCGCCGCACTGGATTGTCGGCCTGTATCTGCATCTCGACGACCCGGCCAACGCGGCTACCGTCGCGCTGGCGAGTTCGCTGCTCGGCGTGGCCGCGATTTTTCAGATCGTCGACGGCATGCAGACGGTCGGCTCAGGCTGCCTGCGCGGCTTGAAGGACACGCGCGTGCCGATGATCGCCGCGGCGTTCGGCTACTGGGTGATCGGCTTTCCGACCGGCTACACGCTGGCGTTTCACTTCGGCCTCGGCGCGCGCGGTTTGTGGTGGGGACTCGCGGCCGGCCTCGCGAGCGTCGCGCTGCTGATGACGCTGCGCTTTCACAAGCTGAGCTTGCAGCGCGTGCCGGCCCCGCCCGACGTGCCCGGCGACGTGCCGCCCGCCAGGTCGGCGTGAGCTAAGCAAATCACGGATCGTTGGTTGGCCGCACGTTGTCCGCGCGTTACGATCGAGCGTCTCCTTGACACTCCTCTGACAGGGTTCAACCCGCGCGCCGCGCGGGTTTCTTTTTGCGCGACGGCTTTGGCGTGCGGCATAAGGGCTCATTCGAGCGAAAGCCGCCTGGTTGCGCGTGCAACCATCGATCCCCGGCAATCACGCGGCAAAAGGTAAAATACGCGTTTCGGCGCACTCGCGCGCACCCGCGCCAATGTGCCGAAACCCCGCTTGCGCGCCTCACAAAGGCCAGCGCCGCCCGAAGGCCCATCACCCGCCCCAAGGGCTTGCCGCTCTCTCGCGGCAAACTTGTAAACGCACGCCGCGACTGACGGCGTGCCGCTCGACCGTCCCCGATTCTCGCTAGCTAAAACCGCTCGCTAAAACATAACCAAGGACCACCCGTCATGCTTGCCCGCGTCACCCGTTTGTTTCCGCTCTGGGCCGTGCTCGTTTCGATCGCCGCGTACTTCTCGCCCGCCTCGTTTTCCGGCATCGCGCCGCACGTCACCACGCTGCTCACCGTCATCATGCTGGCGATGGGCGTCACGCTATCGGCGGCCGATTTTCAGCGCGTCTTCACGCGGCCGGCACCGGTGATCGCCGGCATCGTGCTGCATTATCTGGTGATGCCGCTCGCCGCCTGGGTGATCGCCAAGGCGCTGCGCATGCCGCCGGACCTCACCGCCGGGATGGTGCTGGTGGGCAGCGTGGCAAGCGGCACGGCGTCGAACGTGATGATCTATCTGGCGCGCGGCGACGTCGCGTTGTCGGTGACGATCAGCGCGTTGTCGACGCTCGTCGGTGTATTCGCGACGCCGCTCCTCACGCGTCTTTACGTGGACGCCTCGATCGCCGTCGACGTGCACGGCATGCTGATGAGCATCCTGCAGATCGTCGCGCTGCCGATCGTCGTCGGCCTTGTCGTCAATCATCTGTTCAACAAGACCGTGCGCAAGATCGAACCTGTGCTGCCGCTGATCTCGATGATCGCCATTGTGCTGATCATCGGCGCGGTGGTGGGCGGCACGCAGAAGAGCATCGCGTCGGTCGGCCTCGTGGTGATGCTCGGCGTGGTGCTGCATAACGGCATCGGCTTGCTCGGCGGTTATTGGGGCGGCCGGCTGCTCGGCTTCGACGAAGCGGTGTGCCGCACGCTCGCCATCGAAGTAGGCATGCAGAACTCGGGCCTCGCCGCGACGCTCGGCAAGCTGTACTTCACGCCGATCGCGGCGTTGCCGGGCGCGTTGTTTTCGGTGTGGCACAACCTGTCGGGCTCGCTGCTCGCGGGGTATTGGGCGGGACGTCCCGCGAAAGGCTCCACGCATCCCGATGGCGAACGGATGTTGAACGCCGAACGCGGTTGAATCACGACTGAGATGACTCGCGCGCCGCCGCGATGAGACGCCGGAAAACAAGGGAGAAAAAGCGTGCCGTGGCATCAAAATCAACAACAGGCTACACAGCAACGCAAGCGCGGCGCGTTCAGCACGCCCCGGAGGAAGTCCCCTTGGGGGACCATAAGACACCTCTTCCTGCTGTGCTGGGCGACAGCATTATTGAGCGCCTGCGCGAGCAAACCGCCTGCCACCGCGTTCGACCGTCCGGTCACGCACGCCCTGCCCGCCACTGACACCACGCCGCTTCGCACGGCTCTCGCGCCGCTCGAAGCCGCGCATCGGGATCAGTCCGGTTTCCGCGTACTGTCGAGCGGCACCGACGCATTGCAGATGCGCATCGCGCTCGCGCGCGCGGCGACCAAAACCCTCGACATGCAGTACTACATCGCCAACGAGGACACCACCGGCAAGCTGCTGCTCGGTGCCGCGCTCTACGCGGCCGATCACGGCGTGCGAGTGCGCATGCTGGTCGACGATCTGAACTTCAAGGACATCGACCGCTTGATGGCGAGCCTGAACTCGCACGACAAGATCGAGATCCGCGTCTTCAATCCGTTCGGCAGCGCGCAGGAAGGTCTGTTCCAGCGCACGACGAACGTGTTCACGCAGATCGGTCATTTCACGCGGCGCATGCACAACAAGGCGATGATCGCGGACAACCAGCTGGCGATCGTCGGCGGCCGCAATCTCGGCGACGAATACTTCAGCGCCAGCGAAACGCTGCAGTTTCGCGACCTCGACGTGCTGGCCGCCGGCCCGATTACCGCCGACACCTCGGCCAGTTTCGACGACTACTGGAACAGCAGCATGGCCTATCCGCTGCGCGCGCTGAACAAGCAGAAGTTCGACGCGAAGGAACTGGACCGGACACGCGACGAATTGCGCCAACACTGGCGCACCAACGCCGATCCCTACAATGCGAAGCCGCTGAACGCCACGCCGCTCGCTTCGCAGATCGCCGCGCAGCAGCTCGGTTTGATCTGGGCGCACGCCGAATTCAAAGCGGACGTGCCGGAGAAGATCGAACATCCGTCGCCGGACTACGTCAGTCCGCCGTTCAAACGGCTGGGCGAATTG
>DASPZL010000451.1:0-15774 GCA_035636295.1 Paraburkholderia sp.
AAGCCGAGAATATCCGCGGCGGCGGCGTTCCACGTCAGGACGTCCCAGCGCTGGCCGGTCACGTAAGCCGGCAGGCCGAGGCTCGCGACCATACGCTCGATCGCCGCCGGCACGCTTTCGCGCACAAACGCGCGGCGATCGCCGTTGCGCGCGAGCGCCCGCAAATGCGCCGCTTCGACCTTGCCGAGACGCAGGGCATGCGCAAGGGCATCCAGGGTGGCATCGGACGGACTGACCGTTCTGCCCTGCTCGAGCCGGACATACCAGTCCACGCCGATACCCGCCAGTTCCGCCACCTCCTCGCGCCGCAAACCCGCTGTACGGCGGCGCCGCCCGCCGTTAAGGCCGACCGCGTCCGGACTCAGTTTCTCCCGCCGCGAGCGCAGGAAATCGCCAAATTCGCTTCGACTCGATGTCGCCATGATCGTCCCTGTTCGCCGATGGGAGTACGCCCGAATCCTGGGATAGTACCAGGCCTTGTTGTGCATTTCAGGTCTGCAAAAATACTCCGGTCCAATCAAACATCACGGAGAAGAACCATGAAAGCTGCGATTTTGCAGGCGCTCGGCCAGCCGCTCGTGATAGAGCAAATGCCGGACCCGGCGATGGGCACCGGCGAAGTCGTTGTCGATGTCGCCGCCGCGCCGGTGCTTTCCTACGCGAACGAAGTGTTCAGCGGCGAGCGCCGCTACTCGATTGCCCTGCCGATGGTTCCCGGTTGCGGCGCGATCGGCCGCGTGCGCGCGAGCGGGCCGGACGCCACGCATCTGAAACCGGGCGACTGGGTGTTCTGCGACCCGACCGTGCGTTCGCGCGACGACGCCCTGATGCCCGACATCGCGCTACAGGGCTGGAGCGCGCGCAGCGACGGCGGCATGCGTCTGCAACGATACTTTCACGACGGCCCCTTCGCCGAACAGGTGCGGGTGCCGACGGAAAACGCGATCCGCATCGGCGAAATCGAGCCGGACGATGCCGCCCGCTGGTGCGCGCTCAACGTCATGCTCGTGCCCTATGGCGGACTGCTCGCGGCCAATCTGCTAGCCGGCGAGACGCTGCTCGTGAGCGGAGCGACCGGCCATTTCGGCAGCGCGTGCGTCGCCGTTGCGCTTGCGATGGGTGCGCGCTGCGTCGTCGCGCCGGGGCGCAATGAACAGGCGCTGGCGGATCTGGAGCGACGCTTCGGTGAGCGAGTGCGGACCGTGAAACTCTCGGGCAACGAGGACGACGACCGGGAGAGAATGCGCGCGAGCGCACCTGGTCCGATCGACTGCGTGATCGATCTGATGCCGCCCTCGGTCACGACGACGACAGTGCGCGCGGCGGTCATGGCCGTGCGGCCTTATGGACGCGTCGTGCTGATGGGCGGCGTGGGCATGCTCGGCGGCGCAGGGCTCGACCTGCCCTATCCGTGGATCATGCGCAACGACATCACGGTGCGCGGCAAATGGATGTATCCGCCCGAAGCGGTGACGCGCATGGTGGGCCTGATCCGGGGTGGTCTGCTGGATCCTGGCCACTTCGAAGTGACGACGTTCGCGCTCGACGGCGCCAACGACGCGGTCACCCACGCAGCCGCGAACGGCGGGCCGTTCAGGATGACTGTGATCCGGCCTTAGAGGGTTCGGGTGCCCGCCTCGCGGTTAGGTTGCACGAGGCGACCGATTTGCACCTGTCATCCAATCCCGACGTTGGACGGGCGATGTCGCGAGAGCCGCCGATCGCGTCGATTGCGTCGATCCCGTCGTTCCGTTCGGCGGACGGGATTCGCATCGTCCTCGCCAAGATATGCGTACCGGCCGTGATGCGTCCCCTCGAGTATGACGTCCTCGGAAAGGAAGTGCGCGATCAGGCAAGTCATCAACGCGCCAAGCAAAATTGCCGCGCTCGAAGCGACGATAAGGTTTTGCATGCTGAATCCCCTTGAGTTTCAATCGATTGTGGGGGCGGTTGTCTATATAGTCCAAGACGGGTTTAGAATAGATTCGATAAGCAAAACTTATGGGCTGCGCATGATACCCCGCCACATCCGTTATCTGCTGACGGTCGCCGAATATCGCAACTTCACACGCGCGGCCGACAGCCTGCATATCTCGCAGCCGGCGCTGTCGCAGCAGATTCGCCAGTTGGAGAACGATCTTGGCGGCCAGTTATTTGACCGCAGTGGCCGTGTGGTGCGACTGACGGATTTTGGAAGTATCTATGTCGAATATGCGCGCCGCGCGCTGCTGGAACTCGAGGCCGGTCAGCGCGCCTTGCACGATGTGCGGGACCTGTCGCGGGGACAACTGAGGCTCGCGTTTGCGCCGACGTTCACCGAATACCTGGTCGCGCCGGCCGTCGAGCATTTTCACTCGACTTATCCCAACATCGTGATCGACATGATGGAGATGTCGCTCGAGGCGATCGAAGGCGGATTGAGTGAAGACCGGATTGACGTGGCGATCGGGTTTACGGACATACGGTCGGACGATATCGAAACGGAAGCTTTGTTTCTGGAACGGATAACCCTGGTGGTGGGCGACAACCATCCTGTGGCCGCGCAGGATGCGCCCGTCGTACCGGCGCAACTGGCCGCGTTACCTCTCGCGCTGCTGGGCGGCCAATTCGTTTCACGCTTTTACATCGACAGCTACTTTGAGTCTCAAGGGATCAAACCCAGCGTTGCCTTGCAGGCGAATTCGATTAGCGCGCTGCTAAAGATCGTACGCGGAGGGAAAGTCGCAACGCTTCTCCCTGGTGCGCTGCACTACGAGCATCGCGATCTGAAGTACATCCCGCTCGAACCGGGATTTCCTGCCCGAACGGTAGCGCTGCTCAGGCGCAAAGGCGCATATCGGACGGCGGCCGCGGCCGCGTTCTCCGCCACGTTGAAAGAGATGCTGGAAACGGGCGCATTGTCGTCGCTGCGTGCCGAATAGGGGACCTGATCACGTATACCGCGCAAGAAACATATCGGCCGCGGACTCCGCGACATCGTTCTGTTCGCGTTGACTCAGCCGCGGTTGCCCCATCGTCACCTGCGGCCAGAACGCGAACGCCTTCACGAGACCCTGCAACTGCCGCGACGCGAAATCCGGGTCCGGCGTTTTGAGGCGGCCGCCCGCGGCGGCGGCACGTATCCACACCGTCAAGTCTTCCTCGCGCTCGCCCATGCGCGCCACCATGTCGCGCGCGCGTTCAGGCGAGTGAATGCCCGCCGCAATCGCGACACGCGCGAGCGACAGAAACGCGTCGTCGTTCAACAGGCTCAGCTTTCGTGACAGCAGTCGAAGCAACTGCGCGCGCAAGGGCTTGTCGGCGCGATAAGCGGGCGCCTCTACCGCGTCACTCGCATTCCATAACTGCTGCAGGATCGCGGCGAACAGCGCCTCCTTGCCCGGAAAATGGTTGTAGACCGTACGCTTCGACACGCCCGCGTGGGCCGCGATGCGATCCATGCTGGTCGCGTCGAAGCCGGCGGCGAGAAATTCCTCGATGGCCGCGGCGATGATGGCCGCGCGCTTGCGATCGGTCAGGCGCTGAGGGGAGGCAGTGTCGTTCATCATTAAATTTTACACTGGACGGTTTACTTTTCTCTAAAATAAATTACACTGATCAGTCTACTTTCGGCGGATGGACTTTCATATGACCTCGATTACCGGCTTTCTCCACCGCGCCTTGGGCCTGAGCGCGGCGCGACGTGGGCGTGAATTGTCCCGCTCGTCGGCGCAGCATGACGGCGAGCGTTTTCGCAACGTGAAGCCGCGTCCGGTCGAAGGCATCGGCAAGACCTTGGGCATTGCGTGGAACGTGCTGTTCAGAAAGCCGGACGGCACGATCCCGGCGGGCACGCTTCCCGTGGACGCGCTAACGCGCGAGCAGCTCGACGCAGCGCCCGACCGCAGCCTGTACCGTCTCGGGCATTCAACCATGCTGCTCAAGCTGCGCGGTCAGTTCTGGCTGACCGACCCGGTATTCGCCGAACGCGCGTCGCCGTTCCGGCGCTTCGGTCCCAAGCGTTTTCATGCGCCGCCCATCGCGCTCGCGGATTTGCCGCCGCTGCGCGGCGTGATTCTGTCGCACGACCATTACGATCATCTGGATCGTGAGACCGTGCTCGCGCTCGCCGCCACGGCGGGCGTGTTTCTGACGCCGCTGGGTGTCGGCGACCGGCTGATCGAGTGGGGTATCGATGCCGCGAAAGTACGCCAGTTCGACTGGTGGCAAGGCGTCGACATCGACGGCCTCGCGTTCACCGCGACGCCCGCGCAGCATTTCTCCGGGCGCAGCCTTTTCGACGGCAACAGCACGTTATGGGCCTCATGGGTCATCGCCGACGGCGATCTGCGCGTGTTCTTCAGCGGCGATACGGGTTACTTCGACGGCTTTCAGACCATCGGCGAGCGGCTCGGTCCGTTCGACGTCACGCTGATCGAAACAGGCGCGTACGACGCTCAATGGCCCTACGTGCACATGCAGCCGGACGACACGATTCAGGCGCACGTTGACCTGCGCGGCCGCTGGCTCGTGCCGGTTCACAACGGCACATTCGATCTGGCGATGCATCGCTGGCAGGAGCCGTTCGAGCGCGTGATGGGACTCGCCGCCGCGCGCGGCATCGCCCTCTCGACGCCCCGCATGGGAGAGCGGCTGGACCTCGCCGCGCCGCATCGCGGAGAGCGGTGGTGGCGCAATGTCGTCGAGGTTCTGGACGCAGCCGGGACGCCACGGCGATGGTTCTCCTGCCGCAATGCGGGCGAGGCGAAGCTTCAGGACTAGGCACTCACCTGCATAAAACGCGTCCGCGCCGCGCGCTCGACTATTTCATCCGTCTGAAGCAGGCCTGGATCGCCCGCTACGAGTCAGAGGTCTCCGAATGGGAGCGGCGGAGAATATTTCAATCTGATGTAGTTAAGATCCCGAATCAATGCGCTCCGCCGCGAGCCGTTTCAGGCCTGCCCGGTCGACCTTGTTGGTGGACGCGAGCGGCAACGCGTCGATGAACCACACGTGACGCGGATGCTGATACGCGGGCGCGTGAGCGAGCGCGAACGTCTTCACGTCGTCGGCGCTCAGCGTGGCGCCCGGCTTCAGCACGACGAACGCGATGGGCTTCGTCCCCTTGATGTCGTCAGCGACGGGCACGACGCACGCCTGCTGGATCGACGAATGACGCTCCAGCATTTTTTCGACGTCGCCGGGAAAGATGTTCTCGCCGCCCGACACGAACATGTCGTCGCGCCGGCCGACGAACGTATAGAAGCCGTCGCTGTCGCGGCGGAACACGTCGCCGGTCCGATAGAAACCATCCGGCGTGATCGGCGGCGCAAGCTCGGGCCGGTTGTGATAGCCGTTCATCAGGCCGGGGCTGCGCAGTTCGAGTTCGCCCTCCTCACTCTCCTCGACTTTCGCGCCGTGCTCGTCGACCAGCCGCACATCGACCAGCGGATGCGCGGCGCCAACCGAAAGCGCCGGCGTCGGCAAACCGGCGGGATGAGGGCCGAACACCACCGGGCCGCCTTCCGTGGTGCCATAAGCGTTGATCACCTTCGCGTTCGGCAGCAACGCATGGGTCTGCCGCAGCAATGCGTCGCTCACCGGCGCCGATCCCATGCGCACATAGCGCACCGACGACAGATCGGTCTCTCCCAGCAATGCGCGCTCCTGCAACATCATGGCGATCATCGGCGGCACGGACGTGAGCCACGTGCAGCGCCACGCATCGATTGCGCGGATATAGTGGCGGGCATTGAACTGCGGCAACAACACCGTCGTCGCGCGCGCCGCAAGCGCCAGAAAGGCGAGCGCGAGCGCGTTCATATGAAAGAGCGGTGCGGCAATCAGGATCCGTTCATCGCAAAGCGGTTGCGCACGCAGCCGCGTCCGCACCGCCCACAACTGGCTCTGATGGGACAGCACCACGCCTTTCGGACGCCCCGTCGAGCCCGACGTGTAGAGAATCAGCGCGGCTTCGCCTGGCGTGGGAACGTGCGCATTGAAACGTCGGGCACGCTGTGCATCGGCGTAGACGGTGTAGCCCGTATAGGCTGAAAACGTCACGACGGTGCCGGGCAACGGCTCCCGCTGCTGCGCGTCGAACACCACGCACGGCATTCCGCCAGGCACATCCGCGACGCGCCGCGGATCGCTGAAGACGAGGCGCGCGCCACTGTCGGCGATCACGTCCGCGATCAGCGCGCGCGGAAACTTGAAATTCACCGGCACGGCGACGAGCCCCGCCCGCATGATCCCCAGCACCGTCGCAATGTACTGCGCCGAATTCGCGGCAAGCACGGCGATACGATCGCCTCGCTGATACGTCGCGCTCAACGCGCGCGCGACGCTGTCGGCCATCGCATCGAGCGCGCCGAAGCTGTAGTGAACCGGCTCCGGCGCATCGTCCAAACCGATCAGCGCCAGTGCCTGAGAGTCCGCGTCACGATCGATCAACGCGCCGAGATTGATCGGAAAAGTCATGGGACGAATTCCAGCAAGGTATCGAAGCGCGGCAACGCCACCAGCGTTCCGGCCTCTTCCGTGACAAACGGCAAACCGGCCGCGGCTGCGCGCTTGCCGGTCTCGCGCCACTGCGGCGTGCGAATCGTGATTGCCGCATAGCGCGGCACGCGCGCGGCAACATTTGCAGCCAGCGCGCCGAAGTTCGCGTCGAACTCCTCACGCGTCCAGAACACCAGCTCAAAGCCAGGCGCGAGCGGACCCAGACGCGAATACGCGTGCGCCGCGTGTTCGGGCGAGCCGATCAGATGCAAGCGTTCGAGCGCATACGCCTCGTTGCGATGCGTTTGCCACTCGCCGCGAAACACCAGTTCGGGCGTCAGATGCCGGCAGAAATACACGCGACCGCCCGGCAACTGGCCCGGTGCGAGCCGTACTGTCGTGAAACGCGCATCGCCGAGCGATGCCACGGGACGCGAGAAGGTCTGCGGCGGCGTCGCATTGAAGCCCGCGTCCCGCAGTGCGTTGAACGTCGCCTCGGGATCGTCGCTGCGAAACACGAGGCCGTCCGCGCCCAACGGACTCGCGACGATCTCCTCGCGAATCGTCTTGCCATCCGCCGGCAGGCCGATCAGTTCAAGGTAGTGATCGCCGAACACGATCGCGTGATTGATCGAACCGAGCGTGTGATAGCCGCGCGGCGTCAACGTGAAACCGAGCTGCTCGAAAAGATGCTGAGCGGCGTCGGTATCGAAACGCGTGTTGATGACAAGATGGTCGAGCTTGAGCATCAGCTTTTCGCGGGCTGCGGCGCGGCGCTCGTCGCTGTCGAATAAGCACCCCGGCCGCTTGCCACGAGCTTGCCGTCGGCGTCGAAAACGTGGGCCTCGGCGGTCGAAATCTGCGAACCGAACTTGATGACCTTGCCCTTCACGCGCAAATCGCCGGGCAATGCCGCGCGGTGATAATCGACACGCAGGTCGATCGTCGGCACGCCGCGGCCGGTTTTCGACACGAGCGCCCAGTCCGCCGCGAGATCGACCAGCGCCGCGAGAATGCCGCCGTGCGTATAATGCCGCTCTGGATTCACGACCCATTCTTCACGCCAGGTCGCAGTCAGTTCAATCTCGCCGTCCGCCACGGCAATCACCTTCAGACCCAGCCATTCATGAAAAGGCCCACGCCGTAGGCGCGCCTCGATGTCCTGCGGTGTCGGCAATGTTGCTTCGCTCATGTTGTTTCCTTCAATACGTGTTCAGGGATTGACGACGACCTTGCCCAACACCTCGCGGTCGCGGATCAGGCGCAGCCCTTCGGCGGCCTCTTCGAGCGGCAGCACGCGGTCGATCGCCGGCTTCAGTTCGCCGGTGCCGATCTGCTCGAGCAGCGCGCGCAGGTTCTCGTCGTAGAAACTGTTCGAGCCGAGCACCTTGAGCTCGAAGCTCCAGATGTAGCGCAAGTCTTCCGCCGGATCGTGGCCCGCGGTCGCGCCGCACACCAGCAGCGTGCCGCCGCGCTTCAAACATTTCAGCGACGGCACCCAGGTATCGCCGCCGGTGAAATTCACCACCACGTCCACACCGCCCTCATAGCTGCGGCGCTGCGGCTTGCCGTACTGCGCGACGGCCCACTTCGAGAAATCCGTGGTCTTGTAGTTGACGACGTGGTCCGCGCCGAGCGCTTTCAGTTGGGCGGCCTTTTCGTCGCTGCCCGCGCACGCGATCACTTCCGCACCAAGCTGTTTCGCCAGCAGCAGCGACGCGGTGCCGACACCGCCGCTCGCGCCGAGAATCAACACACGGTCGCCGGCCTTCACCGTGTTGTGCGTGATCAGCATGCGATGCGCGGTGCCGTATGCGACCGGCAACGCGGACGCATCGTCGAAGCTCACCGCATCGGGCAACGCGATCAGCTGTTCCGCCGACACCGCGCAGTACTGCGCCATGCCGCCGTCGAGCATCTCGCCCATCAGGCCTTGCTTGCGGTTGAGCGGATTGACGAGGACGCGGTCGCCCGGCTTCCAGCCGTCCACGCCCTCGCCCACTTCGACGATCGCGCCGGACATGTCGAGGCCGATCACGACCGGCAGCGGCACCTTGATGCCGGGCATGCCCTTCACGGTGAAGACGTCGTGATAGTTGAACGACGACGCGCGCACGCGGATCACGACGCCGCCGGGCCCGGCCTTCGGCACGGGTTTATCGGTCACGACCTGCAACTGGTCCAGATCGCCGTGCGCGCCGAGCACGAGCGCTTTCATCGTCGCGGGAGGAGGTGTTGTCATGCGAATACTCCGTCAAGATTTATTGAATCGATTTCGATGCCGCGTACGGCCCTGTGTCGAACAGGCCGTCGGGCAGCGTGCCCTTGATGACGCCGCCGTCGACAAAAATCTGATGCTCGCGTTTGAGCGTGTCGAGATCGACCGGCTCGAACGTCACGCGGTTGATGTCGGACCAGCGGGCGGCGTAGGCTTGCGCATCGTCGGCGGGCAGGTTCGCGCTTTTCTGCAGGATCGCCGCGACCTCGTTGCGATGCGTCGCGCCCCATTGCAGCGCCGTGCGCAAGCCGGCGATCAGCTTCGCGATGTCCTGTGGATGCTTCTCCAGATAGTCGCTGCGGATCGCGCTCACGCCGATATACGGCGTCGCGTCGGATTTCGTGAGCTTCTTCCATTCGCCGCCGAAACTGCCGAGACGCCGAACCTTCAGATCCTTCAACTGCGCGATCGTCACCGAGCGCAAGGCCGCGGCATCGACCTGCTTCTGCACGAGGAATTGCGCAAGACGTCCCTCATTGCCGGGCACGAGCGAAAAGTCGCTGCTCTTGATGCCGTCATTGCCTTGCAGCACCGCCGTCGCGATCGCCGCCACCGAACTGCCCGCCGGCGACATGCCGACCTTTTTGCCGCGCAGGTCCGCGAGCGTGCGGATCGGCGAATCGTCGGGCGTGACGAACTCGACGTCCGCGGGCTGGGTGGCGAGCACGATCTTCAGCGGCACGCCTTCGGCCGCCGTGCTGAAAACCGCGGCGGCCGGCGCGGCGAACGCGAAGTCGATCGCATTCGCGGCAAGCGCGCGGTTCGGCGCGTTGACGTCGGCGAAGCGCACGAACTGCACGTCGAGTCCACGCTGTTGCAGGAATTTCTGCGCTTCGAGCACGGCGCCGAAACCGAGACTCACGCCGCTCGTCCAGTAACCGATACGAATCGGCTCGGCCTGCGCCGTTTGCGCGATCCCGAGCAACGTGCCAGCGGCAAGCGCCACGGACGCCGCCGCGCGTTTCAATGAAGCAATACCTTTCATGGTCTGAATTCCCGTGATGTGATCAGTCAGTTTCTTTCCAGCGGAACAGGCGCCGTTCGAGCGGTTTCAGCACGCCGGCCTCGAGCGTCAGCATCAGCACGATGAGGGTCACGGTCCACGCGAATACCTGATCGGTCTGCACGAGGTCGGCGGCCTGGCGCAGCCGGTAGCCGATCCCGTTGGACGAGCCGATCGTTTCCGCCACTAGCGACACCCGCCAGCCGAAGCCGAACGCGAGCCGCGCGCCGGCGAAGAAATGCGGCAGGATCGTCGGCAGGAAAATCTTGCGCATGATCTGCGCATGCGACATGCGAAAGCTGCGCGCCAGCTCGACGTGGTTGCGCTCCACCGTGAGCGCGCCTTGCCACACGTTGGTCAGGATCAACGGCATGGCCGTCATGAAGACGACGAAGATCGTCGTCGCGTTCGAAATGCCGAACCAGATAATGGCGAACACCGCCCAGATCGCCGACGAAACCGTGTTGACGATCGACAGCAGCGGTGCGAAAAAACGCGCCGCGCGAGGGTTCGACCCGAGCGCGATGCCAAGCGGCGCGCCCACGGCCGCGGCCAGCACGAAGCCCGCCAGTACGCGGTACAACGTGATGCCGAGGTCCTCGAGGAACGAGCCGGAGTGGATCAGCGCAACGAGCGCCGCGCCGACCCGGGCAGGTCCAGGCAGCACGAATGGCGGCATGCGCAGCGACGCGAGCCACCACGCGGCGATCAGCAGCGCGACGAGCACGGCGCGCTGTGCCGCCATGCCGGCGAAAGAACGGTACGAAGGAGCGGGCATGGTTCAGAGCAACAATCGGAGTTGGCGGATCGCCTCGGCAACGGCGGGATCGGTGGCGGTGCGCGGGCGCGGCAGGTCCACGGGCACGATTTCACGAACCCGGCCGGGGCGCGGCGCGAGCACGACGACACGGTCGGCCAGCACGACCGCCTCCTCCACGTCGTGCGTCACGAACAGCACGGTCATCTTCTGCAGCGCGCGAATGCGCAGCAGTTCGTCGTGCATTTGCGAGCGGGTCTGCGGATCGAGTTTCGAAAACGGTTCGTCCATCAGAAGAATGCGCGGCTCGGTCACGAGGCTGCGCGCGAGCGCGACGCGGCTGCGCATGCCGCCCGAGAGCTGATGCGGATGCGCGTCACCGAATCCTTCGAGACCGACCATGCGCAGCGCGGCGCTCGCCCGGCTATGGCGCTCGCGCGCGGGCACGCGCGGTTGCGCGGCCTCGAGGCCGAATTCCGTGTTCGCGCGAGCGCTGCGCCAGGGCAGCAAGCGGTCTTCCTGAAACATGTAGGCGAGCGCGTGGCGGTCTTTCGCGCCTTGCGCGCGCCGGCCGTCGAGCCAGAGTTCGCCGTGGTCGGGGTCCGTGAGTCCCGCGACGATATTGAGCAGCGTGCTCTTGCCGCATCCCGACGTGCCGAGCAGTGCAACGGTCTCGCCGGCGGCGACATCGAACTCCACGCGATCGAGCACCTGCAATGCGCCGAACTGTTTGCCCACGCCGCGCACGGAAATGGCGGCGGCGCTCATCGGCGCAACTCCGCCACGCTGAACACTGGCAGCGACGCGCCCGCGCTCGACAGGCTCGCGTAAACTTTCTCCATCGTCATGCTCTGGAAAGTCTCGATGTGGCGACGCGCGATGGTCTCCGCGCGGCGGCCGTCGCCGGCCTCGAACGCTTCGATCATCGCGTTGTGGTCGTGCTTGATCTCGGGCTTGGTGCCCTGCACGCCGAAGCCGAGCGCCACGAGGCGCGACATTTCATCCATCAGGCTCGCGAGCGTGCGATGCAGACGCTCGTTGCCGCTCGCGGCGGCAATCGCCAGATGGAAATCGCGATTCGCGTCGAGAAAAACGCCGATCTGGTCCGACAGCGCGCGCTCCGGATACGGTACGCGGCAAGCGGCCTCGAGGCGGCGCAGCAGCTGGATATCGACGCGGCCGCACGCGAGCCGCGCCGCCAGCGGTTCCAGCTGCACGCGCAACGCGAAGACTTCCTCGACGTCGCGCAGCGTGATCGGCGCGATCCGATAGCCCTGGCGCGGAATCGAGCGAATAAACCCTTCATGCACAAGACGCACGAGTGCGATGCGGCAACTGTTCTTGCCGATCCCGTACACGTCCATCAGCTGGCTCTCGCTCACCGTGGAGCCGGGCATGAAGCGGCACGACAGCACGTCGCGCCGGATTCGCTCGTACGCGTCGTCGCCGCGTGGCAGGGCGGCTCGCGCGTTCGTGCGGTTGGGACCGTCAATCGCTTGTTCGTGGCTCATGAATCAGATGCTCGTGAGCTGCTCACGAGACTTCCTTGAAACGCTCAAGCGATTATCGTAGTAGGTCCTGCAGGTATATTTAACGAAGAAAAAATGCTATCCATCCGCGCGATATTGATAGCGTGGGCGGCTCACCGCACCATGCCGGTGAGCGTGCATGGCGTATGCACCGAGGGCGTTTTCGCAAGCACGATTTATTGCGGCCCTGCACCGCGATGGGCTTCATATCGCGGTATATCGCCTCATATTCGAGCACATTCACCGTACGCGATCGCCGCTGCCGTCAGCTCAATGCAAAATATCCTGCATCCGGTAATACGCGCCGATCAGCGGCAGCATCCATGCGCGGCCCGCATGGCCCGGTACCGGCGGCCATTGCAGCGTGCGCCACGGATTGGCCTCGTCGGAACCGTACATCACGTCGGCCATGACGCGCCCCATATGCGTCGACATCTGCACACCGTGCCCGCTGTAGCCCATCGAGTAGTAAAGGCCCTCGTGCCGTCCCGCGCGCGGAAGCCTGTCCACGGTGATGTCGACGAGACCGCCCCAGCAGTAGTCGATTCGCGTCGCGGCCAGTTCGGGGAAATACTTTGCGAGTCCATCGCGCAGCACTTCGCCGCTCTTTGCGTCCGAACGGGGATCGGACATCGCGAAGCGGGCCCGTCCGCCCCACAGCAGCCGGTTATCGGGCGTCACACGAAAATAGTTGCCGATGTTCAGCGACGTCACGTAACTGCGCCGATGCGGAAAGAGCTCGTCCAGTTGCGGGACCGGAAGCGGTTCCGTCACCACGATGAAACTGCCGACCGGCGCCATGCGCTTCTGAAACCATTGCAGCGGTCCCTGCCGCGAAGGCCCCGTCGCGACCAGCACGCGGTCCGCCTTGATGACGCCGCGCGCTGAAGTTATTTCGTAAGACTCACCTTGCATTCTCTTCAGCTGCGTCACCGCCGCATTTTCGAAGATGCGCGCGCCGTGCCGCGCGGCCGCCTGTGCCAATCCGACGCCGAACTTGCCCATGTGCATCTGCACGCCGTTACGCTGCAGCAAGCCGCCATGAAAGCCATCCGAGCCGATTTCACTGCGCATCTGTTGCGCAGCGATCAGCTCGACCTCAGGGTCGACTTCGCGGCGCAACAGCTCGTAGGTCCGCGCCAGTTTGTCGAAGTGCTTCGGCTTCGCAGCGAGTTTGAGTTTGCCCGTGCGGATGAAATCGCAATCGATCCGGTGACGCGTCACGATGGACTCGACGCTGGCCACCGCGCTCTCATAGGCGCGATAAAAGTCGCGCGCCCGTTCGAATCCGATCGTGTCGGCCAGCGACGCGAAATCCTGCGCGACGCCGGTATTGCACTGGCCGCCGTTTCGTCCCGAAGCCTGGCCCGCGATGCGCCCCGCTTCGAGCAACGTCACCGACACGCCGCGCGTGGCGAGTTCGAGCGCGGCCGATAATCCCGTGAATCCGCCGCCGATCACGACGACATCGGCGCGGCCTTCCACGGCACCTTGCGCGCCGCCGTCGAATGCGGGAGCGGTGTCCAGCCAGTACGATTCAAGCTTCATTGGTTTTCTGATTGAATGCGGCGCCGCGAGCAGACCTCGCGAGCGCCGCCATAGCCGGAACGGCGAACCTCGTCACAACGTTCGCCGCGACGCTCGTCAGGCCGCCCACCACACATGCTCGGCAAACGAAAAACCCATCATCGCGCCGGTCGGAATCGAACCCAACCCCTTCAGGCGCTTGTCGTTCGCATCGAGCAGACTGATGAACGACGGAATGCCGATGCCGCCCGCGTCGGCCACCAGCAGTTGCATCTCGCCATACATCTGTTTGCGCCTGGCGTCGTCCGTCTCGGCCCGCGCGCTGACGAGCAACTGATCGAACTTCGGATCCTTCCAGCCGGACTCGTTCCAGGGCGCGTCGGACTTGAAGAACTGCGTGAACAGCACGTCCGCGCTCGGCCGCGGGTTGATGCTGCCGAAACCGAGCGGATGCTTCATCCAGTGATTCGACCAGTAGCCGTCGGCGGGCACGCGATTCACGGTCAGGTTCACGCCGATCTTCGCGGCCGTTTGCTGCATCAACTGCGCCATTTCGACGGACCCGTTCGCGTCGGTGGTTGCGTAGATCGGCGGCAATGTCGAGCCGACGGCACCGGCCTTCTGCATATAGAACCTGGCCTTGTCGAGATCGAACTTGCGTTGCGGCAAGGACGCGTTGAAGTACCGGTGACCGGGCGGAATCGGCTGATCGTTGCCGATCACGGCGTAGTCGAGAAAGACCGCCGAGCGAATCTGCTCGCGATCGAACAGGTACTTCATGCCCTTCACGAAATCCGGATTGCCCGTGAGCGTATTGTCGCGGCGCATGATCAGGTCGGTATAGAGACCCGACTTGGTTTCCTTGACCTCGTAGCCCGGCGTCGCGGTGATGCGCTTCGTCGAACGCGGATCGACCGAGTTGATCAGATGCACGTCGCCCGCAAGCAGCGCGCTGACGCGAGCCGCGTTGTCGCTAATACTGATCAGCTCGATCTGATCCAGGTAGGGCTGCCCCGGCTTCCAGTAATTATCGTTGCGCACGCCGATCGTTCCGGCACCCGGCTTGAAGCTCTTGAGCTTGTACGGACCGGTGCCGATCGCCGAATTGAAATTGGTCGTGCCGTCCTTGACGATCACCAGTTGCGGCGTCGCGAGAATCACGGGCAAATCGGCGTTCGACACCTCGAGAACCAAGGTCACTTCATTCGGCCCGCTTGCCGTCACGCTCGCGAACTGATCGGCCAGCGTCTTCACTCGCGAGGCCGTTTGCGGGTTCTTGTGACGCATCAGCGAATAGACGACATCGGCGGGCGTGAGCGGCTTGCCATCGTGAAACGTCACGCCCTGGCGCAACTTGATGATCCACGTTTTCGCGTCCGTGCTCGATACGGACTCCGCGATATTCATGCGGGGCGTGAGGCTCTCGTCGAACTGCGTCAAGCCGCTGTAGAACATGAAGAAACGAATGTAGTCGCTGCCGGTCGAGCCCACCGCCGGATCGAGCGTGTCGGACACGGAACCCGCGTCGTACGCCACGCGAATGCTTCCGCCTTTCTTCGGCACGTCGGCCGCCATCGCAGTTGAGGCCGCCGTCAGCAAGCCGCCGCCCGCGGCAACCATCATGCCGGTGCCGGCCAACATGCGCATCATGTCGCGGCGGCTGATGCCGCCGTCTTTCGTTTCATCTTTCACGTCAATGGCTCCGCAGGGGTAATGGATCTGAAAGAACTCTCTGGACGCGGCGAGTCGAGATTTTTCGCGCCTCGTTAGCTGCATCGTATGCTTGCAGAATCCACATGAAACGCCGACAAAAACCGCCAGACGGCATAAACCGACTGTTCTTCCGCAGCCGACGCTGCAATTTGCATGGTCGCCAATCAGCCGACGAAAACGTGCCCGCCGGCGCTCCTCATCAGGTGCTGACTTGCGCTTGTACATCGAGCAACTGCGGGTAACGCCGCAGCACTTCGCCGTAAACTTCGGCGACGATTCCAGCGCCCGGCGCGAGCGTCCCGGCGGCTTCCCGTTCGTCGAGCGCGTCGAAGATCTTGTGTTTGAGAAAGTGCCGCCACACCACCGGCGCGCGCGACAGAATGCCCGTCAACACGTCGTAGCGCTCGCGGGTCCATTTCGCTTCATAGGCGTTGCGCTCGGCGCCATAGTCGAAATGGGACACCGCGTTCTGTTCCAATGCGCTTCC
>DASPZL010000452.1:0-4873 GCA_035636295.1 Paraburkholderia sp.
CGCGAGGCCGCGCATCACGTTCGCGTCGCCCGTCGTCGCGCTGGTGCCGTTGCTGTTCGGGCTCCTGCTGGTGGCGCAATCGGTGTTGCTGCCGGTCTCGCAGCCGTCGATGAACTGGCTCGGCGGCGGCTTTCTGCTCTCGGCATTCATGGCGACGCATGCGGGCTACGGCTTCACGCGCGCCAAACTCGATGAGACGGCGCTGCGCTGGGCGGCGGGGGCACTGATCGTGGGCGGTCTGTTCGCGGTGTTCTGCCAGGTGATCCAGTTGTTTCACCTCGAGACGCGCGTGTCCCCGTTCGTCGTCGCCTATAACGTGACCACCGAGCGCCGGCCGTTCGGCAATATGGCGCAGGCGAACCACCTCGCCACCTATATCGCGTTCGCGATGGCCGGGGCGCTGTATCTCGTGCAGACGCGACGAATCGCAGTCGGCATCTGGCTGCTCGTGTCGACGATTTTCGCGGTCGGACTCGCGTTGACCGTGTCGCGCGGTCCGTGGCTGCAAATGGGCGTGCTCGTGGTGGCGGGTTTCTGGATGGCGTTTGCGCAGACGCGCGATCAGGCGCTGCTACGCCGCGGCAATCGCGAGTGGATTATCCCGATCGTGCTGGCGGTGCTGTTCTTCGTGATCAATGCGTTGATCCGTTGGGCCAACGTGCGCTATCACCTGGATCTCGGGCAGTCCGCGGCTGACCGCTTCAAGGACGCCGGCCAGATCGCGCCGCGCCTCGCGTTGTGGAAGTACGGCTGGACGATGTTCAAGACGCATCCGCTGCTGGGCGTGGGCTGGGGCGAATTCCCGAGCTACCAGTACCAGTTCGCGAAGACGCTGGGCGGCGTCGAGATCGCCAACAACTCGCACGACGTCTTCATCGATCTACTCGCGAAGACCGGCTTGATCGGCCTCGCGATCGTGCTGTTCGGCCTCGTCACGTGGCTCGTGCGCGTGGCGCGCGCGCCGCAAAACGCCGCGCGCGTGTTCGGCATTGCGCTGATCGGCGTGCTGGTGATGCATGCGCTCGTGGAATATCCGCAGCAGTACATGTTCTTTCTGCTGCCGGCGATGTTCGTGTTCGGCTTGCTGGAGACGCGGCCGTTGCGGCTCGTGCCGGGGCGTCTGTCGTTCGGCGCGTTTGTGGTGGTGGTCTTCGGCGGACTGGCGGCGCTCTATCCGGTGTACCGCGACTACGCGCGCGCCGAGGTGCTGTATTACGGCTCGCGTCCGGCCGAACAGTATCGCGCGGACCCGTCGTTTCTCTTTCAGGCTTGGGGCGAGTACGGTCTCGCGACGTTGTTGCCGATGAATTCGATGGACCTGCAACACAAGCTCGCCATGCACAGGCAGGCGATGGCGCTCTTGCCCGGCGAAACCGTGCTGCGCCGCTATGCGGTGCTGCAGGCGTTGAGCGGCGATACGGCCGCGGCATTCGACACCGTCGAACGCCTGAAAATCTTTGCCGAGGAGTTGAAGGACTGGCCGTCGCAACTCAGCTATCTGTACGAACTGTGCGACGAGCAGAAGACGCTGGCCGGCTTCAAGGCGGAATTGGTGAAGCGCTACGGCATGCCGCCGGGCGACGTCAATCAGGACGACGAGAGCGAGGAGGACTGAGGCGCGCTGCCGTTTATAGCTGTGGAGGTGGAGCGGGGCGATGACGCAGGCGTCGTCAACCCGCCGCTACCCAATCCCCCGACTTCCCGCCGTGCTTTTCGAGCACGCGAACATCGGTGATCGTCATGCCGCGATCCACCGCCTTGCACATGTCGTACACCGTCAGCAGCCCAACCTGAACGGCGGTCAACGCTTCCATCTCCACACCCGTTCGTCCGAGCGTTTCCACCTGAACCGTGCAATGCACGCCGGGCAGCGTGTCGTCGAGTTCGAAGTCCGCCTTGACGCGCGTCAGCGCGAGCGGATGACAGAGCGGGATGAGATCGGCGGTGCGCTTCGAGCCTTGAATCGCGGCAATGCGGGCGATACCGATCACGTCGCCCTTTTTGGCGTTGCCGTCGCGGATCAGCGCGAACGTCTCCGGCAGCATGCGGATCGAGCCGCGCGCGACGGCGACGCGCCTGGTCTCCTGCTTGCCGCCGACGTCCACCATATGCGCCTGGCCGGCGGCGTCGAAATGAGTGAGTTCAGGCATGGTTGGGCTCCTTCAGAGGGCGCCTATCATAGCAGCGCCCGAATCACTGCGACGACTGACTACAATTACCCCATGCCCGCTATCTTAATCCGAGCGGCGGGCGTCGCTTTTCGACTTCGTCATACCGACCTCGCGATGCGTCCGAAACGGTTTCTTGCCGCGTTGTTGTCCGTCGCGCTTGCCGCGCCGCCGGGCGCGTTTGCGCAATCGCACGCCGCTTCGAGCGTCACGCTCGGCACACAACTTGCGGAATCGCCGCTGGTGAGCGGCCCCGCCGAGTCCTATGCCGATCCGATCGTGCCGCCCAACATAGCGCAAGGCGTGTTCGGCGTATATGGCGGCGCGCAGAGCCGCTTTTCCAACAACGTCCAAGGGGACCTCCTTCGGGGCGGTGGCGCGAACACCGGTTGGCGCGCACCGATCGTCGCGCAACAGTTGCCCGACCTCGGCAACGGCGGTTCAGACTCGCTGACGCCGCAGGCCGAGCGCAAACTCGGCGAACGCGTGATGCGCGAGGTGCGCCGCGACCCCGACTATCTCGACGACTGGCTGGTGCGCGACTACCTGAACTCGGTCGCCACGAAACTCTCCGCGGCGGCGAGCGCGCTCTACATTGGCGGCTACCGTCCGGACTTCGATCTGTTCGCGGTGCGCGACGCGCAGATCAATGCGTTCTCGTTGCCGGGCGGTTTTATCGGCGTGAACACCGGCTTGATCGTGGCGACGCAGACCGAGTCCGAACTGGCTTCCGTCCTCGGCCACGAAATGGGCCACGTCTTGCAACGGCACATTTCGCGGATGATCACGGCCGGCGAGCGCAGCACCTATGCCGCGCTCGCCGGCATGTTGTTCGGTGTTCTGGCGGGCGTGCTGGCGCATAGCGGCGACCTGGGCAGCGCGATCGCGATCGGCGGCCAGGCGTATGCGGTCGACAACCAGTTGCGGTTCTCGCGTTCCGCCGAGCACGAGGCAGACCGCGTCGGCTTTCTGCTCCTCGCCGGCGCCGGTTACGACCCGTATGCGATGACGACCTTCTTCGGCCGCCTCGATCGTGCATCGATGAGCGACACGGGCATCCCGGCCTACGCGCGCACCCACCCGCTGACCGGCGAACGGATCGCCGACATGGAAGACCGCGCGCGCCGCGCGCCGTACCGGCAGCCACATCAAGCGTCCGAATACGGTTTTGTGCGGGCGCGGGCGCGCCTGCTGCAGGACCGCTCGCGCAGCGAGTATGCGGATGAGATTTCGCGCCTGCGCTCGGAGATCGAGGACCGTATGGCGGTGAACGTCGCCGCGAACTGGTACGGGATCGCGTACGGGCAGATGCTGCTCGAGCGTTACGACGACGCCGTGGCGTCGCTGGCTTCTTCGCGTGGGGCATTTGCGTCGAGCGAGCAAAGAGAAGGAGAGCCCGCGCGCAGTTCGCCGAGCCTCGACGTGCTGGCCGCCGACATTGCGCGGCGTGCCGGTCGTGACGACGAAGCCGCACGCCTCGCCGAGTTTGCGCAGACACGCTGGCCGCAGTCGAATGCCGCGATCGACATGCATATCCGCACGCTGCTGACTTTGCGGCGCTTTACCGATGCGCAGACCTTGGCTCGGAAAGAGACGCGCGCTCAGCCGGACCAGCCTGCCTGGTGGATGTATCTGGCGCAGGCAAGCGCCGGCAGCGGCGACGCGTTGACGCAGCATCGGGCGATGGCGGAAAAGTTCGCTCTCGAGGGGGCGTGGCTTTCGGCGATCCGCCAACTGAGGGACGCGCGGGATTTGAAGGCGATTGGCTACTACGACCTCGCGACCGTCGATGCGAGGCTGCATGAGATGGAGAGCCGCTATAAGGAGGAGCGGCTCGACGAGAAGAGTTAGCGGCGTGTTGGCGTCGTTATCCGGTCAACGGCAGAACAACGACAGAGCGGCGCGCGGGGCAAAAAAGCAAAAAAGCCAAAATCTAGGCCCGCGCCGCCGGACTGCCAACAAACCCGAACCGCGCGGCCACCTCGCTTCGCCGCACGGGCTGCAAGGGCAAGACAAGCTCATTGTTCCAGCGAAACTCGCCGCTCATCGAATCGTCTGTCAGCCTGGCGTGATCGGAGAAAATTTCCAGATCGTGATCATGCAAAACGGCGACTCTCGGCGGCGCCGAGCCATCGACAAATACGATCCCGCCTTCATCATCGACAAATACAGCAGAGGGCTCAAAAGTGCCGCCGGCCTGATCCGTCAGCGAAAGCACGCCGGCGGCGTCAAGCGACAACCTCACCACCCACGGCGTATAACCCAGCTCGACATAAACCCGCTGCGGGCCGTTCTGAAAGAACCACTGTCCGTGTTCGTCGGCGTCGTAGTTCCGATTGATGAAGCCGAGCAGCGCCGCATGCCGGATCGGCTCACCCGGCGAGCCGCTCGCCTGGGCGGCCTCGTCCCGCATGCGCCAGTTGCCGCGCCGGTCCAGCATCAGCCATCCCGTGCAACTCGGCACATTGGGCCACTTGGCCAGAGCCTGCCTGACGATGTCATCCATGATCGACGTGCCGCTCCAGATAGCCGAACACGCGCCGCGACAGCCAGTCTATTCGGCCAGGGAACGGTCCGGTCATGAAGCCGGCGTGGCCGCCGTGCCTCGGTTGATCGAGTTCGACCGCGGCCGACACCTCATGCCGCGACGGCAACGCCTCGGCCGGCAGGAATGGATCGTTGCGCGCGTTCAGCACCAGCGTCGG
>DASPZL010000453.1:0-4911 GCA_035636295.1 Paraburkholderia sp.
TCGCGGTGCTGCTGCAAGACGGTCTGACGGGCGCGCTCCAGATGGCCGAGCGGCTGCGCGGCGCGATTGCCGCGATCGAGCGGCCGGACGGCTATCTGACCGCGAGCTTCGGCGTGGCCCAACATCGCAGCGGCGAGACCATCATGGTGCTGCTCGATCGCGCCGACGAAGCCTTGCTGCGCGCCAAGCACTCCGGCAGAAACCGCGTATGCGCCGAGCGTGCGCTGCCGTTCGAGCCGTTGCATCTGCTTGCCGGCGACGCATCCGCGGAAGGCGGGGCGGGGGCGCCGCGGTATCGGTGGGAGGACTACTATCTCGCCTCGCACTTCCAGCCGCTCTATAGCTTGTCGCATCAGAAGCAGGTGGGTTTCGAGGCGTTGTTGCGCGGCGAGCAGGACGACGGCACGCTGGTGCCGCCCGTGGTGCTGTTCGCGCCGAGGCCGTCCAGCGACGAAGGCGCGCTCGACCGCGCGAGTCACGCGGTGCATCTGGGCCACGCGCGCACGCTGCTGCCCGCCGAGGCGTGGCTCTTCCTCAACATCCTGCCGGCCACGTTCATTGCGGAAGGCTATGCCGACCAACTCGCGGCGATGGTGCGCGCGGTCGGCCTCGAACCCGAGCGGGTGATTCTCGAGATTCTCGAGTCGCATGGCGGGAGCGTCGACGACATGTCGCGGGCGGCGGCCTTGTACCGTGCGCACGGCTTCCTGATCGCCGTCGACGATTTCGGCGCGGGTCAATCGAACCTCGACCGGTTGTTCAGGATCCGCCCGGACCTCGTCAAGCTCGACGGCGAACTGATTCGCGCGACGGGGCACGGCAACGAGCAGCCGATCCTGCCGAAGCTCGTGTCGCTGCTGCATCATGCGGGGATGCTGGTGGTGGTCGAGGGCGTGGAGACCACCGAGGAGTTGATTCTCGCGGTGGAATCGAATGTGGATTTCGCGCAAGGCTATCTGCTCGGCCGGCCGGCCGCGGAGATCGCGCCGCCGGAGTCGGTGCGCCGGCGCATTGACGACGCGTTCAACGTGATCGCGCAGGGGCGGGCGCATCAGCACGCGTTGTTCGAGTCCGAGGTGGAGCCGTACCGGTCCGCGTTGCGCCTCGCTGCCGATGCGTTGCTGCGCGGCGTCGCGATGGAGGAGGCGTTCGCGTTGCTCGCCACATTGGACCGTTGCGTCAGCTGTTTCATTCTCGACGATGCCGGCAGGCAGATCGGGCACGAGCTGCCGGGGCCGGCGTGGCGTAGCGAGGGCGCTTCGCTGCATCCGGTGGCTAATCCTCGCGACGCCAGGTGGGATCATCGGCCTTACTTCCGGAATGCGGTTCTGTTGCCTGGTGTTGCAGTGGCGAGCAATCCTTATCTTTCTCTCGCAAGCGGCAGGCCTTGTATCGCTGTGACGCTGGCGGTGCAGTTTGCTGCCGGGCGATCAGTCATCGGCGTGGAGCTGGATTGGTCCGCACTGGGCTTGCCTTGGCCCGCCGGCGACTGATCGTCTTCGCTCGCCGCGGTCGAACCGTACGGCCGTCCGGCAGGTGCGACGGACGGAGCATCGCGGCCGTGCGCCGTCAGTAACCGCCCTTGACGGGTGCCGCCGTATCGGCCGTTTCCCTGTATGCGGCGGCCAGGTCCGCCGCCGCGCGGCTCAGCAAGCCCGTATCCGTTCCGACCGCCACGAACGTGGCGCCGGCCGCGAGATACTCAGCGGCAATCGCGGAATCGGGTGCCAGCACGCCCGCCGCCTTGCCTGCGCTGCGTACTGTCTTGATGCCGCTGCAAATCGCTTCGCGCACGCGCGCGTCGCCCGGTTTGCCGAGCAAGCCCATCGACGCGCTCAAATCCGCCGGTCCGAAAAACACGCCGTCGACGCCTTCCACGCCTGCAATTGCTGACAGATTCTTCATGCCTTGCACCGTTTCCACCTGCACCAGCACGCACAATTCCTGTGCCGCAGCGTTCAGATAATCCGGTATCCGGTTCCAACGCGATGCGCGCGCCAACGTGCTGCCCACGCCGCGAATGCCTTGCGGCGGATAACGTGTTGCCGCTACGGCATCGGCTGCCTGTTCGGCGGTATCGATCATCGGCAGCAGCAAGGTCTGCGCGCCGATGTCCAGCAACTGCTTGATCAACGCGCTGTCGCTTCGCACCGGACGCACCACCGGATGCGACGCGTAGGCGGCGACCGCCTGCAATTGCGCCAGCGTACTGCGTATATCGTTCGGCGCGTGCTCGTTGTCGATCAGCAGCCAATCGAAGCCGGCGGTGGCGAGCAACTCGGTTACGTAGGCATCGGCGAGCGCGGCCCACAAACCGAATTGCGGCTTGCCCTCAGCCAATGCTCGCTTGAATGTGTTTTTCGATAGGGACATGTCTGCAGGCTCAAATGAAATTCAAACCAATGCCGCCCAGCGGACCGTAGTCGACATGAAACGTGTCGCCGGCTCGCGCGGGAATCGGGCTCGTGAAGGAGCCGCTCAGGATGACGTCGTTCGCGTTCAGTGCTTCATCGTATGGCGCGATCTTGTTGGCGAGCCATGCGACGCCGGTCGCGGGATGATTCAAAACCGCTGCCGCAAGGCCGCTTTCTTCCACCGCGCCGTTCTTGTACAGCAGCGCGCCGACCCAGCGCAGATCGACGTCGAGCGGACGAACCGGACGGCCGCCTAGAACAATGCCCGCATTGGCCGCGAAGTCCGAAATCGTGTCGTAGACCTTGCGCGGCGCTTTCGTCTCGCGGTCGAACTGTTCGATGCGCGCGTCGATGATTTCCACGGCGGGGCTTACGTAAGCCGTGGCATCGAGCACGTCGAACAGCGTGACGCCGGGCCCCTTCAACGGCTTGTTCAATATAAACGCGAGTTCCACTTCCACGCGCGGCGCAATGAAGCGATTCGCGCGGATGTCCTGGCCGCTTTCGATGAACATGCTGTCGAGCAGCGGCGCATAGTCGGGTTCGTCGATCTGCGACGAACGCTGCATCGCGCGCGAGGTGAGGCCGATTTTGCGGCCCTTGATGACGTGGCCCTCGGCCAGCTTGAGCTTCACCCACTCGCGCTGGATCGCGTAGCCGTCCTCGACGGTCATCTGCGGATACGCGGCGGAGAAGTGGCGCAGTTGCGTGCGCGTTTTCTCGGCGTTGTCGAGTTGCGCCGCGAGATCGCGGATGGTTTGTTCGTCTAGCATGATGGAATCTCTATGAGCCGCTGCATAGGCTGCGTTCTATGCCTTAAGCCGCGCGTGCAAATTGTTGTGCTTCCACGTGCCGGCTTCGCTGAATTCATTGAGTTCAAGCGATAAGGCCAGGCCCTGCCGTTCGAACTCAGCGGCGAAGTGCTGTTTGATCAACTCGAATAGCGCGTCGCCGGTCGCCTTTTTAACGGCTTGCGAGCGGCCTGCGGCGATCTTCAGATTCGCATGCAGGAATGCGGCGTCGGGCCGGCCATCGGCGATGCAGTACCGCTCGCAGCGCAACGCGCGCACGCGGATGCCGCCGAGCGGATAGACATGCTGTTCGCTTTCGTTTCCACTTTCGCGTTGTGCGTCGAGGCAATGAGCCAGCGTCTTGCACAGTTGGCTGATGCTGTCTTCACTGGCGAGATTGGCGCTGTATTCCAAGGTCAAATGCGGCACGTTGAACTCCTGAAAACTTAGGCGGGCAAGGGCGTAACAGGAAAGATCGCATTGATCTGGCCGGTGCCCGAACTGCCGAAATACGGCGTGACGACTTCCACCTTGCCGTCGTAGCGATCCCAGCCGAGCGCGCCGAGCAGCATCGCGGTATCGTGCATGCCGCCTTCGCCCCAGCATTTCTCGTTGTAGAGCGGCAGCATTTCGCAGAAGGTCTTCCAGTCGCCGGATTCCCAGAGATCGACCACCTTGCGATCCATCAGCTCGAGGAACGGACTCCATACCTTGTGCATGAACTGCTCGGCCGTGCCGTTGTCGGCGAAGTGGTGGCTCAATGAACCGCTCGCCAGAATCGCCACGGTGCCGTCGTAACGCTCCTCGATCGCCTTGCGCACCGCGAGCCCGAAACGCGCGCTGGTGGCGAGGTCGTGCCACATGCACCAGCCCGCTACCGAGACCGCCTTGAAATGCTGATCGCTATTCATATAGCGCATCGGCACCAGCGTGCCGTACTCGAGATCGAGCGTGGTCTCGCTGTGCGCGCGGCTCTTGACGCCCATTTCGTTGGCGACTTCCGCGATCAGATTGCCGAGCCCGACATTGCCCGGATACGCGTACGCCATGTTCTTGATGAAGTGCGGCAATTCATTGCTCGTGTAGACGCCTTCGAACTTCGGTGCGCAATTAATGTGGTATTCGCTGTTCACCAGCCAATGAACGTCGAACACGACGATCGTATCCACACCCAGTTCGCGGCAACGCCGGCCGATTTCATAATGACCGTCGATCGCAGCCTGACGGCAGCCTTTATGCGGACCGTCGAGTTCGGACAGATACAGCGACGGGACGTGAGTCACTTTTGCAGCCAACGCGAGTTTTCCCATCGCGATCTCCTGTGTCGACCGGAGTTAGCGCTTCAGCGCTTACTCCGGTCCCATGCAAAGCATCGACCCTTGTTAGCGCTTCAGCGCTTACTCCGGTCCCATGTAAAGCGGATTAAGTTTTGATCGAAAAGCCCGGTATGGACCTCGAGTTCAAGCGCCCCAGCGCGGAATGTGATGTGAGCCGAGCGACACGCACACGTTCTTCGGTTCGAGGAACACGTCGTAGCTCCATGTGCCGCCTTCGCGGCCCACGCCCGATGCCTTGGTGCCGCCGAACGGCTGGCGCAGATCGCGCACGTTCTGACTGTTGACGAAACACATGCCGGCTTCGACCGCGGCGGCGACGCGATGCGCGCGGCCCGTGTTCTCGGTCCAGATGTAGCTCGACAGACCGTA
>DASPZL010000454.1:0-4611 GCA_035636295.1 Paraburkholderia sp.
TAAACTCGCGCTTCGGGTGCCCCTGTTTTATGCCGGCGCATCGCGCCGCGGTGGCGCTCGTGCGCAGCATGCAGACACATTCGTTAAACGACACGCCTCTTCGCAATTTACGCTTGCCGACCGTCAGTCGTCCTTTCTGAAAGGTTCGTCCAACCTCGCTGCGGTCGATCAGCATCGAAACCCGCAACCAGTTGTTTATGTCCCGCAAGACGATCCAGCGTTTGAATCGATCGCGGAACAAATGACGAAACTCGTACTCGCGCGCGATCCGCGCGTGGGTGTCGAACCCAAGCCGCGCAACCCGAGGTTCAAGGCATAAAGCAACGGACGAACCGCTCGTTATCCGCCCTCACCGCCTGATACCGCTGCATTCAACACCAATGCGAGCATGCCAACCAGAATGAGGCTCGAGGCCCAGAACGCATCCAGGTTGAACCAGCTCCGTGACACGAACTTCAACCCCAGGTAGCGGTAGACCAGCCAGGCGATAAGTCCGCCGACAACGATCATCGCGGTGGCATGAACGCCGGAGACCACCAGGGCCATGGTCAGATTGGTCTCGATCAGGGCCTGCGCGGCCCGGTGCCCTCGATCCATGTCGTAAGACCGGCAAAGGCCGAGGTAGATCGGTACGAGCATCAGTCCGGCGCCGTGTGCGATGGCGACGGCGAAGGACCACAGCGCGAGCCGCGACGGCGGGATTCGCGCGAGTACCCGCGGATGGCGTCGCCAGATCAGAAGGAAGACACCGAAGCCGATGACGAGCACGCTCGCGCCGATCTGAATCTCGCGCTGCCACGCGAGCAGGATCGCGAGCATGGCGAATGGCAGCATCACCACGAACATCGCCAGCACGTGCCCGGCCGCGAGATATAGCAGCGTGGCGAGCAGCGCCCGTGTACGCTTCTCCATCAAACCGCTCGACACCGCGAGCGGCCACCCCATCGCCGGATTGACACCGTGATAGAGACCACTCGCCACGACGGCCAACCAGAGGCCGGCCTGCGGCCAGCTGTCCCCCATCAAGTCCCCACCGACGGGTAGCAGAACGAATCGGTCGAGCAGTCGCCGCCTTCGAGCCGGATCTGGTGAGCCCGGTATCCGTCGGGAAAGTCTACCCAGTAGTCTTCGGCCAGCGTGAGGCCGCCGCCAGATTCGGCCCGCGCCATGACTTGCGTGGCGGGCACACCGTCCGGATAGAACTGGTTGTCCCATGTCGAGTACAGCGAATTGGTCCAGTAGACCCGCTTTCCGTCGCGGCTGATCTCGACCATTTGCGGACCGCCGGTGAAAGTCTTACCGTTCGGGTGCGGCGTGCGCCGCGCGATCCCGCCGATGTGGACCGATCCCGCGAGCTTCGGCTTGCGGGGTTCCGTCACGTCGTACTGACGCATCTCGCCGGTTCCCCAACAGGCGACGTACAGAAACTTGTCGTCGATGGACAAATCGATATCGGTGACGAGCGGCGGCACCGCACCGAAACCCTGCAGCAACGGCGGAAGCTGTTCCGTGGCTGCCGGCTCGGGCGGAATGGTCGCTGTCTTCTCGATGTGGAACTGTCCATCCTCCCGCCACCAGGTCCAGATCGAGCCTTCAAGGTTCGTCGTGTCGACCACGACGCCGATAAAGCCATACTCGCGGCTGGGGTCGTGCGCCGGCCGCACTTCGAGCGCCATCTGGTGGTTCGCGCCGAGGTCGATCGTCTGCACGTTGCGCCTTGCGCGCAGGTCCCAGAAGTGTATGCGGTGCCCATATTTGTTCGACAGAAGATCCTCGGGGACAATGCCGTTCTCGAATTGCGGCGGCAGCGCCCACTCGCTCGACACCATGTAGTCGCGCGGCAGGTTCCACCAGAAATCGTAGTGCTTCTCCTGCGACCCGCGATCGATCTCCCAGCGGCCGAGAACGTCGAAAGTCTCGCAGTCCATGATGAAAATGCCTGGAGGGCCGTCGGTGCCGTCTTTTCCGCCACCGCCGAGCGTGCTGACATAGATGCCTTCAGGACCGCAATGAACCGTATGCGGACGCGAGTAGCCCGTCTTGCGAAAGACTTCCTCGGGTTCGATGATCTTGTGAATACGCGCCTGGGTTGGATGAGGCTTGGTGTCCACGATATAGATTCGCGAGGAGCGCATGCCCGGAATGATCAGATAACGCCGTTCGAGGAAAGCGTGGCCCGTCAGCGGCGAGAGTGCCGATGAGCAGGCATTCCACCCGAAGTGATGGAATTCGTCGCCCTTGTTCGGCATCGGCACCGTATGAACCACCTGGCTGTAGGTCGGCGAGTCCGATTTTACGTCGACGACGGCGAGCATGTCCGGCTGCGAGAAGTCGGGGCTCAGCAACAATGTGTAGGCGAAGTTTTCCGCCGGTGCATCCATCGCGAGTTTCGGCGATGCGTGGAACGTAGGATCTGGGCGCATAGAGCACCTTGGAGTAAAAAATATCGAGGGTGGCGCGCGCGGCAGCGGCGCGGATGCTGCATTGCCGAATCGTCTGTTCCTGCATGCAGTGTCGCGTGTGCGAACGCGCGGTCGTTTAGATTTGTAGACCACCGTGCTGGCAAGGGCAACTGAAAAGTTGCGCCCGGTTTGGCGCGCTGCTTCAGTCGACTCAGTTGTCATGCGCCACCGATAGCACACTTCGGCCATGTGACGTGACGCAAGCCGCGCGTGCGGTACTAACGTAAACCATCACACGCGCGGTGCGTACTTTCCCTGGTTAAACAGCCGTCGCCTCGCCAACCGGTCCCTGGGCAGTCGTGGGCGCATTATCGATTGGCGCCACATGGCTCTTTCGCCATGCAGCCGGCGGCATGCCGAACTCGCGCTTGAACGCCCGATTGAACGCCGCCTCCGAATCGTAGCCGACCTGCTCCGCCAGCGCGGCGAGCGACTTGCTGCCGGCCAGCAGTTCATGCGAGGCGATCTGCAAACGCCACCGCGCCAGGTACTGCATTGGCGGCTGACCCAACAGATCGGTGAACCGTTGCGCCAATGCGGAGCGCGATAGCCCTACCCTTCGCGCGAGTTCGTCGACGGTCCACGAATGGGCCGGTTGAGCATGAAGGAGCGATAGCGCGGGCCCGACGAAACGATCGCGCACACCCGCCAGCCAGCCCTTGCGGTCCGCCGGCAACGCGTCGATACAGCGGCGCACCGCTTCGACGAAAAGCAGTTCGGACAGCCTGGCAAGAACGATCGCACTGCCCGCGCGCCACTGCGCCGCCTCGCCGACAGCGAATCGAAGCGACGATTCGAGCCATGCCGAATGAGGGTCATTGCGCATATCGACTTTGAAAAGCCTCGGCAGCGAGGACAGCAACGGGTTGCCCAACGTATCGTCGCAAGCGAGAAAACCGCACACGACACGCGTCGGTGCTCCGCCACCGCCGTAGGAGAGTGTCATCACCTGGCCCGGCGTCGTCTCCATCTGAATGGCCAGAAGCGGTCCTGCAGACTCGGGGGAAAGATCGAGGGCGCTGCCGAAAACGTGCGCTTCGCCTTGCGGCACCACCAGCAGTTCGCCGGCCTTGAGGTGAATAGCGGAGGCGGGGTCATTTGCCAGTCGTGCTGAACAACTGCCCTCGGTGATCAGATGGAATGAAATCACGCGTTCCGATCCAGGCAGGAAGGCATCGCAGAGGGCTGCATCCGCCTGGCCAAACAGGCACCAAGGCGTAGTGAAGTCTCCGTTGAGGTAGACCGCACCATTTAGCCGCACAACCCGAAGAACGTCGGAAAGCGCATCCATGAACAGCGTCCGTCAATCCCGGCGTTCCGCGCAAGAGATCTGGACGCCTGGTCATTCAACGATATGAGCTACGAGCAGATACTAGCATCCACCTGAACGCGCAACAACGCGCGAATCAGGGACTCGACGACGGTAGCGGCAAATGAAATGCAAACCACCAAGGAGACACGTCATGAGCAACGAGAGCACTTACAAGGGCGGCTGCTTTTGCGGCGCGGTTCAATTCACGGTCAGCGGCGAGCCGGCGGGAATGGGCTATTGCCATTGTGATTCATGCCGGAGCTGGTCGGCCGGGCCCGTCAATGCCTTCACTTTATGGAAACCGGAAGCCGTGCGGATCATGCAAGGTGCGGACAACATCGGCACTTACAACAAAACGCCGAACAGTTATCGCAAGTGGTGCAAAACGTGCGGCGGTCACATCTTCACTGAACACCCGGGCATGGGACTCACCGACGTGTATGCAGCGTCCATTCCAGAGTTTCCATACGAAGCCGGCGTGCATGTTCACTACGAGCAGACGAAGCTTCGAATGAAGGACGGTCTGCCTAAGATGAAGGACGTGCCGCGGGAAATGGGCGGCTCGGGTATCACGATCACCGAATAGCACCCGTATCGCCGTGCAAGCAGCAGATTTCTGCCCACGCTTACCAGGAGTACCGCCATGTCCACAGTCACCTCCCCTTCCTCACCCGTCGTCGATCTCGCCGCGGTCAAGACCCGTCAACAAGCCGCGTGGTCCACGGGCAACTATGCCGTGGTGGGAACCACCTTGCAGATCGTCGGTGAACAGTTGTGCGAAGCACTCGATCTGCGCGCGGGCAGCCGTGTGCTCGACGTCGCCGCCGGCAACGGCAA
>DASPZL010000455.1:0-3275 GCA_035636295.1 Paraburkholderia sp.
AGCAGTGGTTGCCCGATCTGGTCGCCAAGGCGAAAGCGCTCAGGATCAACGCGGGCAGCGAGCCGAATACGGACATCGGCCCGGTGGTCTCGCGCGCGGCGAAGCAACGCATTCTCGGTCTGATCGAAGCCGGTGTGAACGAAGGCGCGACGCTCGCGCTCGACGGCCGCGGCGTGAAGGTGCCCGGCTACGAGCAAGGCAATTTCATCGGCCCGACGATTTTTGCCGGTGTCACGGCCGGGATGGAAATCTATCGCACCGAAATTTTCGGCCCGGTGCTGCTGGTGTTGAGCGTCGCTACGCTCGACGACGCGATCGAACTCGTCAACCGCAATCCGTTCGGCAACGGCGTCGGCCTCTTTACGCAAAGCGGCGCGGCGGCGCGCAAGTTTCAGAGCGAGATCGATGTCGGCCAGGTCGGCATCAACATTCCGATTCCCGTGCCGGTGCCGTTCTTCAGCTTTACCGGCTCGCGCGGTTCGAAGCTCGGCGATCTCGGTCCCTACGGCAAACAGGTCGTGCAGTTCTATACGCAAACCAAAACCGTCACCGCCCGCTGGTTCGACGACGACACTGTCAACGATGGCGTGAACACGACCATCAGCCTGCGCTGAGCGCGATGCGTCGCATGCAAACCCCGGAGACGACATCATGAAAATAGGCTTTATCGGACTCGGCAACATGGGCGCGCCGATGGCGCACAACCTGCTCGAGGCGGGCCACGCGGTCAACGTATTCGACCTGAACGCGCAAGCCGTGCAGGCGCTGGTCGATGCGGGCGCCAAAGCGGCCGGTTCGCCGAAAGCGGCGGTGACGGATGTGGAATGCGTGATCACGATGCTGCCCGCCGCCGCGCACGTGCGCAGTGTGCTGACCGCGGACGACGGCGTGTTCGCCGGCCTTCCCAAGGGCGTGACGATCATCGATTCGAGCACGATCGACCCGCAAAGCGTCAAGGCGTTCGCCGAACTCGCGAAGCAGCACGGCAACACTTTCGTCGACGCACCCGTTTCGGGCGGCACCGGCGGCGCGGCGGCGGGCACGCTGACCTTCATGGTCGGCGGCAGCGCGAGCGCCTATGAAGCGGTCAAGCCGGTGCTTTCGGCGATGGGCAAGAACATCGTGCATTGCGGCGACACCGGCACGGGCCAGGTCGCGAAGATCTGCAACAACCTCGTGCTCGGCATCACGATGGCGGGCGTGGCCGAGGCGATGTCGCTCGGCGAGGCGCTCGGCATCGACGTGAAAGTGCTGGGCGGCATCATCAATACGTCGACGGGGCGCTGCTGGAGTTCGGACACGTATAACCCGATGCCCGGCGTGATCGAGGCCGCGCCATCCACGCGCGGCTATACCGGCGGCTTCGGCACCGACCTGATGCTCAAGGACCTGGGCCTCGCCACCGACGCCGCAAAATCCGCGCGTCAACCGCTGTATCTGGGCGCATTGGCCCAACAGCTTTATCAGACGATGAGCACGAAAGGCGCGGGACGCCTCGATTTTTCCGCTGTCATCAAGCTCTATCGTCACGACCGTAACGACGCTAGCGACGGCAAGAACGGAGGCGCGTGATGATCGAACTCGACTATGCGCACGATGGCGCCGTCGCGCTGCTGACTTTGAAGCGGCCGCCCGCGAACGCATTCACGCCTGAGGGCTTGCTGCAATTGCAGCAGACCGTTGAGCGCCTGAACGGCGAGACGCATGTGCGGGCCGTCGTGATCACCGGCGACGGTCCCAGGTTCTTCAGCGCGGGCGCCGATCTGAACACCTTCGCCGACGGCAACCGCGAAGTCGCGCGCACGGCGGCGACGCGTTTCGGCGCGGCGTTCGAAACCTTGCAGAACGCGCGGCCCGTGGTGATCGCGGCAATCAACGGCTATGCGATGGGCGGCGGGCTCGAATGCGCGCTGGCGTGCGACATCCGCATCGCCGAACAGCATGCGTTGCTGGCCTTGCCGGAAACCGCGGTCGGCTTGCTGCCGTGCGGCTGCGGTACGCAGACATTGCCGTGGCTGGTCGGCGAAGGCTGGGCCAAGCGGATGATTCTCACCGGCGAGCGCGTCGACGCGTCCACCGCGTTGCGCATTGGTCTCATCGAAGAGATGGTGGAAAAGGGCGCCGCGCGCGAGGCTGCATTGACGATGGCGGCGCGCGTCGCGACGCTGAGCCCGCAAGCGGTCGGTTTCAGCAAGACGCTGATTCATCAGGCCCGCAACGGCGTGCCGCGTGCTGCGGCGTTGGCGGTGGAGCGGGAACGCTTTGTCGATCTGTTCGACGGCGCCGATCAGCGCGAAGGTGTGAACGCATTCCTCGAGAAACGCGCGCCGCGCTGGCAGGTGACGCGCCGCTGAGCGCGAGGAGCGGGGCGATAGTGTCCCGCTCCTCACGTTCACCGTCGGCCGCGAACCGCCCGGCGGCGTGGCCGACTCCAATCTGCTCGACCTGAACGAATGGCCGAGCCATCTGTGGTGCTCGCCGATTAACCGCCGTCCGCCGAAACTCGAGCCGACTCGCTGACGAATGGCGAGCCAGGGCTATACGGCATGTCGAGAACCGGCGCGGCATGCCGTTCCGCGTAGGCGCGACGCATCGGCTTCAGCACGAACAGCGCGAGCAGTGCGGCCACGGCGGCCATTCCGGATGCGAGCATGAACACCGCATGCCAACTGCCGGTCATCGCCGTGACGACACTGGTGAACGGCACCAGCAGCGCGGCCGTTCCCTTCGCCGTGTACAGCAGGCCGGCGTTGGTGGCGGCGTATTTCGGTCCGTACGTGTCGCCGCAAGTGGCGGGGAACAGGCTGTAGATTTCGCCCCATGCAAAGAACACGATGCCGGTGAGCACGACAAACGCAACCGGGCTGTGGCCGTACTTCGACAGCGCCAGAATGCCGACCGCTTCGGTCGCGAACGCGATGAACATCGTATTTTCCCGGCCGATACGATCCGAGATCCAGCCGAAGAACGGCCGGGTCAAACCGTTCAGCACGCGGTCGATGGTCAGCGCGAAGGTCAGTGCGGGCAAAGTCAAACCGAGCAGTGAAACCGGCGAGTCGTGCAGCCCGAAGTCTTTTGCGATCGGTCCGAGCTGCGCGGTCGCCATCAGGCCGCCCGCGGCCATCATGATGAACATCAGGTACATGACCCAGAACACCGGCGTCTTGATCATCTCGTGCCACTTGTAGTCCCGATGGCTCTGCAGAACTTTGGCGACCTCGGGAACCTCGCCCTTCTGCGGCGCCTTCAGCCAGAAAGACAGGATGAACACGATC
>DASPZL010000456.1:0-6512 GCA_035636295.1 Paraburkholderia sp.
CGGCGCCGCGTCGATCTGGTCGTATGCCTTTGCTTCGCCGCCGAACTTCTGCGTCAGAACCGTCGTGATCGCTGCCGTCAGCGTGGTCTTGCCGTGGTCAACGTGACCGATCGTGCCGACGTTCACGTGCGGCTTGGTCCGTTCGAATTTACCTTTAGCCATGTTTCTCTTCTTTCAAAAAGTTAATCGTTGAATGACTTGCCGCGCGATTACTTCGACTTCGCGTTGATGATCGCTTCGGACACGTTACGCGGTGCTTCGGCGTAATGCTTGAACTCCATCGTATACGTTGCACGACCTTGGGTCAGCGAACGCAGCGACGTCGAATAGCCGAACATTTCCGACAGCGGCACTTCGGCGCGAACGATCTTGCCGCCGCCAACCATGTCGTCCATGCCCTGAACGATACCGCGACGACCCGACAGATCGCCCATCACGTTGCCCATGTAATCTTCAGGCGTTTCGACTTCCACAGCCATCATCGGTTCGAGGATGACCGGCTGCGCCTTGCGCATTGCTTCCTTGAACGCCATCGAACCGGCCATGCGGAACGCGTTTTCGTTCGAGTCAACATCGTGGTACGAGCCGAACGTCAGGTGAACCTTCACGTCAACGACCGGGAAGCCTGCCAGCACGCCGGCCTTCAGCGTTTCCTGGATACCCTTGTCGACTGCCGGGATGTATTCACGCGGAATCACGCCGCTCTTGATTTCGTCCAGGAACTCGTAGCCCTTGCCTTGTTCATTCGGCTCGAGCGTGATGACCGCGTGACCGTACTGGCCGCGACCACCCGACTGCTTGACGAACTTGCCATCGACGTCTTCCGCCTTGCCGCGAATCGTTTCGCGGTAAGCTACTTGCGGCTTGCCCACCGTTGCTTCCACGCCGAACTCACGCTTCATCCGGTCAACCAGAATTTCCAGGTGGAGCTCGCCCATGCCCGAAATAATGGTTTGACCCGATTCTTCGTCCGTTTGAACGCGGAACGAGGGATCTTCCTGCGCCAGACGGTTCAGCGCCAGACCCATCTTTTCCTGGTCGGGCTTCGTCTTCGGCTCAACAGCCTGCGAAATCACCGGCTCCGGGAAAATCATGCGTTCGAGCACGATCGGGTTCTGCGGATCGCACAGCGTGTCGCCGGTCGTTGCGTCCTTCAGGCCGACCGCAGCAGCGATGTCGCCTGCACGGACTTCCTTGATTTCTTCACGCTGGTTCGCGTGCATCTGCAGAATACGGCCCAGACGTTCCTTCTTGTCTTTGGTCGCGTTCAGCACAGTGTCGCCCGAATTCACAACGCCGGAATACACACGGAAGAAGATCAGCTGGCCGACGAACGGGTCGGTCATGATCTTGAATGCCAGTGCCGAGAACTTTTCGTCGTCGGCAGCGCGGCGCTCACCTTTTTCACCGCTTTCCAGCTCGCCGGTAACCGGCGGGATGTCGATCGGCGACGGCAGGAAGTCGAGCACGGCGTCCAGCATGCGTTGCACGCCCTTGTTCTTGAACGCGGTGCCGCACAGCATCGGCTGGATCTCGCAAGCGATCGTACGGTCGCGCAGACCCTTGATGATTTCGTCCTCGGTCAGCTCGCCCGACTCGAGGTACTTGTTCATCAGCTCTTCGTTCGATTCAGCCGCAGCTTCGATCATCTTTTCACGCCATTCATTGCACGTGTCGACGAGTTCAGCCGGGACCTCTTCGTATGAGAACTTCGTGCCTTGGGACGCTTCATCCCAAATGATCGCCTTCATCTTCAGCAAATCGACGACGCCCGTGAAGTTCTCTTCCGCGCCGATAGGCACGACGACCGGCACCGGGTTCGCCTTCAGACGCAGCTTGAGCTGGTCGTAAACCTTGAAGAAGTTCGCGCCGGTACGGTCCATCTTGTTGATGAACGCGAGACGGGGAACCTTGTACTTGTTAGCCTGACGCCACACGGTTTCCGACTGGGGCTGCACGCCGCCCACTGCGCAGTACACCATGCATGCGCCGTCGAGCACGCGCATCGAGCGCTCGACTTCAATCGTGAAGTCGACGTGGCCCGGGGTGTCGATGATGTTGATGCGGTGCTCAGCGCGGTCGCCGGCCATGCCTTTCCAGAACGCCGTGGTGGCAGCGGACGTGATCGTGATGCCGCGTTCCTGCTCCTGCTCCATCCAGTCCATGGTGGCAGCGCCGTCGTGCACTTCACCAATCTTGTGGTTCACGCCGGTGTAGAACAGGATGCGCTCGGTCGTCGTCGTTTTGCCGGCGTCGATGTGAGCGCTAATACCGATGTTACGGTAGCGCTCGATAGGTGTCTTGCGAGCCACTTTGATCCTCTATGGGGATGACGCGATGCGAGAAAATGCCCATCGCGCTGTAACACAAACGGGCGAGGCGCTTTGTAAGCGCACCCGCCCGGAATTTCTTTCCGCTTTTTCTGCTAAACCCGGGTTCGGGAAGCTTAGAAACGGAAGTGCGAGAACGCCTTGTTGGCTTCTGCCATCCGGTGAACTTCGTCGCGCTTCTTCATTGCGCCGCCACGGCCTTCGGCCGCTTCGGAGAGTTCACCTGCCAGACGCAGGGCCATCGACTTCTCGCTACGCTTCTTCGCGGCTTCACGCAGCCAACGCATCGCCAATGCCATACGACGCGACGGGCGCACTTCGACCGGAACCTGATAGTTCGCACCACCAACGCGGCGGCTCTTCACTTCGACCACCGGCTTGACGTTGTTGAGCGCTACCGTGAACACTTCCAGCGGGTCCTTGCCACCCTTGGTCTGGATCTGTTCGAAAGCGCCGTACACGATACGCTCGGCAACCGATTTCTTGCCGGAGAGCATCAGCACGTTCATGAACTTAGCTACATCTACGTTACCGAATTTCGGATCCGGCAACACTTCCCGCTTGGGGACTTCGCGACGACGCGGCATGTTTCTTCCTTTACTTTTTCAGTTGGAGCTACTTTTAGCTCCGCGGCCACCAACTAACCCGATTCATCTCTAACGATTTACCAGCCTGGTCGGGTGACCACTTACTCGACAGCACCGGCGATTCCGGCACCACCGCTATTACCGCCATTGCAGGCGACCTGAAACTACTCTGACCGGCTAATTACCTGCCGGCTTATTTACCAGCTTTTGCACGCTTCGCACCGTACTTCGAGCGAGCCTGCTTACGGTCCTTGACGCCCTGGGTATCCAGCGAGCCGCGAACCATGTGGTAACGCACACCCGGCAAGTCCTTGACACGGCCGCCGCGAATCAGCACGACCGAGTGTTCCTGCAGGTTGTGGCCTTCACCACCGATGTACGAAATGACTTCGAAGCCGTTCGTCAGGCGCACCTTCGCAACCTTACGGAGTGCCGAGTTCGGCTTCTTCGGCGTCGTGGTGTACACACGGGTGCACACGCCGCGACGCTGGGGGCAGTCCTGCAAAGCCGGGCTCTTGCTCTTCGTCGTTTCCGACGCGCGGCCTTTGCGAACCAGTTGATTGATGGTTGGCATTGTTTATTCCTGAAATTGAACAAAATCGACGCATCTGTTTCCGGGCAAAGCAGAAACGATTGCGCATCGAACTTCCGGACCTGATCGCAGCGCACGGATTGAATCCGCACACAGGCATCCCAAGAACCGGAACCTAGCATAATATTCCGAAAATACTAAGGGAGTCAACAGCTTGCGACGTTTCGCACCCCTGCGGACCTGCCCAAGCGCTCAGTCGGCGGCGACGACTTCCAGCAACTCGTCGCCGAAACGGTCCAGTTTGCGCGCGCCCATGCCCGGAATGCCCCGCAAATCCTCAATGGAATCGGGGCCGTTGCGGGCAATTTCCGCGAGCGTAGCGTCGTGGAAGATCACGTAGGCCGGCACACCGTCGCTCTTCGCCGTCTCGGTGCGCCACGCACGCAGCCGCTCCCAGCGGGCGCGTTCGCGCGGGCCCATGCCGATCGTCGGGTCGGCACGCTCGCTGGTGCGTCCCGACGACTGGCGGGTGCGCGTCGGCTTCACATAGCGGCGCATCGTGACGTTTTGCTCGCCCTTGAGCACCGGTTTGCTCGCTTCGGTGAGAACCAGCGAGCCGAATCCTTCGTGGTCGACCGTCAGATAGCCGAATGCTACGAGCTGGCGAAACACCGCGCGCCATTCCGGCTCACCCAGCGCCGCGCCGATTCCGAACGTGGTCAGCTTGTCATGCCCCCGCTGCAGGATTTTCTCGCTGCGGTTGCCACGCAGGATGTCGATCAGATGGCCGGCGCCGAAGTGAAAGCCGCTCGCGCGCTGCGCGCGGAACACGCAGGACAGCGCCATCTGCGCCTCGCGCGTCGCGTCCCACGTGTCGGGCGGCTCGAGGCAGTTGTCGCAGTTGCCGCATGGCTTGCTCGACTCGCCGAAATACGCGAGCAGTCGCACCCGGCGGCAAGTCGCCGCCTCGCACAGACCGAGCAACGCGTCGAGCTTGCCGGTCTGCACGCGCTTATGCGCGTCGTCGGCGTCGGATTCGTCGATCATCTTGCGCTGCTGCACGACGTCGCCGAGACCATAGGCCATCCACGCGTTGGCAGGCATGCCGTCGCGACCGGCGCGCCCCGTTTCCTGGTAATAGCCCTCGACGCTCTTCGGCAAATCGAGGTGAGCGACGAAGCGCACGTCCGGCTTGTCGATCCCCATGCCGAACGCTATCGTCGCGCACATCACGATGCCTTCCTCGCGCTGAAACATCTCCTGATGCTTCTGACGGATCTCGAACTCCATGCCGGCGTGATACGGCAGCGCGCGCATACCTTTTTCTTTCAACCACTCCGCCGTCTCTTCGACCTTGCGGCGCGACAGGCAATAAACCACGCCGGCGTCGGTCGTGCCGTCCCCTCTGGTATGTTCCGCGCGAATGAAGTCGAGCAACTGGGTGCGCGCATTGTCTTTTTCTACGATGCGATAGCGGATGTTCGGCCGATCGAAACTCGAGACGAAAACGCGCGCGTCGTCCAGCGCCAGACGGTGAATGATCTCGTCGCGCGTGATCGCGTCAGCGGTGGCGGTGAGCGCAATGCGCGGCACGTTCGGGAAGCGCTCGTGCAGCACCGACAGCTGAATGTATTCGGGCCGGAAATCGTGCCCCCATTGCGACACGCAGTGGGCTTCGTCGATGGCGAACAGGCCGATGCGCGTGCGTTCCAACAATTCCTGGAAACGCGGCGTCATCAGCCGTTCCGGCGCCACGTACAACAGATCGATTTCACCTTCGCGCAGCGCGCGTTCGGTGGCCATTGCCTCGGCGCTCGACAGCGTCGAGTTTAGATATGCGGCGCGCACACCGACTTCGGTGAGCGCCGCGACCTGGTCCTGCATCAGCGCGATCAGCGGCGAGACGACGATGCCCGTACCGAAACCGCCTTCGCGCCGCACCAGCGATGGGATCTGATAGCACAACGATTTGCCGCCGCCCGTCGGCATCAGCACGAGGCAATCTCCCCCGCCGGCGACATGGTCGACAATTTCGCCCTGCTGTCCTCTAAACGCGGGGTAACCGAAGACTTCGTTGAGGATTTCGAGCGGACGGGACATGAATTTGAGAGAAGCAGCGTGGAGCCGGTGACACGAATTTTACCAACGCATTCGTGCTGCGCCCGCCCTTTGCGACGACGTTAGCCGTTTGGCCTAACAAATCAACGCAAAGTGCGCAAAAGAAGAGCGCATAAAAAAAGCCGCTCAGTCGAAACTGAGCGGCTTCGCTGGCTGGTGAGCCCAAGCGGCTTACGCCGCCGGGACTTACTCGCCTGAGTGGTGCTGTTCGGCGGCCGGGGTTTCCGGAGTACCGAATTCGAACGACTCTTCCGCTGCGATCTGATCGAAACGCTCGCGATCGGACAGTTCCTTGCTCTTGCGTGCCTTGTGGAACGCGAGACCCGTACCGGCCGGAATCAGGCGGCCGACGATCACGTTTTCCTTCAGACCACGCAGATCGTCGCGCTTGCCCATGATCGCCGCTTCGGTCAGCACGCGAGTCGTTTCCTGGAACGACGCCGCGGAGATGAACGAATCGGTCGACAGCGACGCCTTCGTGATACCGAGCAGCACGTTTTCGTACGTTGCCGGACGCTTGTCTTCCGCGATCATACGGTCGTTCTCGTCGAGCATATCCGACCGCTCGACCTGTTCGCCCGGGATGAAACGCGTATCGCCGTTGTCCGTAATCTGCACGCGGCGCAGCATCTGACGAACAATCACTTCAATGTGCTTGTCGTTGATCTTCACGCCTTGCAGACGGTACACGTCCTGCACTTCGTCCACGATGTAACGCGACAGCGCTTCGACGCCCTGCAAACGCAGGATGTCGTGCGGATCCGCCGGTCCGTCCACGATCATTTCTCCCTTGTTGACGACTTGACCATCGTGCACCAGAACCTGCTTTTCCTTCGCGATCAGGAACTCGTGCTGATTGCCTTCGAGGTCCGTGATAACGAGACGCTGCTTGCCCTTCGTGTCCTTACCGAACGACGTCGTACCCGTGACTTCCGCCAGGATACC
>DASPZL010000457.1:0-7904 GCA_035636295.1 Paraburkholderia sp.
AGGTGCTGTCGTTCAAGGGTCTCGAACGCGTGCAGGTGGAATCGGCTGAGGCCGGCGACATCGTGCTGATCAACGGTATCGAGGAAATCGGTATCGGCGTGACCATCTGGTCGCCGGAACAGCCGGAAGCGCTGCCGATGATCACCGTGGACGAACCCACGCTGACCATGAACTTCCTGGTGAACTCGTCGCCGCTGGCTGGCCGCGAAGGCAAGTTCGTCACGAGCCGTCAGATCCGCGACCGCCTGTTCAAGGAACTGAACCACAACGTGGCGTTGCGCGTGAATGAAACCGGCGACGAAACCACGTTCGAAGTCATGGGCCGTGGCGAACTGCACCTGACCATTCTTGTAGAAAACATGCGTCGTGAAGGTTACGAACTCGCCGTGTCGCGTCCGCGCGTGGTGATGACGGAAGTCGACGGTGTGAAGCATGAGCCGTACGAAAACCTGACCGTCGACATGGAAGACGGCCACCAGGGCGGCGTGATGGAAGAGTTGGGCCGCCGCAAGGGCGAAATGCTCGACATGGCGTCGGACGGCCGTGGCCGCACGCGCCTTGAGTACCGTATTTCGGCGCGCGGCCTGATCGGCTTCCAGTCGGAATTCCTCACGCTCACGCGCGGCACGGGCTTGATGAGCCACACGTTCGACTCGTATCAGCCGGTCAAGGAAGGCGCGGTCGGCGAGCGTCGCAACGGCGTGCTGATTTCGCAGGACGACGGCGCGGCAGTCGCGTACGCACTGTGGAAGCTGCAGGATCGCGGCCGTATGTTCGTGTCGCCGGGCGAGCCGCTGTACGAAGGCATGATCATCGGCATTCACAGCCGTGACAACGACCTGGTCGTGAACCCGATCAAGGGCAAGCAATTGACCAACGTGCGTTCGTCGGGCACGGACGAAGCGGTGCGCCTCGTGCCGCCGATCCAGATGTCGCTGGAATACGCGGTCGAATTCATCGACGACGACGAACTGGTCGAAGTCACGCCGCAATCGATCCGTCTGCGCAAGCGTTACCTGAAGGAACACGAGCGCCGCAGCGCGAGCCGTAAGGGCGCAGTGGACTGATTGATGTCGGCCTTAAGCGGCATGAGGGCAGGGTAAAACAGGCAAAAGCCACTTTCGGGTGGCTTTTGCCGTTTTGGAGCCCTATTTGTGTTGTACGTAGTTGCTGGTGGTTGGCAAACCGTTGGTGGCCGTTTGTCCACGTTTGTCGCAGAAGACTGTTGCGCGCGGTGGATATCGGCCGGAAAGCCCGTCGCGGCGGGCTTGAGCGGCAATCCGTCTGCTATCTGGACTATCCGATCTGTGCTATGCTCCCCGGGTGCAAAGTTTTAGGTCCTTCCAAGCAAGACTTGATTCGCGCAATCCGCTAAACGGTCAGGCCGTGTCGCGGAAGGTTCTGTAACCCGCTATTTCTCGAGAAACTCGAAGAAAGGTGAGCGTAAAAATGATGAAGCAATTCCAGTCGAACTCCTATCTGTTCGGCGGCAATGCTCCGTACGTAGAAGAAATGTACGAAGCGTATCTCGATAATCCGGCGTCAGTGCCCGAGAACTGGCGCAGCTATTTCGATGCGTTGCAGAACGTCCCTGCATCGGATGGCAGCAATGCCAACGACGTGGCCCATGGCCCGATCGTCGAATCGTTTGCTCAACGGGCCAAGGCCAACGCCTTCATCCCACGCACGGCAACCGGCGGCGAAGACCTCGCTACCGCGCGAAAGCAAGTCTATGTGCAGTCCCTCATTGGCGCATATCGCTTCCTCGGCACGCAATGGGCCAACCTCGATCCTCTGAAGCGCCGCGAACGTCCCGCTATCCCCGAACTTGAACCCGCGTTCTACGACTTCACCGAAGCCGACATGGACCAGGAGTTCAGCGCAACGAATCTGTATTTCGGATTCGAGCGCGCGTCGCTCCGCGAGATCGTCAAGGCATTGCGTGACACGTACTGCGGCACGATCGGCGTCGAGTACATGTACCTCAGCGATCCGGAACAGAAGCGCTGGTGGAAAGAGAAGCTCGAGTCGATCCGTTCGACGCCGAACTTCTCCAACGAAAAGAAAAAGCACATCCTGAATCGCCTGACGGCCGCTGAAGGGCTCGAGCGCTTCCTGCACACCAAGTACGTCGGCCAGAAACGCTTCTCGCTCGAAGGCGGCGAAAGCTTCATCGCGTCGATGGACGAAGTCGTGCGTCATGGCGGCGCCCGCGGCGTGCAGGAAATCGTCATCGGCATGGCTCACCGTGGCCGTCTGAATGTGCTGGTCAATACGCTCGGCAAGATGCCGGCCGACCTGTTCGCCGAATTCGAAGGCAAGCATGTCGACGACCTGCCGGCCGGCGACGTGAAGTACCACAAGGGTTTTTCGTCGGACGTCTCGACCGAGGGCGGCCCGGTTCACCTGTCGCTCGCGTTCAACCCGTCGCACCTCGAAATCGTCAACCCGGTGGTCGAAGGTTCGGCGAAGGCGCGCATGGATCGTCGCGGCGACGACAGCGGCCTGCAAGTGCTGCCGGTGCAGATCCACGGCGACGCGGCCTTCGCGGGCCAGGGCGTGGTAATGGAAACGCTGAACCTCGCACAAACGCGTGGTTACGGCACGCACGGCACGCTGCACATCGTCATCAACAACCAGATCGGCTTCACGACGTCGGACCCGCGCGACTCGCGCTCCACGTTGTACTGCTCGGACGTCGTCAAGATGATCGAGGCGCCGGTGCTGCACGTGAACGGTGACGACCCTGAAGCGGTCGTTCTGGCCACGCAACTGGCTATCGACTTCCGGATGCAGTTCCACAAGGACGTCGTCGTCGACATCGTCTGCTTCCGCAAGCTCGGCCACAACGAGCAGGACACGCCGGCCGTCACGCAGCCGCTGATGTACAAGACGATCGCCAAGCACCCCGGCACGCGCGCGCTGTACGCTGAAAAGCTGGTGCAGCAAGGCGTGATCACGGCTGCCGACACAGACGAATACGTCAAGGCGTACCGCAGGGCGATGGACGAAGGCCACCACACCGTCGACCCGGTGCTCTCGAACTACAAGAGCAAGTACGCGGTGGATTGGGTGCCGTTCCTGAACCGCAAGTGGACCGACGCAGCCGACACGGCCGTGCCGCTCGCCGAACTGAAGCGCCTCGCCGAGCGCATCACCACGATTCCGGAAAACTTCAAGGTTCACCCGCTGGTCGAGCGCGTCATCAACGACCGTCGCGCGATGGGCCGCGGTGAAGCGAAGCTGGACTGGGGCATGGGCGAACACCTGGCATTCGCGTCGCTGGTCGCGTCGGGTTACGCGGTGCGCCTGACCGGTCAGGACTCGGGCCGCGGCACGTTCACGCACCGTCACGCGGTGCTGCACGACCAGAACCGCGAACGCTGGAATGACGGCACCTACGTGCCGCTGCAGAACATCGCCGAAGGTCAGGCGAAGTTCACGGTGATCGACTCGGTGCTGTCGGAAGAAGCGGTGCTCGGTTTCGAATACGGTTACTCGACCGCTGAACCGAATACGTTCGTCGCATGGGAAGCGCAGTTCGGCGATTTCGTGAACGGCGCGCAAGTCGTGATCGACCAGTTCATCTCGTCGGGTGAAGTGAAGTGGGGCCGCGTTTCGGGTCTCACGATGCTGCTGCCGCACGGCTATGAAGGCCAAGGTCCCGAGCACTCGTCGGCGCGCATCGAACGTTTCCTGCAACTGTGCGCGGACCACAACATGCAGGTCGTTCAGCCGACCACGCCGGCGCAGATTTTCCACCTGCTGCGCCGTCAGATGATCCGTCTGTTCCGCAAGCCGCTGATCGTCGCCACGCCGAAGTCGCTGCTGCGTCACAAGGAAGCCGTGTCGGACCTGTCGGAGCTGGCCAACGGTTCGTTCCAGCCGGTGATCGGTGAGATCGACGAAGCCATCGACGCGAAGAAGGTCAAGCGCGTCGTGGCGTGTTCGGGCCGCGTCTATTACGACCTGCTTGCGCATCGCCGTGAATCGAAGTCGAACGACGTCGCGATCATCCGTATCGAACAGCTCTATCCGTTCGCGCATAAGCAGTTCGAAGCGGAAATGAAGAAGTACGACAACGCGACCGAAGTAGTGTGGGTGCAGGACGAGCCGCAGAATCAGGGGCCGTGGTTCTACATCGAGCACCACCTGAAGGAAGGCATGAAGGACGGACAGAAGCTGGCATACAGCGGCCGTCCGGCCTCGGCCTCGCCGGCAGTCGGCTACTACGCGAAGCACTACGAGCAGCAGAAGGCGCTGATCGAAGGCGCTTTCGGCCGCCTCAAGAGCGCGTCGATCGCTAAATAACCAGAACAGACGAACCGGGAAAGCGCCACGCGCTTTCCCGTGCCGCACTCAGTGACCATTGAAGGTTCATTCGCGGCAGTCATGGTTCGCAGGCGGTCGTCGTTCACCGCGCCGTCACCCGATACGTATTCAGGATATTTATAATGGCTATTGTTGAAGTCAAGGTTCCCCAGCTTTCCGAGTCGGTTTCGGAAGCCACGATGCTGCAGTGGAAGAAGAAGCCCGGCGAGGCTGTTGCTCAAGACGAAATTCTCATCGAAATCGAGACCGACAAGGTCGTGCTCGAAGTGCCGGCTCCCTCGGCCGGTGTGCTCGCGCAAGTCATCGCGAATGACGGCGACACTGTCACCGCCGATCAGGTGATCGCCAAGATCGACACCGAAGGCAAGGCTGGCGCCGCTGCTGTCGAAGCCGAAGTGAAGCCGGCGCCGGCCGCCGCTCCCGCTCCCGCACCCGCGGCTCAAGCCGCATCCGCAACGGGTGCGAACACCGCTGCTTCGCCGGCCGCCGGCAAGCTGATGGCTGAAAAGGGCCTCTCGTCCGGCGACGTCGCCGGCACGGGCCGCGACGGCCGCATCACCAAGGGCGACGTGCTGACCGCAGGCGCTCCTGCTGCCAAGGCTGCAGCACCGGCACCGGCCGCCGCACCGAAGGCTGCCAAGCCGTCGCTGCCGGACGTCAAGGCGCCGGCATCGGCCGATCAATGGCTGAAGGACCGCCCGGAACAACGCGTGCCGATGTCGCGCCTGCGCGCGCGTATCGCCGAGCGTTTGCTCGAGTCGCAGCAAACCAATGCCATCCTCACCACGTTCAACGAAGTGAACATGGCGCCGGTGATGGACCTGCGCAACAAGTACAAGGACAAGTTCGAGAAGGAACACGGCGTAAAGCTCGGCTTCATGTCGTTCTTCGTGAAGGCGGCCGTTCACGCGCTGAAGAAGTTCCCGCTGGTGAACGCGTCGATCGACGGTAATGACATCGTCTATCACGGCTATTTCGACATCGGTATCGCTGTCGGTTCGCCGCGCGGTCTCGTGGTGCCGATCCTGCGCAATGCGGATCAGCTGAGCCTCGCGGAAATCGAGAAGAAGATCGCCGAATTCGGCCAGAAGGCGAAAGACGGCAAGCTGTCGATCGACGAAATGACCGGCGGCACGTTCTCGATCTCGAACGGCGGTGTGTTCGGTTCGATGCTGTCGACCCCGATCATCAACCCGCCGCAATCCGCGATTCTGGGCGTGCACGCCACCAAGGAACGCGCCGTGGTCGAAAACGGCCAGATCGTGATCCGGCCGATGAACTATCTGGCGCTGTCGTACGACCACCGGATCATCGACGGTCGCGAAGCCGTGCTGTCGCTGGTCGCCATGAAGGATGCGCTGGAAGACCCGGCGCGCCTGCTGCTCGACCTGTAAAAGCCGGTCCGGCCGGCGCCGGCTTGCCATTGCGCAAGTTGGCGCCATCTAAGTATCACGTCTTTCGCATTCCGCAGTACAGGAACGGCGCGCGCCACGAAACGTGGCCGTGCGCCGTTCCGTCATAAAAAGGATTGTCATGTCCAAAGAATTTGACGTCGTCGTGATCGGCGCGGGCCCCGGCGGCTATATCGCTGCAATCCGCGCCGCACAGCTCGGCAAGACGGTTGCATGTATCGAAAAATGGAAGAACCCGGCCGGCACGCTGAAACTCGGCGGCACGTGTCTGAACGTGGGCTGCATTCCGTCGAAGGCGCTGCTTGCGTCGTCGGAAGAATTGGAAAACGCGCAGCACCATCTCGCCGATCACGGTATCAACGTGTCGGACGTAAAGGTCGATATCACGAAGATGCTGGCCCGCAAGGAAGGCATCGTCGAGAAGATGACGAAGGGTATCGAATTCCTGTTCCGCAAGAACAAGATCACGTGGCTCAAGGGTCACGGCAAGTTCACCGGCAAGACGGACGCCGGCGTGCAGATCGAAGTGAGCGGCGAAGGCGAAACGGAAGTGGTCACGGCGAAGAACGTGATCATTGCGACCGGCTCCAAGGCGCGTCACCTGCCGAACGTGCCGGTCGACAACAGGATCGTGTCCGACAACGAAGGCGCACTGAGCTTCGACACGGCACCGAAGAAGCTGGCCGTGATCGGCGCGGGCGTGATCGGTCTGGAACTGGGTTCGGTGTGGCGTCGTCTCGGCGCGGAAGTGACCGTGCTCGAAGCGCTGCCGGAATTCCTCGGCGCCGCCGACCAGGCGCTCGCCAAGGAAGCCGCCAAGCAGTTCAAGAAGCAGGGTCTCGACATCCACGTCGGCGTGAAGGTCGGCGAAGTGAAGACCGCTGAGAACAGCGTCACGATCGCTTACACGGACAAGGACGGCAACGCGCAAACGCTCGAAGCCGACCGCCTGATCGTGTCGATCGGCCGCGTGCCGAACACCGACAACCTCGGTCTCGAAGCCATCGGCCTGAAGGCCAACGAACGCGGCTTCATCGACGTAGACGATCACTGCGCGACGGCGGTGCCGAACGTGTACGCGATCGGCGACGTGGTGCGTGGCCCGATGCTCGCGCACAAGGCCGAGGACGAAGGCGTGCTGGTCGCCGAAATCATCGACGGTCAGAAGCCGCACATCGACTACAACTGCATTCCGTGGGTGATCTACACCGAACCGGAAATCGCATGGGTCGGCAAGACGGAGCAGCAACTGAAGGCGGAAGGCCGCGAGATCAAGACGGGCCAGTTCCCGTTCATGGCGAACGGCCGCGCGCTCGGCATCAACAAGGCGGATGGTTTCGTCAAGATGATCGCCGACGCGAAGACCGACGAACTGCTCGGCGTGCATATCATCTCGGCGAACGCATCGGACCTGATCGCGGAAGCCGTGGTGGCGATGGAATTCAAGGCGGCGTCGGAAGACATCGGCCGTATTTGCCATCCGCACCCGTCGCTGTCGGAAGTCATGCGCGAGGCGGCGCTGGCCGTCGACAAGCGCGCGCTGAATATGTAATGACGCGCACGCCTGACTGATCGCAGCACTTCGGCATCACCACAAAGGCGGGCGGGTTCAACCCCTCCCGCCTTTCTTTTTGCAGCAACACAATGAACGTCACCGAATACTACGAAAAAGAACTGCAGACGCGGGGTTATCAATCCGACCCGGCGCAGCGCGCGGCGGTCGACCGTCTGCAGCGGTGCTATGAAGCGTGGGTCGAGTACAAATCGCGCCGCTCCAATGCGTTCAAGAAACTGATCATCCATCCGGATCTGCCGCGCGGCGTGTACATGTGGGGCGGCGTGGGGCGGGGCAAGAGCTTCCTGATGGACAGCTTCTACATGATCGTGCCGGTGCAGCGCAAAACGCGGCTGCATTTTCACGAGTTCATGCGCGAGGTGCATCGCGAACTGGAGGAACTGAAAGGCCGAGCCGATCCGCTCGACGAACTCGCGCTTCGTATCGCCAAGCGTCATCGGCTGATCTGTTTCGATGAATTCCACGTGTCCGACATTGCCGACGCGATGATCCTGTACCGCCTGCTCGACAAGCTGTTCGAGAACGGCGTGCAATTCGTGATGACGTCCAATTACGCGCCGGACACCTTGTATCCGGACGGTCTG
>DASPZL010000458.1:0-14854 GCA_035636295.1 Paraburkholderia sp.
CATGGGCCGGCGAATAACCGGGATCCTCGATCGCCGCGACTTCGCCTGCACGCAAGCTGATGCGCGCAAGCAGATCGAGCGCGTGCTGCGCGCCTTGCGTCACGATCACGTCTTCCCAATTGCTCGACACCGCGCGGTTGAACGCGAGGTAGCGCGAGATCGCGAGGCGCAACTCCTGCTCGCCGGCCGCATCGCGATAGGTGCCCGGAGCACGCGCTTGCGCACGCAAAGCTTGATTCACGCAGCGGCGCCAGACGTCGAAGGGAAACAGCGCCTTGTCGGTCGCGCCGCCGACGAAGTCTTGCGGCGACAGCACCGAAGGCCGCGGCAACGGCAGGCTCTCGGGCATCGCCTCCCATAGCGGCTGGGCGCGCGCCGCGGCTTTCGCCTTGGCCTTGACCCGCTCGCGGGCCGATTCGGCCGCCCGTGCATGCGGCGAGCGCTCCACCGGCAGACGCTTGAGGCCGTCGGCGACGAAGGTGCCCGAACCGGCGCGGGCGCCCAGATAACCTTCGGAGAGAAGCCGCTCGAATACGTCGAGCGTGGTTTTGCGGGAAACGCCCAACTGCGTGGCGAGATCGCGCGTGGACGGCAGGCGCGTGCCGCCGGCGAGACGCCCTTCCAGAATGCCGGCGCGCAACTGCCGATAAATCTGTCCGGACAGGTCGTGACGCCCTTCGACGGCGATGTGGATTTCCATGTGAGTGGTTACCTCGAATATCCGGAAAACGACTATTCCGAAAGACCAATGGCAGTCGTAAGCTTACCTCCGTCGCCGCTGCCTACTCCACCACCGCCCCACTCTGCCGCGCGCTCTCACGCGCCTCGTCACTGCAACGCTGATGTTCACGCGAGAGCTTGCGCATCAGCGGCAACAACAGCACCGCCACGAGCGCGCCCACCGCCGCGAGCCAGCCCAGACCGGTAAACAGCTTGGTATAAAGCGGCAACGATTCGAGCGGATCCATATCGCCGGCCGGCATCTGCGCGAAGTTCGCGACCACGCTGCCCAGATATTGCGACACGCCGGTCGCCACGAAGTAAGCGCCCATCATGAAACCGCTCATGCGCGCCGGCACGTAGCGCGCGATCATCGCGAGACCCAGGCCGCTCACCAGCAATTCGCCCAGCGAGTACAGGCCATAGCCGCCCACCATGAACCACGACGAGACGCGCCCGTTCACCGCATGGTTGCCGCTCGACGCGTACACGAAGAAGCCGGCCGCCACCACCGCGAAGCCGAACGCGTACTTCACCGCCACCGGCACGTCCTTGCCGCCCTTCGCGAGTCTCGTATAAAGCAGCGCGAGCAACGGGCTCATCACCATGATCCAGATCGGATTGAGCGCCTGGAACTGCGCGGCGCTCCACGTGAACAGCGTCACGCCGAACAGCGAAAAACGCGGATCGACGTTGCGCAGCGCGAACAGTGTGAGCGAGGTCGACATCTGCACGTAGAACACGAAGAAAAGGATCACCTGCGCGGTCAGGATCAGCGCGGCAACGAGCCCCGAGCGCTCCGAGCGTTCGCACTTCACCAGCATGTAGCCGAAGATCGCCAGAATCGCGACGCCCGCCGTGTACACGCAAGCCACCGCGATCGCCTTGTGCTGCAGCACGAACATCGTCGCCGCGCCGAGCATGATGCCGCCCAGCGCCACCGCGCCGACGCGTTTCCAGCGCACCGGCCCGGCATCCGGCGCGGAGCCGATATGCGCGAGCGTGCGGAACATGATGAAGTAGTTCAGCACCGACAGCAGCATGCCCGCGCAGCACACCGCGAAAGCCGTGTGCCAGCCCCAGTGGTCCTTGATCCAGGGCGTGGCGAGCATCGACACCGTCGAGCCGACGTTGACCGCCATGTAGTAGATCGTGAATGCACTGTCGATGCGTGCGTCGTCGCCTTCATAGATGCGGCGCACGAGGTTCGCGGCGTTCGCCTTGAAGAGGCCGTTGCCCACCACGATCACGCCGAGCGACGCGTAGAGGTAGGCCAACCGCTCATTGGGCAGCGCCAGCATGAAATAACCGGCCGCCAGCACGACCGCGCCGAAGATCATCGTGCGGCGCGCGCCGAGAATCTTGTCGCCGATCCAGCCGCCGATCGACGGCGACGCATACACCAGCGCCGTGAACGCGCCCCACGTGAGCGTGGCCTGGCTGTCGGAGAAATTCAGCTTGTCGATCATGAACAGCACGAGCAGCGCCGCCATCCCGTAATAGCCGAAGCGCTCCCACATCTCGATCAGAAAGACCGTCGAAAACGACCGGGTCTGCGAGACGCGAGCGCCCGTCGGATTGGATGAATTCATCATGTGCCTCTTGTTCAAGCAGTTGCAGCGGCGCGCGGACCTGCCGCGCGCCGCGAAAACGGGATCTGGAAAAACGGTCGGACCATGCGCCGCCCGGCCGGAAAATAGTCTTTAATCTCACGCCTTTAATCCCGCCGATACTCAGTCAGCATAAATACCCCCACCACCTCCAATACTGCGGTTTTCACCGTATCGGCCTGCGGTTTTTCGGAATGACCAGGCCGAATTGGCGGAGGCCGGGTGCGGTTCTGGCAACATAGAGCCTGTCTTAAAAAGCGGTTCTTTCCACGACCAGGGGTTCAACGGCCCACGCCCCGGTCCAAGCCGCAATCAAACCATATTTACTTATATCAAACAAATTTTGACGGGCTAATTTCCTCCTGCTATGGTCACGACAATTCAAAAGAGCAATCCGGCACTTGAACTAGGCAGTAAGATCCGCGCGCTGCGGCAACGGCTCAAGCGCACGCTGGATGACACGGCAACCGCGGCCGGCATTTCCAAGCCGTTTTTGTCGCAAGTCGAGCGCGGCCTGGCGTCACCGTCCATCACTTCGCTGGCCGGGATTGCCAGCGCACTCGGGGTAACGGTGCAGTATTTCGTCGACACACCCAGCGAAGAACGCTGCGTGAGCCGCGGGGATCAGTTGAAGTTTTTCGGTTTTGCGGATTCGGCCAATCTGTTCGCGCGGCTGACCAACCTGACGGGCGGCCGTCAGCTCGAAGCGATTCTGGTCAGGATGCCGCCCGGGCAGAAGCGCTCCGAAGTCACCACGCATGCCGGAGAAGAGTTTGTTTATGTGATCGACGGCGAAGTGTCGTTGACGCTGGAGGGCAAGACGTTCGTGTTGCACGCGGGAGACAGCGCGCATTACGAATCGACGGTGCCGCACAGCTGGGTGAACACCGCGCGTATCGAGTCGGTGGTCGTCTGGGTGGGCACACCGAGACTGTTCTAAAGAGCAGGCACCTTTTCCGGTTGATCCGGCCAGGGATTGCCTGCATTACCACATGTAAGGAATCCTTGATGTCGGACAAGCAACAAGGGCCGCCCTGGCCCGAGCCACGCAGATAACCGGGCGCCCTGGCGCCAGCGCGTTCTTCTCTCGACCTTTCCTGCGATCTCAACCGATGAAAACCCCGTTTGCCCATGCGACGGCGCTGACCGCGCTCGTCCTTACGCTTCAGTCCTCCGCATTCGCCGTCACCGTGCCCGCCGGCGTCACGCTCGCCGCCAGCCAGGAAATGACCCGCCAGGTGCCGACCGAAACCGAATCGCTCGATCCCGCGCACGTCGAATCCTGGACCGGCAATACGATCGCGCTCGACCTGTTCGAAGGTCTGACGCGCATCGACGCGGCCGGCGCGATCGTGCCGGGCGTCGCGCAATCGTGGACGCGCACCGGGCCGGACACGTGGGTGTTCAAGCTGCGCCACGACGCGCGCTGGAGCAACGGCCAGCCGGTCACGGCCGCGGACTTTATCTACGCATGGCAGCGCGTGCTCGATCCGAAAACCGGTTCGAAGTACACGGTGCTGGTCGAATTCGTGAAGAACGCCAAGGCGATCCTCGCCGGCAAGGCGCCGATGACGAGCCTCGGCGTGCGAGCGCCCGATCCGTACACGCTGGAAGTCACCACCGAGGTGCCGGCCGCCTTCTTCCCGCAACTGACCGCCATGCCGACCATGGTCCCGGTCAATCGCGCGGTCGTGACGAAGTTCGGCGGCGACTGGACGCGGCCGGGCAACTTCGTCGGGAACGGTCCGTATTCGCTGACCGACTGGCAGCCGAGCAACCGCCTGGTGGGCACGAAAAGCAACACGTACTGGAACGCCGGCAAGGTGGTGATCACGAAAGTGACCTACCTGCCGATCGAGAACGACGAAACGGCGATGCGCATGTATCAGGCCGGCCAGTTCGACTACACCTATTCGATTCCGTCGGGCATCTATTCGCAGGTCAGCAAGCAGTTCGGCCCCGAACTGAAAACCGGCCTGCAGATCGCCACCTACTACTACAGCCTGAACAACGAAGATCCGGTGTTCAAGGACAAGCGCGTGCGCCAGGCGCTTTCGATGGTGCTGGATCGCGACCTGCTAACCCAGCGCCTGACCGCGGACGGCGAATTGCCGATGTACGGCCTGATCTCCAAGGGCACGCAAGGCGCGGCCGTCTTCAAGCCCGACTGGGCCGCCTGGCCGATGCCTAAGCGCGTGGAATACGCACGCAATCTGTTGAAGGCCGCCGGCTACTCGGACGCGAAGCCGCTCACCTTCACCTTCACCTACAACACCAACGACCTGCACAAGAAGGTCGCGCTGTTCGCGAGCTCGGAATGGCGCACCAAGCTCGGCGTGAACACCAAACTCGAAAACGTCGAATACAAGGTGCTGCTCAAGCAGCGCCACGACGGCAAGGTGCAAGCCTCGCGCGACGGCTGGTTCGTCGACTACAACGACGCCATGTCGTATTTTGACTTGATACGCTGCAACAGCGTGCAGAACGATCAGCGCTATTGCAATCCGCAAGTCGACAAACTGGTCGATCAAGCCAACCAGCAACTCGACGACACGAAACGCACCGCCATGCTCACGCAGGCGCACGATCTGGCGATGAACGACTACCCGATGGTGCCGCTCTTCCAGTATTCGGCGGTGCGGCTGGTGAAGCCGTACGTCGGCGGCTATACGTCGACCAATTACGTCGATCAGCGCGCCACGCAAGACATGTATCTGATCAAGCACTAAGCGCGGGAGCACCGTCATGCTGGCTTACACGCTGCGCCGCACGCTCTGGGCGATCCCGACGATTCTCGCCGTGATCACCGCGTGCTATCTGCTGCTGCACCTCACCCCTGGCGGGCCGTTCGACACGGAGAAGCAACTCTCGGCGGCCGTGCTCGCGAACCTCAACGCCAAGTATCACCTCGACGAACCGTTGTGGCTGCAGTACCTGCACTACCTCGGCTCGCTGTTGCACGGCGACCTCGGGCCGTCGTTCCGCTATGCCGACTGGTCGGTCAACGATCTGGTGTGGAAGGCGTTGCCGGTGAGTCTCGGCGTGGGCGGCGTGTCGGTGCCGATCGCGTTCGTGATCGGCGTCACGCTCGGCACGCTCGCCGCCGTGCGGCGCGACCGTTTCGTCGATCACGCGGTGATGGTGCTCGGCAATATCGGCAACGTGGTGCCGCCGTTCGTGCTGGGTCCGGTGCTGGTGTGGATCTTCGCGATTCTGCTCAAGACCTCGGAAGGCCACGGCTGGCTGCCTGCCGGCGGCTGGGGGGAAGGCGAATGGCGTTATCGCGTGCTGCCGATCGTGCTGCTCACGTTCATCAACGTCGCCGCGATCGCCCGCGTGATGCGCGGCAGCATGATCGAAGTGCTGTCGGGCAACTTCATCCGCACGGCGCGAGCGAAAGGCCTGCCGGGCCGTACGATCGTGTTGCGCCACGCGCTCAAGCCCGCGTTGATGCCGGTCGTGTCGCTGCTCGGCTCGGTGTGCATTTCGTCGATCACCGCCGCGGTGGTCACCGAGTCGGTGTTCGCGCTGCCAGGCCTCGGGCAACTGGTCGTCAACGGTGCGATCAATCGTGACTACACGCTCGTGCTCGGACTCGTCGTGCTGACCACGGCGGTCGCCGTGCTGTTCAATTTGCTGGTCGACCTCGCGTATGCGTGGCTCGATCCGCGCATCCGGTACTGAACCCATGCCCCGCTCTCTTCAAACGACTGCCGCGGCGCTCGATCCGCTCGCGGCCATCGCAAAGGCGCCGCGTTCGCGCGGGCCGCTCGCCACCGCCGCCATGCGCTTCGTGCGCAATCGCGCGGCGTTTACCGGCTTCGTCGTGCTGCTGCTGATCGTGATCGCCTGCGTGGCCGGTCCGTGGCTGCTGCCGAACGGGCCGATCGATAGCGACTGGAGCGCGATGAGTCTGCCGCCCACGTGGCAAAACGTGCACTGGTTCGGCACCGACGAACTCGGCCGCGATCTGCTCGCGCGCACGCTGCAAGGCGGGCGCGTGTCGCTCGAAGTCGGTCTGCTCGGCACGCTGGTGTCCGGGCTGATCGGCGTCGCGTACGGCGCGACCGCCGGTTATCTGGGCGGCCGCGTCGACGCGGTGATGATGCGCATCGTCGACATGATGTACGCGATCCCCTACATGCTGATCGCGATCCTGATGATGACGATGTTCGGCCGCGCGTTCTATCTCGTCGTGCTGACGATCAGCGCATTCTCGTGGCTCGACATGGCGCGCGTGGTGCGCGGCCAGACGCTGTCGCTGCGCTCGCGCGAATTCATCGACGCCGCCCGCGCGATCGGCGTGAGTTCGCGTTCGATCATCGCGCGCCACATCGTGCCGAATCTGTTCGGCGTGGTGGTGGTGTACGCGAGCGTCACCGTGCCGAACATCGTGCTGACCGAATCGGTGCTGTCGTTTCTCGGCCTCGGGGTGCAGGAACCGATGACGAGCTGGGGCGTGCTGATTCAGGACGGCGCCCAGAAGCTCGAATCGATGCCGTGGCTGCTGCTGTGCCCGGCCGTGATGCTGTGCGTGACGCTGTATTGCGTGAATTTCGTCGGTGACGGTTTGCGCGACGCATTCGATCCGAAGGACCGCTGACATGCCGCTACTCGAAGTCAAAGACCTCAGCGTGCGCTTTACGCGCCGCGAAGGCGCGCCCGTCGACGCGGTGCAAGGCGTGTCGTTTTCATTGGAAGCCGGCCGTACGCTGGGCATTGTCGGCGAATCGGGATCGGGCAAGAGTCAGACCGTGATGGCGCTGCTGGGTCTGCTGGCCGGCAACGGCAAGGTGTCGGGCGTTGCGAGCTATCGCGGCAAGAATCTGCTGACCATGACCGAAGCGGAACTCAACAAGATCCGCGGCGACCGCATCGGCATGATCTTCCAGGACCCGATGACCTCGCTCAATCCGTTCCTCACGATCGAACGGCAGATGACCGAAACGCTGCAACTGCATCGCAAGATGTCGCGCCGCGAAGCGCGCCGCCGTGCGATCGAAACGCTCGAATCCGTACGTATTCCCGATGCCGCGCGGCGCATCACCATGTATCCGCACGAGTTCTCCGGCGGCATGCGCCAGCGCGTGATGATCGCGATGGCCCTGCTCTCCGAGCCGGAAATCCTGATCGCCGACGAACCCACCACCGCGCTCGACGTCACCGTGCAGGCGCAGATCATCGAGTTGCTGCGCGAGCTGAATCGCGAACGCGGCACCGCGATCATTCTGATCACGCACGACATGGGCGTGGTCGCCGGTCTATGCGACGACGTGATGGTGATGTATGCCGGCCAGACCGTCGAGCAGGCAAGCGCCGCGGCGCTGTTCGCCGCGCCGACGCATCCGTACACGCTCGGCTTGCTGAACGCGCTGCCGCGCCTGACCGATGATGACGACGACCGTCCGCTGCAAACCATTCCCGGCAATCCGCCGCTGCCCGGCGAGGTCGGCGCGGGCTGCGCATTCGCGCCGCGCTGCGCGTTTTGCAGCGACCGGTGCCGCGAATCGCGCCCGCCGCTCTCCTCGGCGGAGGGCTATCCCGACGCTTTGCGCGCGTGCCATCGGCCGGTTGCGGAAATCATTGAGGCACAACACGCATGAACGCGACTCCCCTTGCAAACCATGACGCGGCCACGCTGCTGTCGGTCGAGAATCTCGAGGTGCAATTCGGCGTGCCGCGCGGCGGCTTTCCGTGGTCCGGCAAAACGACGCTGCGCGCGGTGGACGGCGTGTCGTTCAATGTGCGGCGCGGCGAAACCGTCGGGCTCGTCAGCGAATCGGGTTGCGGCAAATCCACGCTCGCGCGCGCGATCATCGGACTCGCGCCGGTGACGAGCGGCAGCGTGCGCTGGCTCGGCGACGAAACCGTGCTGCCGAACGCGAGGCGCGACACCTCGCGCTTGCGTCGCGACGTGCAGATGATTTTCCAGGACCCGCTCGCGTCGCTCGACCCGCGCATGACGATCGAACAGATCGTCGCCGAACCGCTGCTCACGCACGGCCAGGACGTCGCCCGCACCGACGTGCAGCGCCGCGTGCTGACGATGCTCGAACGCGTCGGCCTCAATGCACAGCATTTGCGCCGGTATCCGCATGAGTTTTCCGGCGGCCAGTGTCAGCGCGTCGGCATTGCGCGCGCGCTGATCGGCGAGCCGCAGCTCGTGATCTGCGATGAGCCGGTGTCCGCGCTCGACGTGTCGATCCAGGCGCAGATTGTCAACTTGCTGCGCGATCTGCAACGCGAGTTGTCGCTCTCGCTGCTGTTCGTCGCGCACGATCTCGCGGTCGTCAAGGCGATCAGCCACCGCGTGCTGGTCATGTACCTGGGACGTGTGATGGAGTTCGGCGACAAGCGCGACGTGTATGGCACGCCGCGTCATCCGTACACGCGCGCGTTGCTCTCGGCGGTGCCGGTGCCCGATCCGGCCGTTGAACGCGCGCGCCGTCATCTGCTCTTGCGCGGCGAAATTGCGTCGCCGCTCAGCCCGCCTTCCGGTTGCGCGTTTCGCACGCGCTGCCCGGATGCGATCGACGCTTGTGCCAAGGAGATTCCGCAGCCTGCCACGCATGGTGCGAACGCAACGCGCGTCGCCTGCATCCGCGTGGGGCATGCCCCGAAGGAAGTGCCCTTGGGGCACCGCTAAAGCAATCAGCCTGAGAAGTTAAAACCGTATTCCCCCGGCGCGACGGGCCGTCGCGCCGTTGGATCCGTTCGTCCTGTCGTTAGCATGACGAACGGTAAGCGTGGACTGGCTAACCGCCAGCCAAAGATTCACCACAATAAACAGAGACATTGTTGATGAAAGATAACCGAACAAAAAACCGGTCAAAAAAATCCGGTGCAGCTACCTTCGTTTACTGCGCATTCACCCTCCCCGCTCTGACTGTTGCCACGAGTGCCTACGCCGATGATGGCGTAACGCAGCCCACCTCCGGCACGGCCAGCGCTCAAACGCTCGCGCAAACGTTGTCGTCTCCCACGCAACAGGCGCAAGCCGACATCGCGAACAAGCGCAGGGCGGACTCGGGCGGCCAGGTGCGCAACGATCAGCCCGATACCACCAACGCAATCGTCAACGCCGAAGCCGATCAAACGGTCACGCCTCCCACGCCGCCGTCGAGCCAGGCGGCGAGCAAGGGCTTCATCGCCGATAGCCATTTCAACCTGCAGTTCCGCAACTACGCCGATTACTTCCAGGCGCCTCCCTCGCTCTACCGTCACGCGTGGGTGCAAGGCGTGCAAGCCAACTATGAATCCGGCTACACGCAAGGGCTGATCGGCTTCGGCGTGGACGCATCGCTGTTCGGCGCGCTCAAGCTCGACGGCGGCAACGGCGCGGGTAACATGGTGCACGTGGGCAAGGACGGCGGCGGTTCGCAGCAACTTGCGTGGGCCTACCCCGGCATGTACGACATCAAGGGGCGCATTTCGGAAACGGTCGTGAAGTACGGCTTGCAGACCGTTACCAACCCGTTCCTCGAACCGCACGACAATCGCGCGCTGCCGCCAACCTTCCTCGGCGTCTCGATGGTCAGCAACGATCTGGTGCACACGACGCTCGAAGCCGGCAGCTTCACCAAGGTCGACGCACGCGGCCATACGAACCTGAGCAATCTGACCACCTCGTACGGCGGCACGCGTGTCGATCGCGTGACCTATGTCGGCGGCACCTGGCATTACGCCAGGAACGGCGAGATGGCGCTGTATATCGATCAGGCCGACGACGTCTGGCGTCAATACTATGGTTCGGTATCGCAGTCGTTCGGCGATCCGAGCACGATCAAGTGGAGCGGGCTCGCGAACATCTACTCGACGCACGACACCGGCGCGTCGCGCCAGGGGCACATCAACAACAACGCATACAGCCTGTCGGTGTCCGCGCAGCACGGCCCGCATGCGCTGTTGCTCGGCTACCAGCAGGTGCTCGGCGACCAGTTCTTCGACTACATCAACGAGACCAACGGCATCTACCTGACGAACTCGATGGACGTGGACTACAACGCGCCACATGAGCAGTCGCTGCAGTTGCGCTATACGTTCGACGGCAAATACGCCGGCTTGCCGGGTCTCAAGGCAATGTTCTGGGGCCAATATGGCTGGGGTGCCGATGCGTCGGCGGGCGCGGCGGAGAATGCCTCGCCTTCGGCGCCGCTGCATGACCTGTACTGGAAGAACGGTGAACCCGTGCACGGCCACCATCACGAGTTCGGCTTCATTCCGAGCTACACGCTGCAAAGCGGCCGCTTCAAGGACACGAAGATCACGTTCATCGCGATGTGGCACAACAGCCAGTACCACTACTCGGATGGCAACAACATGGAGTACCGGCTGGTGGTGAATGTGCCGGTGAAGGTGTTCTAAGCGCCAAGCGAGGCGGAGTTTCCGCTGCTCTGAAAAGGCGTCACGCTGGTCGACTCGACGTGACGCCTTTTCGTATGCGTTTATCCGGTGATCCGCTCGGTTGTCATCGCGCGCGACAAGCCGTGCATCGGGCGACGCAACGCGACATCGAACGGATTGGTTTGCGGGCCGATCGCATCGGCCTGACGGCGCAGCAACTCGACCACCATCGGCAAGCGGTCGTCGCCGAGACGCGCCGCCAATGTGCCGACGCTCAATGCCGCCACCGCCACGCCGGTGCGGTCCAGAATCGGCACGGCCACGCCCGCCATGCCGTCGAGCACGCCGCTATTGCGGCCCGCGTAGCCCAACTGGCGCACACGTTCGATCTCGGTGCGCAAATACACTTCGTCGAGCACGCCATAGCCGCGAATGCGCGGCACGTTGAAGCGAATGATCTCCTCACGCTCCGCTTCGGGCAGGAACGCGAGAATCGCGAGACTCCCTTGCCCGACACCCAATGCCACGCGCCCGCCGATATCGCCGGTGAACGAGCGGATCGGAAACGGCCCTTCGCAGATGTCGAGACATACCGCGTCGAAACTGCTTTTGACGAGCAGAAAAATCGTGTCGCCGAGACTGGCGCACAGCCGCAGCAAAGCGGGACGGCACAGCGTGCGCATGCCGCTCGGATTCCCGGCCTGCGCGGCGAGCGCGAAGAAGTCGACACTCAGGCGGTATAGCTTCGAGTTCTCGTCCTGTTCGACGATGCCCTCCGCGATCAACGCATGCAGGATGCGATGGACGGTGCCTTGCGTCAGACCCACCGCTTTCGCCAGCCGCGTGACGCGGCCGCCATCGGGTTGCGCTTCGGATAACGCACGGATCACCGCGAACGCGCGCTCCAGCATACCGGGGCCGGGGGCGTTGCCGATTTCGGCCGGTACGGCTTCGGTATCTCGTTTGGCGGCAGCATTCATCGTTAGCGGTCTCAACTATTTCATTGGCCGGAACACTATAGAGCGTTTTATCTTGGAATGGAATCTTGGGCCGGCTCTTTCACATACGGGCGTGAGTGGTTAATCATAGGGGTTTTCCGTACGTCACGCAGCGGAACAGTTCCTTTATGTTCGCCCGATACATTCCGTTAAATGGAATTTTTTTAAATCTTATATCATCAAACGGAATTTGAAATTGACGCCACGTAATTTGGCTGGCTAGAGTCGGCTCCATCGAGGCAGCAGTCGATTGAACCGGTGTCGAACCATCCAAAGGCCAGATCATGTCGTTCCTCACACTCACGGACGTAGCGAAATCGTTCGGCGATCTGCAGGCGGTCGCCGACGTGAACCTGTCGGTGGAAAAAGGCGAGTTCGTTTCGTTGCTCGGGCCGTCCGGCTGCGGCAAGACCACCACGCTGCAGATGATCGCGGGCTTCGTCGAAACGACGCGCGGGCGCATTACACTCGACGGCCGCGACATCACGCACATGAAGCCGAACCGGCGCGGCCTCGGCATCGTGTTCCAGAGCTATGCGCTGTTTCCCCACATGAGCGTGGCGGATAACGTCGGCTTCGGGCTGGAGATGCGCAACGTCGACAAGGCCGAGCGCAAGGAGCGCGTGCGTGAAGTGCTCGCGCTGGTGCGGCTTGATGCGCTCGCGCATCGCTTTCCGCGCGAGTTGTCCGGCGGACAACGGCAACGCGTGGCGCTGGCCCGCGCGATCGTGATCGCGCCGCCGGTGCTGCTGCTCGACGAACCGATGTCGAATCTCGACGCCAAGCTGCGCGAGGACATGCAGTTCGAACTGCGCGCGATTCAACGCAAGATCGGCACGACCACCATCATGGTCACGCACGATCAGTCGGAAGCGCTGTCGATCAGCGATCGCGTGGTGGTGATGGAAGCCGGCCGCATCACGCAAATCGACACGCCGTACGAAGCGTACGAGCGCCCCGAGAATCGCTTTGTTTCGCAGTTCATCGGCAAGGCCAATATGCTGCCAGGCACCGTAATCGCGCGCGACGGCGACGCGATCCGCATCGACCTCGGCCACGACCTCGCCGAAACCGGCCACACCGCGCAACTGCCGATGCGCGAGCGTGTGATCGACGTCGGCGATGCGGTGACCTTGTGCATCCGCCCGGAAAAGCTGCGCCTGTGCGCGCCGAATGCGGGGCGTGTGCCGGCCACCGTAACGAGCCGCTTCTTCCTCGGCAGCCAGTGGCTGTATCGCCTCGACAGCCGCCTCGGCGAAGTGCTGGTGTGCTGCCAGAACGAAGGCACCGATCCGCTGCCGGAAGGCGCGGCGGTCGGCGTCGACTGGAATAGCGAGGCGATCCGCTTCATTCAACGGGATGCGCATCATGGCTAGTACGCTGCCCGCCTCCGACAACAGCGGCATGAAAACCGGCCACGCAAAGCGCGCGCCGTGGCACGCGTTTTTGCCGCTGTGGCTGATGTGCTTGCCCGCGTTCTTGCTATTCGCGGCGCTCGTGCTGGTGCCGCTTGTGATGACGCTCGTGTTGACCTTCTATCGCTTCGATCCGGCAAGCGGGCCGCTCGCGGCATTCCAGTTCGGCAATTACGCGGAAGTGCTGAGCTCGTCGTACTTCCACACCATCTTTCTGCGCACCTTCGGCATCGCGTTTCTGACCACGCTGCTGTGCGTCGTGATCGGCACGCCCGAAGCCTATGTGCTGTCGCGCATGCGCGATCCGTATCGCTCGATGTTCCTGCTCGTGATTCTCGCGCCGTTGCTGGTGTCGGTCGTGGTGCGTGCGTTCGGCTGGAGCATGCTGCTCAACACCAACGGCATCGTGAATCAGGCGTTCGGTCTCTTCGGGCTCGGGCCGTACAAGCTTGAATACACCACCTTCGCGATCGTCGTCGCATTAGTGCACGTGATGCTGCCGTTCATGGTGATTCCCGTGTGGACCGCGTTGCAAAAGCTCGACCCGCAAACGGAAAACGCCGCGCTTTCGCTGATGGCTTCGCCCGCCACCACGCTGCGCCGCATCGTGCTGCCGCAACTCACGCCGGGCATTCTGTCGGGCAGCCTGATGGTGTTCGGCCTGTCGGCAAGCGCCTTCGCGATTCCCGGCCTGCTCGGCGGACGGCGCCTGAAAGTCGCCGCCACGGCCGTCTACGACGAGTTCCTCGGCTCGCTGAACTGGCCGCTCGGCGCGACGATCGCGCTGCTGTTGCTGGCCGCGAATCTGGTCGTGATGCTCACTTACTACCGGGTTCTGGAACGCAAGTACACCAGAAGCCTGGGTTAATTCATCGGCCCGCCGAGTAGAACATCATGAGAAAAAACGGCCCCATTGCGCTGATTTTCCACACGCTCGTCATTGCGTTCGTGCTCGCGCCGCTCGTCATCGTCGTGCTGGTCGCCTTCACGCCCGACGAAACGCTCACGTTGCCGGCGCACGGCGTATCGCTGCGGTGGTTTCGCGCGATCCTCAACTACCCCGATTTCATCTCGGCGTTCTTCAACAGCTTGAAACTCGCGTTCGCGTCGGCGACGCTCTCGTTGATCGTCGCCCTGCCCGCCGCGTTGGCGATCGGCCGCGCGCGCTTTCCGGGCCGCGGCTTTCTCAACGGTCTACTGCTCTCGCCGCTCGTGATTCCCGGCCTCGTACTCGGCATCGCGCTGCTGCGCTTTTTCGCGCTGATCGGCGCGACCGGCTCGTTCGCGTGGCTCGTGCTCGCGCACATGATCATCATCACGCCGTTCGTGATGCGGCTGGTGCTGGCCTCGGTCAGCGGACAGGACCGCAGCGTCGAACATGCGGCGCACTCGCTCGGCGCCGATGCATGGACCACGTTTCGCCGCATCACGTTCCCGATGATTCTGCCGGGCATTACCGGCGGCTGGCTGCTCGCCTTCATCAACAGCTTCGACGAACTGACGATGTCGATCTTCGTCACGTCGCCGCAAACCGTCACGCTGCCGGTGCGCATGTACATGTACGCGACCGAATCGATCGATCCGATGATGGCGTCGGTCTCCGCGCTGGTGATCTTCATCACCGCCGGCGCGATGTTGCTGCTCGATCGCGTGTATGGACTGAACCGGATTCTGATCGGCCAGCATTGATGTCCTCTATTGCACTCTCTCCCATGCCGTCGAACTTGCCGTCTTCCGATGCCGCTGCGCCGAAGCGTGAGCCGCAATT
>DASPZL010000459.1:0-6175 GCA_035636295.1 Paraburkholderia sp.
GCAGAAGTGAAAAAGATGTTTCCAAATCTCGACTGGTTCAGCGCGGTTTCGTACCACATGATGGGCGTGCCGACCGCGATGTTCACGCCGCTTTTCGTGATCGCCCGCACTGCAGGCTGGAGCGCGCACATCATCGAGCAACGGATCGACAACAAGATCAACCGTCCGAGCGCGAATTACACCGGACCTGAGAATTTGAAGTTCGTGCCGCTAAATAGGAGAAAATAGCGGTCGCTGTGCGCTTCCAAAGCGCGTGCAGTTCAACCCTTGCGGTCGGCCAGGACCGGTAGCCCGCACTGTTCAACTGAAATTAGATAGAAAGGTTTTCTCCATGAAAAAGCTGATGATCGCCGCCGTGATTGGCGCCCTGTCCACGACGGTGTTGACCGTCGCGACTGACGCCGCTGCGCAAACGGCGACGACCGCGAAGCCGGCTGCCACGAAAGCCACCGCAAAGCGCCCGCAACCCAAGCGCCTGATCAAGCGCAAGCCGAATCCGGCCAAGGAAGCGAAGGTCGATCCGATTCCGGAAGGCGCGGAAAAGTGGTCGTGCAACGAAGGTCTGGCCTTCCAACTCAAGGGCGACATGAAGCGTGACCAGATCGTCACGGTTCACTGGGCGAACAAAAACTACAATCTGCCGCGCGAAGCGACCACCACGGGCGCAGACCGCTTCCACGACGCAGCAACGGGTATGGACCTGGTTGTGATCCCGACCAAGGCGATGTTGTTCTCGGACAAGGACAGCTCGCGTCTGGCCGACGAATGCAAGACGACGGCCATGCTGCAAGGTGCGCCGGCTCCGACGCAATCGAACGCGATCGACAAGACCAGCAACTAATTTTCGTCACCAGGAAAGGCCTCGATGTCCGCTCCGATTTCCAACGTACGATCCGCCCCGGACCAGGTCCTGGTCGATATCGTCGATTATGTGCGGAATCATCAGATCGACAGCATGCTGGCGCTGGAAACCGCGCGTAACTGCCTGATCGATACGCTCGGCTGCGGACTCGAGGCGCTCACCTACCCGGCTTGCACCAAGCTGATGGGACCAATCGTGCCGGGCACGATCGTCCCCAACGGCGCGAAGGTGCCGGGCACGTCGTTCCAACTGGACCCGGTTCAGGCCGCCTTCAACATCGGCGCGATGATCCGCTGGCTGGACTTCAACGACACGTGGCTTGCGGCCGAATGGGGCCATCCGTCGGACAACCTCGGCGGGATTCTGGCCACGGCCGACTGGCTCTCGCGTAGCGCCGTCACAGCAGGCAAAGCGCCGCTGACGATAAAAGACGTCTTGATCGCCATGATCAAGGCGCACGAACTTCAAGGCTGTATCGCGCTCGAAAACTCCTTCAACAAAGTCGGGCTCGATCATGTATTGCTGGTGAAGCTGGCTTCGACCGCCGTGGTCGGCCAGATGATCGGCTTGACCCGCGACGAGTTGATCAACGCGGTATCGCAAGCGCTTGTCGATGGCCACGCGCTGCGCACCTACCGTCACGCGCCGAATACCGGTTCGCGCAAATCGTGGGCCGCGGGCGATGCGACCTCGCGCGCCGTCCGTCTCGCGCTGATTTCAAAGACCGGCGAGATGGGCTATCCGTCGGTGCTGACCGCAAAAACGTGGGGCTTCTACGACGTGCTCTTCAAGGGCAACGCGTTCAAATTCCAGCGCCCGTACGGCTCCTACGTGATGGAAAACGTGCTGTTCAAGATCTCATTTCCCGCTGAATTCCACGCGCAAACCGCGGTGGAAGCGGCGATGACGCTGCACACGCAACTCGCCGCTCAAGGCAGGCGCCTGGAAGACATCAGGAAGATCACGATCCGCACTCACGAAGCCGCGATCCGCATCATCGACAAGAAAGGCCCCCTGAACAATCCGGCCGACCGCGATCATTGCATCCAGTACATGATCGCCGTGCCGCTGATCCACGGCCGCCTGACGGCCGCGGATTACGAAGATTCGATCGCGCAGGACGCGCGTATCGATGTGCTGCGCGCCAGGATGGAGTGCATCGAAGACGCGCAGTTCACGAAGAATTACCACGATCCGGAGAAACGTTCGATCGCCAATGCACTGACGGTCGAATTCAACGACGGATCGAAGTTCGACGAAGTCGTGGTCGAATACCCGATCGGTCACAAGCGTCGTCGCGAAGACGGAATTCCGTTGCTGGTCGAGAAGTTCAAGACCAACCTCGCGCGCCGCTTTCCGGTCAAGCAACAACTGGCGATTCTCGACGTGTCGCTGGATCAGGCAAGGCTCGAAGCCATGCCGGTTCATGAGTACGTCGATCTGTACATCATCTAGTCAAGTTAAGTACTGTAGTTCCGCGATCAAACCAAGGAAAACACCATGGCCCACAACCTCCACAAAACGCTCAAGGAATTCGACAGCGGTTCCGGCAAAGGCAAGTTCTACTCCCTGCCGCAACTCGGCAAGGCATTGAACATCAAGATCGAGCGTCTGCCGGTCTCGATCCGTATCGTGCTGGAATCGGTGCTGCGTAACTACGACGGCAAGAAGATCGCCGAAGAACACATCACGCAACTCGCGAACTGGAAGCCGACTGCCGCGCGCGTCGACGAAATCCCGTTCGTGGTGTCGCGCGTCGTGCTGCAAGACTTTACCGGCGTGCCGCTGCTCGCCGACATCGCTGCCATGCGCGGTGTCGCGCAACGCGTCGGCAAGGACCCGAAGTCGATCGAGCCGCTGGTCCCGGTCGATCTGGTGGTCGACCACTCGGTGCAGATCGATCACTTCCGCGAAAAGAATGCGCTCGACCTGAACATGAAGCTGGAATTCCAGCGCAACAACGAGCGCTACCAGTTCATGAAGTGGGGCATGCAGGCATTCGACACGTTCAAGGTCGTGCCGCCGGGTGTCGGTATCGTTCACCAGGTGAACCTGGAATACCTCGCGCGCGGCGTGCACAAGAAGGCCGAGGGCGCGGACACTGTGTACTACCCGGATTCGCTGGTCGGCACCGACAGCCACACCACGATGATCAACGGCATCGGCGTGGTGGGCTGGGGCGTGGGCGGTATCGAGGCTGAAGCCGGCATGCTCGGTCAGCCGGTGTACTTCCTGACGCCGGACGTGGTTGGCGTGAACCTGAAGGGCAAGCTGCGCGAAGGCGTGACGGCCACCGACCTGGTGCTGACCATCACCGAACTGCTGCGCAAGGAAAAGGTTGTCGGCAAGTTCGTCGAGTTCTTCGGCGAAGGCACGCGCTCGCTGTCGCTGCCGGACCGCGCGACGATCGGCAACATGGCGCCGGAATACGGCGCAACCATGGGCTTCTTCCCGGTCGACGAAAAAACCATCGATTACTTCAAGGGCACGGGCCGCACGGACGCAGAAATTTCGGCTTTCCAGAACTACTTCAAGGAACAGAACCTGTTCGGCATTCCGAAGGAAGGCGACATCGACTACACGAAGGTCGTCACGCTGGATCTCGGCACGGTTGCTCCGTCGCTGGCAGGGCCGAAGCGCCCGCAAGACCGCATCGAAATCGGTCATGTGAAGTCGACCTTCAGCGACCTGTTCTCGAAGCCCGTCGCGGAAAACGGCTTTGCGAAGAAGGGAGCCGATCTGGACGCGCAATACACGACGAGCAACGGCGTGAACGTGAAGAACGGCGACGTGCTGATCGCGGCGATCACGTCGTGCACGAACACGTCGAACCCGAGCGTGCTGCTGGCCGCCGGCCTGCTGGCGAAGAAGGCTGTGGAAGCCGGCCTCACGGTCGCGCCGCACATCAAGACGTCGCTCGCTCCGGGATCGCGTATCGTCACCGAATATCTGACGAAGACCGGCCTGCTGCCGTACCTCGACAAGCTCGGTTTCACGCTCGCCGCTTATGGTTGCACGACCTGTATCGGTAACGCGGGCGACCTGACGCCGGAACTGAACGAAGCGATCACGAAGAACGACATCGTCGCGGCAGCCGTGCTGTCGGGCAACCGTAACTTCGAAGCGCGTATTCACCCGAACATCCGCGCGAACTTCCTGGCCTCGCCGCCGCTGGTCGTCGCGTACGCGATCGCCGGCAACATCACGCGCGACCTGATGACCGAACCGGTCGGCAAGGGCAAGGGCGGCAAGGACATCTACCTGGGCGACATCTGGCCGACCAGCGAAGAAGTCAACGCGCTGCTCAAGTTCGCGCTGGACGCGGACGCGTTCCGCAAAAACTACGCGTCGCTGACCAAGAAGGGCGACCTGTGGAGCAAGATCGAAGGCGAGGAAGGCCAGATCTACGACTGGCCGAAGTCGACCTACATCGCTGAGCCGCCGTTCTTCGGCAAGGACTTCTCGATGACGCCTGCGGACAGCATCGCTGCTGTGAAGAACGCACGCGCATTGGGCATCTTCGGTGACTCGGTCACGACCGACCACATCAGCCCGGCTGGCTCGATCAAGGAAGACTCGCCGGCAGGCAAGTGGCTGAAGGAAAACGGCGTGCAGAAGGCCGACTTCAACAGCTACGGCTCGCGCCGCGGCAACCACGACGTGATGATGCGCGGCACGTTCGCGAACGTCCGGATCAAGAACCTGATGATCCCGGCGAAGGCAGACGGCTCGCGTGTGGAAGGCGGCCTGACGATTCATCAGCCGAGCGGTGAGCAAGAGTCGATCTACGACGCAGCGATGAAGTACGTCGACGCCGGCACGCCGACCGTCGTGTTCGCGGGCGAAGAGTACGGCACGGGCTCGTCGCGTGACTGGGCGGCCAAGGGTACGCAACTGCTGGGCGTGAAGGCTGTGGTCGCACGCAGCTTCGAACGGATTCACCGTTCGAACCTGGTCGGCATGGGCGTGCTGCCGCTGCAGTTCAAGGGCTCGGACAGCGTGCAATCGCTCGGCATCACCGGCGAGGAAACGTACGACATCGAAGGCCTGGGCGCGGACTTCAAGCCGCAACAGGACGTGACGTTGGTGATTCGCGGCAAGGACGGCAAGGAAAAGCGCGTGCCGGTGCTGCTGCGTATCGACACGCCGATCGAAGTCGACTACTACAAGCACGGCGGGATTCTGCCGTTCGTGCTGCGTTCGCTGCTGGCGGCTTAAGCTCAGTTCAGCGGTAACGCAAACGGCTTTGCCGTTTTGCAGGGGCTGCGTCCTGTGGAGGATGCAGCCGACTTTAGAAGCCCGGCCGTTGGTCGGGCTTTTTTTATGGCCTCGCGCGCTTCTGTTGTTACTTGAAGGCGTCGGGGTTGTCGGTGATCCTGCGCTGGGTCATGCGGGTATTCCAGCTGGTATCGGACGGCACGCTTGCACGCATGGTCGGGGCCGGACGATGTTGCTGGGCAGCCCAGTTCATCCTCGACGCGTCGTCTGTCGAAACGTCGTTATGTGTTACGCCAGCGGTCCACTCGGGCTGCTTCGACGCCGCGGGAATCGAGGCCGGCTTAGTGGTGCGATTCAGGGCCACACGTTCGTTAACGTGAGCTTCGGACAGGCGCGCTACCTTGACCCGCTTCACAGTCTTTCCCGTAAGTGTTGCGGTGCTGTCGTTGCGAGACATGATCTGCGCGGTCTGCTTCGGGATGGTGGAAAACGCTTGCGCAACTTGCTTCGGTTCAGCGTACGACGGTGACTCGGCTTGGGTGCTCTTTTTCGGGACGGCAGGCGATACGGACACGATTTGTGTAGCCTGCGCCGACACAGCAGGCGACACCGGCGCAGCCTGCGCGACTTGCTTGGGTGCAGTTGGCGGCAATGGTACGGTCTGGGCCACTTGCTTGGGCACGCCAGCAGACTCTACCGCCGCTACCTGTGCGGCCTGCGCCCTCTCTGGCGCATCGACGCTCGCTAACGTCGCCGACACCGCGTTCGCGGCGGCGACGACCTTCGGGGCCGGCGCCTTCTCGGCCGCAATCTCGGCCTGCCAGGCTGCAACCACCGGCGTGACAGACGGCTTCTTCGCCTTCTCCGCGTCCTTCATGGAGCACGTGACCAACAGCCATGTCAGTGCGATCGTACAGCCCGCGAAGATTGCCCCAGCCAGCAGATGATCGGAGCGCGACGACCGCGGACGGGCCGTGTCCATTTGCAGATAGCGTTTCGCTTCCGCCACTGCGGCGTCAAAGCTGTGGGTGTCTACGCGTTGCGGCGGCGCCTTATAGAACAACAGTACATGCTTCACGCCCGGCGGAAACATGC
>DASPZL010000460.1:0-6339 GCA_035636295.1 Paraburkholderia sp.
TCCCTAACTAATACGTATAGCGCGTACGGAACGGCATGCGCCTGTCGGCTAAAACCGGCGGATTACGCTAGCTGGACTAATCGCTGTATGTGATATATGGTATTAAATATATTGAAATGACTCGCTCGCGTGTCCCTAGCAACGAATCCTCTCAAACTGGGAAGCACTGTCAATGGCCGATACGCAAACCGATGTTCTTTCAGCGGCTCTGCCACTGACGCTCGTGCCGATCAACGCGACTGCTTCATTGCGCGACCAGGCTTACGCGAAGTTGAAGCAGGCGATTGCCGAAGCCGACATCTATCGCTCGCGCGAAGAGATCCGGCTCGACGAAAAAGAATTGACAGAGGCGCTCGGTGTGAGCCGCACGCCGGTTCGCGAAGCGATGACGCTGCTCGAGCAGGAAGGCTTTCTGCGCACGGTGCCGCGCCGTGGGATCTACATCCAGCGCAAGACGAAGAAAGAGATCGTCGACATGATCTACATGTGGGCGGCGCTCGAAAGCATGGCGGCGCGCCTCGCGACGCAGCGCGCGTCCGAAAGTGAGATTGCCGGGCTCAGGCGCATGTTCGACGACTTCCGCGATACCACGCCGGCCGAGCATATCGAAGAGTACTCGGAAGCGAATATTGCGTTCCATCAGGCGATCGTGCAGCTATCGCAATCGCAGATTCTGCTCGATACGATGAAGAATCTGTTCGTGCACGTGCGCGCGATTCGCAAAATGACGATCTCGCAAAGCGACCGTGCTTCGCGCTCGATCGTCGATCACATGCGCATTATCGAGGCGCTGGAGCGGCGCGATACCGAGTTGGTCGAGAGCCTCGTGCGGCAGCATTCGCTCGAGCTGGCGGCGTTCGTCGAAGCGAACTGCGATTTCCTCGACTGAGCCTCGCATGATCCGCGACGCGAGGTAATCGCTTCGCAAAGCAAACGGTCGACGCGCGCCGCAAGAATTTGCCAGGCACCGCCACGCTGGACGCGTGGCAGTGCTTTTTTGTTCTCAGGCACATGGCTTGGACGGCGATAAAAAGTGCGACGCTCGCAGGACCAGCAGCCAGAAAAATCCGGCGTTCATCGCAGGTTCCGAGTCTCCTCGCGATTTGTGCAACGCAAACGTTCCTACCCGAAGCAGCCCTAAATCCGCGCTTTCCGACAAGCTGCAATGCAGCAATCACATCTCCTTCGCAAAATAGACTTGAACTAATACTGTGTGTGGAATATTGTATATCACGAACCACACAACGCCCCGTCACGGAGGAGAGACGTCATGGCAGAAGCCGACAGCACGACAGTAGAAGAGACATTGAAACAACAGGCGACCGAGACGACCGACGGATTTCATCTCGTCATCGATGCGCTGAAACTGAACGACATCAACACCATCTTTGGGCTGGTCGGTATCCCCATTACCGACCTCGCGCGGCTTGCGCAAGCGGAAGGGATGCGTTTCATCGGCTTTCGTCATGAACAGCACGCTGGCAACGCAGCCGCCATCGCCGGCTTCATGACGCAGAAGCCGGGCATCTGCCTGACCGTGTCGGCGCCCGGCTTTCTGAACGGCCTGACGGCGCTCGCCAACGCGACCACCAACTGCTTCCCCATGATCCTGATCAGCGGCTCGAGCGAGCGCGAGATCGTCGATCTGCAGCAGGGCGATTACGAGGAAATGGACCAGTTGAATGCGGCCAAGCCATACGCGAAGGCTGCGTATCGCGTGCTGCATGCGGAAGACATCGGCATCGGCGTGGCGCGTGCGATTCGTGCCGCGGTGTCGGGGCGCCCCGGCGGCGTGTATCTGGACCTGCCGGCGAAGCTGCTCGCGCAAACGCTGGATGCCGTGAAGGCGCAGCAGTCGCTGATCAAAGTGGTCGACGCCGCGCCGCGTCAGTTGCCGGCGCCGGAATCGGTCAAGCGTGCGATCGATGTGCTCAAGAGTGCCAGGCGTCCGCTGATCCTGCTCGGCAAGGGTGCGGCCTACGCGCAGGCCGATGCGGAGATTCGCGCGTTCGTCGAACAAAGCGGCATTCCGTACCTGCCGATGTCGATGGCGAAGGGCCTATTGCCCGATACGCACGAGCAATCAGCGTCGGCGGCGCGCTCTTTCGTGTTGCAGGAAGCCGACGTGGTCGTGCTGATCGGCGCACGTCTGAACTGGCTACTGGCGCATGGCAAAGGCAAGACGTGGGGCGCGGAGCCGAAGAAGTTCGTGCAGGTCGATATTTCGCCGACCGAAATCGACAGCAACGTCGCGATCGCCGCGCCGGTGATCGGCGATATCGGTTCGTGCGTGGCGGCACTGCGCGCAGGGCTCGACGCGAGCTTCGCAAAGCCGAGCGCCGAATGGACCGGCGCGATCGCCGAGCGCAAGAACAAGAATCTCGCCAAGATGGCCGCGACGCTCGACAAGAACCCGTCGCCGATGAATTTCCACAGCGCGTTGCGCGCGATCCGCGATGTGCTGAAGACGCGCCCGGACATCAACGTCGTCAACGAAGGCGCGAATACGCTCGACTACGCGCGCAGCATCATCGACATGTACGAGCCGCGCAAACGCTTCGACTCGGGCACGTGGGGAATCATGGGCATCGGCATGGGCTTCGCGATCGGCGCGGCGGTGACGAGCGGCAAGCCGGTTGTCGCCATCGAAGGCGACAGCGCGTTCGGCTTCAGCGGCATGGAACTCGAAACCATCTGCCGTTACGACTTGCCGGTTTGCACGATCGTGTTCAACAACAACGGCGTGTATCGCGGCACCGACGTGAACCCGACAGGAGGCAAGGACGTCGCGCCGACCGTGTTCGTGAAAGGCGCGCGCTACGACAAGATGATCGAGGCATTCGGCGGTGTCGGCTACAACGCGACCACACCGGAAGAACTGACGAAGGCGCTGCTCGAGGCAATCGCATCGGGCAAGCCGACCTTGATCAATGCCGTCATCGATGAAGCGGCGGGCACCGAGAGCGGCCGCCTGACCAATCTGAATCCGCAAAGCGCGGCGATGAAAAAGTAATCCAGAGCAACCACGGAGATACCAAAGTGACCAAACCTCTCGAAGGCATCAAGATCATCGACTTCACCCACGTCCAGGCCGGTCCCGCGTGCACGCAGATGCTTGCCTGGTTCGGAGCCGACGTGATCAAGGTTGAAAGGCCGGGTTCCGGCGACGTGACGCGCAATCAGTTGCGCGACATCCCCGACGCCGACGCGTTGTACTTCACGATGCTCAACAGCAACAAGAAGTCGCTGACGTTGGACACGAAAAAGCCCGAGGGCAAGGAGATACTCGAAAAGCTCGTCCGCGAATCGGACGTGCTGGTCGAAAACTTCGGGCCCGGCGCACTGGATCGGATGGGATTTTCGTGGGAGCGCCTGAACGAACTCAATCCGAAGATGATCGTTGCTTCGGTGAAAGGCTTCAGCGACGGCCATCACTACGACGACCTGAAAGTCTACGAAAACGTCGCGCAATGCGCGGGCGGCGCGGCGTCGACCACCGGCTTCTGGGACGGTCCGCCGACCATTAGCGCCGCGGCGCTCGGCGACAGCAACACCGGCATGCATCTGGCGATCGGCATTCTGACCGCGCTGATCGGGCGCGACAAAACCGGCAAGGGCCAGAAGGTCGCCGTGTCGATGCAGGACAGCGTGCTGAACCTGTGCCGCGTGAAGCTGCGCGACCAGCAGCGGCTCGAGCGCGTGGGTTATCTCGAGGAATATCCGCAATATCCGCACGGCGAATTCAGCGATGTGGTGCCGCGCGGCGGCAATGCGGGCGGCGGCGGTCAGCCGGGCTGGGTGCTCAAGTGCAAGGGCTGGGAAACCGATCCGAACGCATACATCTACTTCACGATCCAGGGCCATGCGTGGGAGCCGATCTGCAGGGCAATCGGCAAACCCGAGTGGATCGATGATCCGGCCTATAAGACCGCTGAAGCGCGTCAACCGCATATCTTCGACATCTTCGGCATCATCGAAGGCTGGCTCGCCGACAAGACCAAATTCGAAGCGGTCGACATCTTGCGCAAGTTCGACATTCCGTGCGCGCCGGTGCTGACGATGAAGGAACTGGCCAATGACCCGTCGTTGCGCGCGAGCGGCACGATTGTCGAGGTGCCGCACAAGAAACGCGGCACGTATCTGACGGTCGGCAGCCCGATCAAGTTCTCGGACCTGAAGCCGGAAGTCACCGCGTCGCCGCTGCTCGGCGAACACACGGACGAAGTGCTGGCGAGCCTTGGCTACAGCCAGCAGGAAATCTTCAATCTGCGTGAAATGAAAGCGGTTTAACGGTGTCACGCAGGTCCGGTTTCATGCCGGCACCTGCGGATACGGCGCCACTGGCGGGCGCCGTATCTGGTTTAAAGATCTGCGGTTTTACTTGTGGGGGGAGCGCCATCCATGCAAACAGCCATCGACTTCGAGCAGCTCGTCAACGCAATCGGCGACGCGATCATCATCTCCGACGCCGGCGGCAGCATCACGTTGTGGAACCCCGCGGCCGAGCGCATGTTCGGTTTTACGCAAAGCGAGGCGTTAGGAAAGTCGCTGGACCTGATTATTCCGGAGCGTTTGCGCGGCCGTCATTGGGACGGCTATCGCAAGACCATGGCAACGGGCGAAACCCGTTATGGCAACGACGTGTTGCGCGTCCCCGCCACGCATAAGGACGGGCGGTCGCTGTCGATTGCCTTTACGGTTGCGTTGCTGCATTCGCCGCAAAACGAGCTGACCGGCATCGTCGCCTTGATCCGCGACGAAACCAGCCGCTTTCAGGAGGATCGCGCGCTGCGCAAGCGCCTCGCGGAACTGGAAACGTCGGCAGGCGCGTGAGCGGCCGCACAGGAGATTTCCGATGCACGTAGAAGTGCTGGGCAAATACCGGCTGGAGTTGTCCGCGATGCAGTGGATTCACAACGGCGGGTGGGCCGCCTACGTGGCGATTCGCACGGTCGAGGACAATCATCCGGCGCAACCCGACCTGCTGCCGTATCAGCAGGTCGTCGATGAAGCCGTCTTTGAAAGTGAGGCGGCGGCGATTGCCGGCGCGCGTCGTGTCGCGATGGCGCTACTTACGCCCGCAGTCCGAAAACGCTAAGGCCCGCGCGGCGAAAGACATACAGACAGGCGTGCCCGACCGGCTTGTCCAGAACAACGAAGATCAAATCAGGGAGACCCGAGATGGGCAAAGCATTGGAGGATGTGAGAATCCTCGACTTCACGCATGTGCAGTCAGGCCCGACCTGCACGCAGCTGCTCGCATGGTTCGGCGCCGACGTCATCAAGGTGGAGCGGGCGGGAGCGGGCGACATCACGCGGGAGCAACTGCGTGACGTGCCCGATGCGGACAGCCTCTACTTCACGATGCTCAACCACAACAAGCGCTCGATCACGATCGACACGAAGCATCCCGAAGGCAAACTGGTTCTCGAAGAACTGATCCAGTCGTGCGACGTACTGGTGGAGAATTTCGCCCCGGGCGCGCTCGACCGGATGGGCTTCACCTGGGAGCGCATCCAGGAACTGAATCCACGGATGATCGTCGCTTCGGTGAAGGGCTTCGGCCCCGGTCCTTACGAGGATTGCAAGGTTTACGAGAACGTTGCGCAGTGCGTCGGCGGCGCGGCGTCGACGACCGGTTTCGACGATGGTCCCCCTGTCGTCACCGGCGCGCAGATCGGCGATAGCGGCACGGGCCTGCATCTCGCGCTCGGCATCGTCACGGCGCTCTATCAACGGAAAGCGACGGGCCGCGGCCAACACGTGCTGGCCGCGATGCAGGACGGCGTGCTCAATCTGTGCCGCGTGAAGTTGCGTGACCAGCAGCGGCTCGAGCGCACCGGCGTAATGAAAGAGTACCCGCAACATCCAAACGGCACATTCGGCGAAGCGGTGCCGCGCGCCGGCAACGCATCCGGTGGTGGTCAGCCTGGCTGGATTCTCAAATGCAAAGGCTGGGAAACCGACCCGAACGCGTACATCTATTTCATCGCGCAGGCGCCCGTGTGGGCAAAAATCTGCAACGTGATCGGCCGCGAAGAGTGGACCACGGACCCGAACTATGCGACGCCCGCCGCACGCCTGCCGCATCTGAAAGACATTTTCGCCGAGGTCGAGCGCTGGACCATGACCAAGACGAAGTTCGAGGCGATGGACATCCTCAATAAGTACGACATTCCGTGCGGCCCGATCCTGTCGATGAAAGAGATCGCGGAAGAGCCGTCGCTGCGCAAGACCGGCACGATCGTCGAAGTCGATCATCCGGTGCGCGGCAAGTATCTGACGGTCGGCAATCCGATCAAGCTGTCGGACAGTCCCACTGAAGTCACACGCTCGCCG
>DASPZL010000461.1:0-5288 GCA_035636295.1 Paraburkholderia sp.
CCGCGACCACCGAGAACTGGTTGCCCAGATCCAGATAACCCTGCTCGTTGACCGCGATCGCCTGCCACGCCGTCCCGTTGAACGTGTACGCGCGGCCCGTGTTCGTCGTCATCGCCACGTCGCCCAATTGCGGGTTCGGCATCAGCGTCAGGTTGCCCAGGTCCGCCGCCGAAGCCACCGGATCGCGCCAGTGCATCGACGACACCGGCGTCCACACGCCGTTGCGGCACGTCACCACGTTGCTGTTCGCATCCGCCGCCACCGCTCCCGCGCTTGCCGTGCACGCGCTGTAATCCGTCTCCTGCGCGAGAACGATCGGCACCTGCATCGTGTTCGCCGTCGCGTTGCCCGGCACGCTCACGCGATACAGGAAGTCGCCGTTCTGCGCGAGGTCGTTATCCGGAAACACTTCGCTGACCAGATGGCCGACGCCGGTCTTCGTCCCCGAGCACGACTTGCCCGCCGGGTTCGGCGACGCGACGCTCCAGCCACCGAAAGCGCCGAACGCCGCAGCGGCCGAGTTGTTCGTCTTCGGGATCGAGCCGCCGCCCTGCCCCGCGTTCGCCGCGATATAGCCGAGCGGGCCATCCGCTATCGTCGTGCCGCCTTCCGTCACCAGCAGGCCCTGCAACGCGCCCGTACCGGTTGCGTAGACCAGCAGGCACGGTGTCTGCCCATACGCGTTGCGGTTCTGCACACCCGTCGGCAAATACGTCGCGAGCTGATACGACGAGCCGCTCAGCGGCACCACCACCGGCACCGTCGTCGTGGCCGTACCGAGCAGCGCGTTCGTGTTCTGCGTGATCAGCTGCGCCGCCGCGCGCGTCAGTTGCGACTGGTACAGCGCCGCCTGCTGGCCCTTCACGTCCTCCAGCGACGTGCTGATCATCGCCGTCACGCCGACGATCATCAGCGACGCGATCGCCAGCGCCGCCAACAACTCGACGACCGTGAAGCCGCGTTGTCGGAACCGTGTGTTGTGCATGTCTTGTCTCAGTACGCTTCGGTCATGTTCCGGTTCGTCACGACAGGCTTGGTGTACTAGTACGCCTGCGCGATCCATACCGGAGTTCCGTTCGGCACGGCCGGCGCAATCGCCGCGGGCAGCGCGACCGCGGCATTGCCCGGCGACAAGACGCTGCCGTCGTTCGCGACGCCCGCGAGCGCCGAATGAAACGCGAGTTGTTCGATGCCGGTAATCGCCGGCGCTGCGCTCGTCGACGTCGTGTAGATAACGACGGTGCTGCCCGCCACATCGCTATTCGGTGTCACGTAGACTTGCCAGAGCGCGTTGGTCATGCCCGCCGCGAGATACGGCGTCAGCGCGCCCGACGATACGACGCCGCTCGTTTGCGGATTGGCGAGCGCGAACTTGATCGCCGCCTGCCGGTAAGCCGCCATGCTTTGCGCAAGCGAAGCGCTCGCGAGCGTCGGCGTCGCCTGCACGTAGTGCGTATCGACGATCGAATACACGCCGGTGATCACCGCCATCGATAGCGCGATCCAGAGCGCGTACATTCAGGCGTCTCCCTGCGAGCCGGCCCACGCGTCAGGGCGAATAAGCGGCATCGTCCGTAGCTGCATGCTCGGCTCCGTTCAGGTCGAGGTCCAGATGATCGTATTGGAGTCCGTGCTGCTGCAGGCAGTCGACGCATTGGCCGGCGTCACCGGCATCGTCGTGTAGGCGGTGCCGTTCACCGAGACGCTGGCCCAACTGCCGCCCGCCGTCACCGAATTCACGCAGACGCTCTGCGGCACGCTGGTGTAAGTGATCGTGAATTCGTTAGCCGCCGCCGCGGCCGCCACGGTCACCGTCCCGTTCCACGTGTTGGTGATCGTCGCGTTGGCGTCCGAGGACGGCGTCAGCGAAGCGGGAAACACACCCGCGCTCGCGAGCACCGAGTTGGTCAAGCCCGTGTAACTCGCGGACTGCCCCATATAAAGCTTCTTCACGCCGCTCTGAATCGCGCTGACCTGCTCGTTGACCGAGTTCGTACTGGCGCTGCTGAAAGCGCTCGACAGCAGCGCGACCGCGCCGATCACCACGATCGCGGCAATGCCGAGATACGAGATCGCTTCAAGCAGCGACGCACCGTGCTGACGCGCCCGCAGACGACCGCGGCGCATGCGCGGCATGCCGATAGACCGTTGTTTTGCACCGTTCATGTCAAATCCCCCTGGTTGAACCATCACGCTTAATGCATCGCCCTGCTCATCGCAGCAATTTCCTGCTGAATACCGAAGAAGCCGATAATCAGCAGCCCCAACATCAACGCCATGACGACGATCGCGAACCCGTTCAGGATGCGCATCTGCGCCGTCACCTTTTCGACACCTGTTTCGACCCACTCGTCCGCGAGCGTCTTCAGCGATTCCGCAAAGCCCTTGTATTGCGCGTAGACGCAGAGGTCTTCCACGATTTCCTTCGACGGAAACCGGTAACCGCTCACCCGCATGGCCTCACCCACATTCAATCCCGATTTCACGCCGAACAGCATGTCGTCGATTCGCTCGCGCAACCATGGCTTCGCGTGGTCGGCAAGACGCGTCAGCGACTGTTCGACCGTGAAGCCGGCGGCCTGCATCGAGGCGAACGCCGTCAGAAAACTCGACCCCACCATGAGCCGGTAGATCGACCACGGCGCGAGCTCGTCGAAGCGGCTGCGCAGCCGTCCTGCCCAACGCGGCATCGAGTAGACGAGCAGCGCGATCAGCACGAGGATGGCGAGCACGCACTCGGGCAGCCACGTCTGAACGAACAGCGACAGCACATAGAGCATTCGCGCGGAGCCATGCCAGCGCGCGGGATCTTCGATCGCCGCGAACTGCGGCACGAGCTTCGCGCCGAACAGATACAGATAGGCGAGCATCATCGCGAACAGCGCGACCGGATAGGCGAGCCCGCCGACGACCGTATTGCGGATACGGCGTCCCGACATCACGATGCCGGTCACCGAGCGCAACGCCGCTTCGAGCCGCCCCGACTGCTCGCCGGCCATCACGATCATCTGCTCGGCCTGCGGCACCCAGCCGTCCATCCCTTCGGCGAGACCGCCGCCGTTCTGCACGACGCGCCGCCATTCGCCGATCAGCACCGCTTCGGGCAGCGTCGGCTTGCGGCCGTCGTGCGAAGCACGCATTTCCAGGTCCTGCAGCACCTTGAGCAGCGGCAGACCGTTCGACAGCATCTTCTCGATCTTCCGGTAGAGCCGCAGACGCGCCTGCGCGGTCGCCTGCAGCTTCGCCCAGTGCCGGTTCAGGTCAAACGTCATAGTCGGCTCCGACGGCCGCGCTGCCCGGTGCGGCCGGACGCACGCCCTCGACGTTCTCCACCGAACGCAGCCGCACCGGCTCGCTGCGCGGCACCAGTGGGCCGACGATGCGCTCGGCCGAACGCGGATCGACGAGCCCCGCCGACACCTTTTCGATCGTGTGCTCGACGATGGTTCGGCCACCCAGGTGATCGAGCCAATAGGTCAGCGCCGCTTTTCTGTTGCCTTCGCGGATGTACGCGAAGAACTGCGCATCGGTATGGATGACCTCGGCGACCACCGTGCGCCCGGTCGTGCCGCGTCCCGCGCAATGCGCGCAGCCGGGGCCCTGCACGAACACCCGGTCGAACGCGGCGCCGACCGCGCGGCGCACGCGCGCGGCGAGCGCCTGGTCCTGCTCCTCCTGCGGCGCGCCGGCGAGGCGCCGCTTGCAATGCGGGCACAGCACCTTGACGAGCCGCTGGCTGATGAGACCGGTGATCACCGACTCGTCGGTCACCATGCCGAGAGGCAGTCCGAGATCGACCAGCCGGTCGACGATCGCGATCGCGCTGTTCGCGTGCACGGTCGTCCAGACCTGGTGGCCCGTCATCGACGCGCGCAACGCGCTCTGCGCCGACGCGCGATCGCGGATTTCGCCGATCATGATGGTGTCCGGATCGAGACGCATCGCATTGGCGATCGCGCTCGCGAACGCCTGCGAACGAGCCTCCTCCGTCGCCGCGTTGACGACGGGCGTCTGCACGGCGCCCGCGATCGGATATTCGACCGGGTCCTCCACCGTGATCACATGGATCGAGCCCGCGCACTCGGTGATCTTGCCTACCAGCACGCGCTGCAAGGTCGTGGATTTGCCCGAACCGGTCGGGCCGCTGATGACGTTCATACCGTGCGGCAGGCGTTTGAGTTCGTCGATATAGCCCGACTGCGTATCGGAATAGCCGAGCAGGCGCAGGTCGGTCGAGTCACCGGCATCGTTGTAGAGCAGACGCATGACCATCACGCTGCCGGTGCTGGTCGGCGCGGTGGCGATACGGACCCCGAACAGTTCTTCGGGCAGCTTGTCGCGGTCGCCGATCGCCGCGTCCTGGCGCTCGTTCGGTTTGTATGTGTTGTCCGATACGCTCGCCATCGCCGCATAGAGGGTCGCGAGCAGACGCGCGCCCTGCTCGCGGGTCTGCTCGCTCACGCGCACCAGCTCGTTGTGAATGCGAAACAGGATCTCCGTGCTGAAACGCTTGACGCGAATATGAATGTCCGACGCGCGCTCGCGGCACGCCTGCGCGATCAGTTCCTTCGCGAGCACCTGCATCGCCGTGTGATCGACGCGCTCGCCGGTGCCGTCGCGGCGCATGCCTTCGTACGCGCGCCGCACGTCGTCGAGACTCACGGCCAGCAGACGGTAAGGATGCTGCAGCCGGTCGAGCCGCGCGCGATACGACAGCACGTACGGGCTGAGTTCGTGCCCCTCGGCCACGAGCAGGCGGCCGTCGTCGAGCAGGCACAGCAGCTTGCGCTCCTCGGCGCTCGCGGCCCACGGGCCTTCGCCCGACAGAGGATGCGCGGTGCCCATCCGGTGCGTTTCGGCCCGTTGAGCCGACATGTCGAATTTGATGCTGGTCGCGGAGTTCATCTCGTCACCTATTGGGCTGATGGGTAACCGGGCGGCAAGCCCGGCACCGCGTTGCGATCGGCCGGCGCGAGCGCGCCGCCGGCGGTCGTGCCGGGGTTGAGCACCGCGCCGCTGCGCGAGGCCATCACGGGAATCATTCGCGCGGTCTGCCCGCTGCTCCAGCGGCCCACGACCTCGCTCGCGCCGATCGAGACGATGCGCAGTCCGTTCGGCAGCACGTCGCCCGCCGCGACATCAAAGCGCTGGCCGTCGCCGGTCTGGATGACCGCCGAATAACGGTGGCCGAAACCCTCGATCGAGACGACGCGCACCGACTGGCCGGCCGGATCGAGCGCCGCGGCGCTGCCGAGCCGCGACAGCGCCGCGGTGCGCTGCGCGACTTC
>DASPZL010000462.1:0-9076 GCA_035636295.1 Paraburkholderia sp.
CCTCATGGAACGTCAATCCCATCCCGACGCTGTGCGCACCGATGCGCCGCCCTCCGCCCACCCCGCCCACCTCGCCTCATTGATCGACGCCGCGCTCGCGGCACACCAGGCCGGCCAGCTCGACGACGCCGAACCTTTCTACCGTGAAGCGCTCACGCTCGATCCGTCCCATACCAGGGCGCTGCACTATTTCGGCGTGCTGCAACATCAGCGTGGCAATCACGACGTCGCCGCCCGGTTGATGAGCCAGGCGCTCAAATTCGACCGCACCGACGCCGCCTGCTGGAGCAACCGCGGCCTCGTGGCCGCCGCGCTCGGCCATCTCGACGAAGCGATGATCTGCTACGACCAGGCGCTGCAGCTGCAGCCGGATTTCGCCGACGCGCACAACAACTTCGGCGTCGCGCTGCAGGCGCAAGGCTCCTTCGACGAAGCGATCGAACAATACCGGCTGGCGCTCGCGTCGAACCCCGGCATGGTCGACGCGCATCTGAACCTGGGCACGGTGCTGAACAAGCTCGGTCGTTACGACGAAGCATCGGCGTGCTATCGCGACGCCCTGTCGCTCGACCCGAATTCGGCGGAGGCGCACTTCAATGCGGGCAATGCGCACAACGCGCGGGGCAATCACGAAGCGGCGATCGCCAGTTTCGAACAGGCTCTGGCGCTGCGCCCACATTACGCGGAGGCGCATATCAACCTGGGCAGCCTGATCGGCAAGCTCGGCGACTATGCGGGCGCCGAATCGCACTACCGGCGCGCGGTCGCGCTCAAACCGAATCCGACCAACCTGGTGTGCCTCGGTGGTTCGCTGGGCGCGCAAGGCCGGCTGGATGAAGAGGAAGGTTTCTATCGCCACGCGCTGCAGCTCGCTCCCGACTACGCGGACGCGCATCAGAATCTCGCGTGGCTGTTGCTCAAGCGCGGCGATTACAAACAAGGCTGGGCCGAGTTCGCGCAGCGCTGGCGCAAGAGCGACTATGATGCGATCGCGATACCGGGCGTGGCCGAATGGCGTGGCGAGCCGCTCGCGGGGCGTCGCCTGCTGGTGGCCGGCGAGCAAGGTTTCGGCGACCACTTCCAGTTCCTGCGTTTTGCGCGCGTGCTCGAACAACTCGGCGCGACCGTCGATATTCGCGTGCGCGAGCCGCTGCTGCCGTTGCTCGAACGCGTACCCGGCGTGCACCGGGCATTCAGCGGCCAGCCGGAAGGCCAGTACGATTTCTGGGTGCCGATGATGAGCGTGCCGTCATGCATCGGCATGGATTTGTCCACGCTTCCGGCGGAAGTGCCGTACCTGTTCGCCAGCAAAGCGAAGATCAAGGCATGGCGCAAACGGGTGAACTTAGGAGACAAATCGAAACGGAAAGTGGGCTTGGTATGGGCCGGCAGTCCGACGTTCGGCAACGACCGCTACCGGTCGATCGCGCTGGCGGATCTGAGCGCGCCAAGCTCGCTGAAGAGCGTTACCTGGTACGCGTTGCAAAAAGGCCCGGCGCACGCGCAGTTGGCCGACGCGCCCGCAGCGTTCCGCGCCCACGACTTCACCGCCGACCTGCATAACTTCGACGATACCGCCGCGCTCATCATGAATCTCGATCTGGTGATCGCCGTGGACACCGGCGTCGCGCATCTCGCGGCGGCGCTCGGCAAGCCGGTGTGGGTGCTGCTGCCCGCCAACTCCGACTGGCGCTGGCTCGAGGCGCGCAGCGATTCGCCGTGGTATCCCGGCATGAAACTGTTCCGGCAGACGACGCTGGGAGATTGGGCGCCGGTGGTCAAGCGTGTGTCCGAGGAACTACGCGCGGGCAATCTATAAGGCGCAGGCCGCGCCGGAGCCACATGCTTCGGCGCGGCGTCTTCCAGGCCGGCGTCTTCCGGGATTACGCGCGGGCGAAATGCGGCGGCGCTGCTACTTAAGAGCGCGCCGCTGATGCGCCAGCATATAGGCGCGCAACAGCTTGTTGATGCGCGTCTGATAGCCCGCGCCCTGCTCCTTGAACCAGCTCAGCACATCCGCATCGAGGCGCATCGTGACGGCCTGCTTCGGTGGCAGATGCAGTTCCGCGCGCTCGAAAAAATCGTCACCCAACTCGGGCACGTCGCTTGTGTCGATATGTGCGTCGTCTGCCTTTGCGAGTCGCTTCCAGTCCGTTCCTGTTGGTTTGCTCATCATTTCCGCCCGTGTTCGTTTTCCGGCGATTGCCGAAGATTCCCGTCAATGCCAGATGCTGTGCTTGTAACGCGTGACTTCGTGTTTCGTGGCTTTGCGCGCCGAGATGATCCGGACCACATCCATATCGCGCTCGACGTACACCACCACGCCTACGATAGCCGCCATCCAGCCTAGTGCAACCCAGCGCTCCTCACCGTAGTCGTTGCGCTGGTCGAGTGCCGCTAGCACCGGATGATTGAACACGTCGATGGCATCTGTGAAGTCGATACCATGCTTGCGGATGTTGATCTGATTTTTGGCTTCATCCCACTCGAAACGCACACAGCATCTGTATTGACGTTTGTGCATACACTATAACACGTACAGAACACTCGGTGGTCCTGGAAGATTGCGAGCGGTACGCGGCGAAAGTGAGCGTCAGACTGGTCGGTTGGAAGGCCTGTTCCTAACGTGGCCGAATGGCCTATACGTACTCAGACAACTGGCAATCGTGCATGCATTACGCAGTACCCGGACGGACCTCACCCTGCCTCCACCACGAATCCGCGCTGCCGCAAAAGCTGCAGGACGCCTTTGCGGCCCCCCAGATGCAGCGCGCCGATCGCCACGAACACAGGCTTGTTCGGCGCGGCGATCAGCAGCATGCGCGACACGAAGCGCCGGTTCCGCTCATAGACGATCCTGTTGTCGATCGAATCGGAAATGCGCTTGTCGCGCGCCAGTTTCTCGGACTTCGCGGCCTGCCACGCGGCGATCGCATCGGCGTCGCCCACTCGCCACAGACGATGCAAGGTCCGCACGTCCGCGACGTTTTCCGCAGGCGTCTGCGCGAGGTCCTGCGCCAGCATTTCGCGCTGCTGCGCGAGCGTGAGGCTCGTGAACGCACGCATCTGCTGCGGCAAGGTCTCGAGGCCGACGATCTTGCCGCGAGTCCTGAGATACACGTTCTGTAGCTGGGCTTCCGTGCCGTACTCGGTCTGCAAACCGGCACTCAGCGAATCGTAAGTTTCGACCAGCAACGAAGCGAGCCAAGGCCGCATCTTCCTGATTTCATCCAGCGCGGCGCGATTGCCGCGCAGGCGCAAAGCGAGCTTGTGCCACAACGGTTCGGGCAATAAACCGGGCAGACAGTCGCGCCTGCATACACCGTACTTCGACACGTCGTCTTGCGAGACCAGCAGTTCGTCGGGTGACAGTTCGAGCGCGAGTGTCGGCGAGGCGGCCAGTGCGCCGAGGATCGGTGCGCGGAATGGCTGCTTGGCGGGATAGTCGGCGGGATCGCCCACGTGCAGCGTGCCGAGCACGTAGAGGGTGGTGGTGCCGCGCGTCGCGACATAGAACGGCATGCGCGCCGGCTGTGTGCGCACCGGGCCGCTCGCGGTGGTGCCCGACGTGGCGGACGGCGGATTGAAGCCGGGTACGGTGGCGCGCGGCGGCGCCGGCTGATTGGGCACCGGCAGGAGCGGGCGCCCGGCCTGAGCGGGCGTATTGGCGGCCGCGCCGGCGGCATGCGCGACGCCGATCGGCCCCGCGCTCAAATGAAAGATGGGACAAACGCCGAGGAGCACGGCACAGGTCAGTGCTCGCGCCCCCCAGCGCCGCGCGAAAGCAACGCTACGGCCGCCATCACGCGAGCGGCGCGCAAGACGACGCGCCGCCACCACATCAGGCATCCACGTCCCCCACCTCCTCGGCGCGGTGACACGAGACCTGACGGCCATCCACTTCACGCAGCTTCGGCTCCTCGCTGCGGCAACGGTCAATCACGTACGGGCAGCGCAGATGGAACGTGCAACCGGACGGCGGATTCAGCGGCGAGGGCATTTCACCCTGCAGCTTGATCTTGATGGTGCGATCCGCCTCGAAGATCGAAGGCGTGGCCGACATCAACGCACGTGTATAAGGATGGCGCGGGTTCGAGAAGATCCGCTTCTTGTCGCCGAGTTCCGCCACGCCGCCGAAGTACATCACCATCACGTCGTCGGCGATATGCTCGACCACCGAGAGGTTGTGCGAGATGAACACGTAGCTGGTCTTGAACTGCTCCTGCAGATCCATGAACAGATTCAGAATCTGCGCCTGGATCGACACGTCGAGCGCCGACACCGGTTCATCGGCGACCACGATCTGCGGATCGAGAATCATCGCGCGCGCAATCGCCACGCGCTGCCGCTGGCCGCCGGAGAACATATGCGGATAGCGCTTTGCATGTTCGGGACGCAGACCGACGGTGCGCATCATCTGCGCAATCCGTTCGGCGCGTTCGGACGCGCTCAGTTGCGAGTTGATCGCAAGCGGTTCGCCGAGCGTCTGCTCGACCGTCTTGCGCGGATTCAGCGACGCAAACGGATTCTGGAACACCATCTGCACACGGCGCCGCAGCGCGGCGATCCTCGCGTGATCAGCGCCGGCCACATCTTCGCCGTCGATCAGCAAGCGGCCCGCGGTGGGCGCTTCGATCATCGTCAGCTGACGTGCGAGCGTCGATTTGCCGCAGCCGGATTCGCCGACCACCGCCAACGTCTTGCCACGCTCGAGCGCGAACGAGACGCCGTTGAGCGCCTTCACCGTTCCGTGAGCGAACATGCCGCGCTTGACCGTGTAGTAACGCGCGAGCTTGTCGGCGACCAGCACGTGATCGCCCGCATGGTCCGACTGGCGCCGCGTTTCGAGTACTGCGTTCATCGTGCGCCTCCATGGGTGTGAACGTTGGCGTCGCCGCTCAGGTTCAGGGGTTTGATGCAGCGCACGCGCGCCACTTCGGCGTGACCTTGCATCGGCGCGAGCGCCGGCCGCGCTTTCAGGCAGTCGTCCACCACATACTTGCAGCGCGGCGCGAACAGACACCCTTTGGGCCGGTCGTCGCGCCCCGGCACCATGCCCGGCAAGGCGGCGAGCCGCACCGCGCCGACGTTGTGCTCGGGAATCGCCGCCAGCAACGCTTCCGTGTACGGATGATGCGGCGCGGCGAAGATGTCCGGCACGCGGTTGGTCTCGATCACTTCGCCAGCGTACATGACCGCGACGCGCTGCGCGACCTCGGACACCACCGCCAGATCGTGCGAAATCAGCACGAGCGCCATGCCGCGCTCCTTCTGCAAGCGCATCAGCAGTTCCATGATCTGCGCCTGGATCGTCACGTCGAGCGCGGTGGTCGGCTCGTCGGCGATCAGCAGTTTAGGATTGCAGGCGATCGCCATGGCGATCATCACGCGCTGGTTCATGCCGCCCGACATCTGATGCGGAAACGAGCCGATGCGGTTCTTCGCGTCCGGAATGCCGACCTGATCGAGCAGTTCCAGCGCACGCTTGTGCAACGCGTCGCCGCGCAAGCCTTCGTGCAGCTTCAGCACTTCCTTGATCTGATAGCCGACCGTGTAGCTCGGATTCAGACTGGTGAGCGCGTCCTGGAACACCATGGCGATGTCCTTGCCGATGATCTTGCGGCGTTCCTTCGCCGACGCCTTCAGCAGATTCTTGCCGTTGAAGGTGATTTCGTCGGCGGTGACCTTGCCCGGCGCGTCGATCAGGCCCATCAGCGCCATCATCGTGACGCTCTTGCCCGAGCCCGATTCGCCGACCACGCCGACCACTTCGCCCGGCGCGACATCGAGGTTGATTCGATCGACCGCGGGCAGTCCGTTGAAGTTCACCGCCAGATTGCGGATGGTCAATAGGTTACCCATTTCAGGCCATCCGTTTCAGTTTGGGATCGAGTGCGTCGCGCAGCCCGTCGCCGAGCAGATTGATCGCGAGCACCGAGATCAGGATGGAGAGACCCGGCATTGTGACGATCCACCAGGCGCTGTCGATGTAATCGCGCGCCGAGGCGAGCATTGCGCCCCACTCCGCCGACGGCGGTTGCACACCGAGGCCGAGAAAACCGAGCGCGGCCGCATCGAGAATCGCCGACGAAAAGCCGAGCGTGGCCTGCACGATCAGCGGCGCTGTGCAGTTCGGCAGCACCTGCGAGAACATCAGGCGCAGCGTGCCGGCGCCCGCGACGCGCGAAGCCGTCACATATTCCTTCTGCAACTCGCCTTGCGCGGAAGCGCGCGTCAAACGCACATAACCCGGCAACGCGACGATCGCAATCGCCAGCATCGTGTTGACAAGACCCGGACCGATGATCGCCACCACCGCGACAGCCAGCAGCAGCGACGGCAACGCGAGCAGCACGTCCATGATGCGCATGATCGGCGTATCCGCCCACTTTTCGAAGAATGCCGCGATCAGGCCGAGCACCACGCCCGGAATCAGCGCGAGCACCACCGAGACGAAGCCGATCCAGAACGACAGCCGCGCGCCGTACATCAGACGCGAGAGAATGTCGCGGCCCGCTTCGTCGGTGCCGAGAACGAACTTCCAGTTGCCGCCTTCGAGCCACGCAGGCGGAATCTTGACGAAATCGCGGTACTGTTCGATCGGACTGTGCGGCGCGATCAACGGCGCGAAGATTGCGACGAAAATCAGCACCAACACGACGATGCCGGCGCTGACCGCGCCACGGTTGCGCGAGAAATTCGCCCAGAATTCGCGCGCGGCGATGGCGCGGCCGCTGGGCGGCGTAACTGCTGTGGGGACTGTATTTTGAATGTCTGCCATTTTCGTGTCATGCCTCCCGCAGAGCCGCCTCAAGGGAGGCATGCGCCTCCATGGGGGGCAGCGAACGCAAGTGAGCGTGGGGGTTCATATTTACCTCGTATGGCGAATGCGCGGGTTCAACACGCCGTACAACAGATCGACGACGAGGTTCACGACGATCACCAGCGTGGCAATCATCAGGATACCGCCCTGCACCACCGGATAATCCCGCCGGCCGATCGCATCGATCAGCCATTTGCCGATCCCCGGCCACGAAAACAGCGTTTCGGTCAGCACCGCGCCCGCGAGCAGCGTGCCGACCTGCAAGCCGATCACCGTCACCACCGGAATCAGCGCATTGCGCAACGCGTGCACGACAATCACGCGCCCAGGCGGCAAGCCCTTCGCGCGCGCGGTGCGGATGTAATCCTCGCGCAGCACTTCGAGCATCGACGAACGCGTCATGCGCGCGACGACCGCCAGCGGAATCGTGCCGAGCACGATGGCCGGCAGGATCAGATGGCTCAGCGCGGATTTGAACGCGCCTTCGTCGGTGGACATCATCGCGTCGATCAGCATGAAGCCGGTCACGCGCGGAATGTCGTATTCGACCGCGATGCGGCCCGACACCGGCGTCCAGCCGAGCTTCACCGAGAACACCATGATAAGGATCAAACCCCACCAGAAGATCGGCATCGAGTAGCCGGTCAGGGCCGTGCCCATCACGCCGTGATCGACCACCGTGCCGCGCCTGAGCGCCGCGAACACGCCCGCCGGCAAGCCGACGACCAGCGCGAACAGCATCGCGCAGATCGACAGTTCGACGGTGGCGGGAAAACGTGCGAGGAATTCGCCCATCACGCTGGTGTTGGTGATGATCGAGGTGCCGAGGTCGCCGTGCAGCGCGCGGCCGATGTAGTGGATGTATTGCATTGGCAGCGGCTCGTCGAGCCCCAGCCGGTGCATCGCGGCGGCATGCATCGCCGGATCGACGCCGCGCTCGCCCATCATCACTTCGATGGGATCGCCCGGTATCAGGTGAATCAGCGCGAACGCAAGGATCGTGATGCCGATGAACGTCGGTATCACCATGCCGATGCGGCGCAAAACAAAGCGGAACATGGTTCGTCCCTATGGTCTTGATGAAGAAAAAACGCAACCGGCGACGAGGGCTTGTGACCCCGGCCGCCGGACCATTTCGACCAGTTTTCTAACCGTGCGAAAAGCTACTGCGTAAGCCTGACTGTATTACTTTTACTTGACGCTGACGCCGTCGAAGCGCGCATACCCGAGCGGCTCGATACGCATGTCGACCACCTTCTTGCTGACAGGCTGATACACGGTCGAGTGAGCGATCGGCGAGAACGGCAGTTGTTGCGCGAAAATCTGCTGCGCCTGCGTGTAAGCCGTGGTGCGCGCGCCCTGATCGGACGTGACGCGGCCCTTCTCGATCAGGTCGTTGAACGGCTTGTGGCACCACTTCGAGAAGTTGTTGCCGTTCACCGCGTCGCAGCCGAGCAGCGTGCCGAGCCAGTTGTCCGGATCGCCGTTGTCGCCGGTCCAGCCGATCAGCATCGTGTCGTCTTCGCCTGCGTGCGCGCGCTTGATGTACTCGCCCCACTCGTACGTGACGATCTTCGCCTTCACGCCGATCTTGGCCCAGTCGGCCTGGATCATTTCCGCCATCAGGCGGGCGTTCGGGTTGTACGCGCGTTGCACCGGCATCGCCCACAGCGTGATGTCGAAGCCGTTCGGATAGCCGGCCTTCGCGAGCAGGGCCTTGGCCTTCTCCGTATCGTAGGACGCGCTCTTCAGGTTCTTGTCGTACGACCATTGGGTCGGCGGCATCGGGTTCGTCGCGGCCTGGCCTGCGCCCTGGTACACCGAGTCGATGATCGCCTTCTTGTTGATCGCCATGTCGAGCGCCTGACGCACCTCGACCTTGTCCACCGGCTTGTGCGTCACGTTGTACGCGAGGTAGCCCAGGTTGAAGCCCGGCTGCGACGGCATCGCGATGTTCGCTTCAGCCTTCAGCGGCGCGATGTCGGCCGGACGCGGATAGCTCATCACCTGGCATTCGTCGCGCTTGATCTTCTGCACGCGCACGCCGGCGTCCGGCGTGATCGAGAAGATCAGCTTGGAGATCTTCACCGTATTCGGCTTCCAGTAATCCGGATTGCCGTCGAAGCGGATCGTCGCGTCCTTCGTGTAGCTGCGGAAAATGAACGGGCCGGTGCCGACCGGCAACTGATTGATGTCGGCGGCCTTGCCGGCCTTCAGCAGCTGATCGCCGTATTCGCTCGACAGGATCGACGC
>DASPZL010000463.1:0-8669 GCA_035636295.1 Paraburkholderia sp.
GTTGCCGGCGAGCAGCGCCTTCAGGTTCGGGTACTCGTTGAGCATGGCCGAGGCCACCGCATTGCCTTTGTCGATTTCCCATTCGCCCGATTGCACGGAGACGACCTTCGCGCCGACGCTCTGCATCGCGTCCTTGAAGCCGGCGGTGCGCTGCTGCGCGTTGGTGGTGGTCGACACGCCTTCGAGAATGCCGACCTCGTCGCCCGACTTCAGCTTCTTGCCCAGATAATCGCCGACCTTCTGCGCGCCCTTGCGGTTGTCCGGTCCGACGAACGGCACGTTCAGGTCTTTCGACTTGAGCACGTCCGGGTCGAGCCGGTTGTCGATGTTCACGACGATGATGCCCGCATCGACGGCCTTCTTGACGACCGGCACAAGCGCCTTCGAATCGGCCGGCGCCAGCACGATCGCGTCGACCTTCGACACGATCATCTGCTCGACGATGCGGATCTGGTTCGCGGTATCGGTCTCGTCTTTAATGCCGTTGGTGATCAGGTCGAACTGGCCGGGATTGTGTTTCTGGTAGTCCTTCGCGCCGTTTTCCATGGTCAGGAAGAACTCGTTGGCGAGCGACTTCATGACGAGCGCGACGTTCGGCTTATGAGCGGGCGCGGTTTGCGCGTAAGCGGCGGAAAACGGCAACGCGGCGGTAGCGGTGGCAAGGACTGCGACCGCCAGCAGACGGCGGCGAATGCGATGGCTCATGCATATCTCCAAGGTTTGTCAGGCTCGCGGGTGAGCCGTATTTTTAATTGCGCGCAAACGTTTGCGTGGCCTATTCTCAGCGCAGCCCGCTCGTATTGTCAACGATTCGCGGTGTTGCAGTGCACCGGTGCGCAGAATATGCGACGATGCCTGGCGGTTGAGCAATTCGACTCGGCGCACCGGTTGAGCGCGCCGGCAGGCGGCGTTTTGACAAGGGTCCTCGCTGGGTCCGTGCGTGGCTAATTTCCCGCCGGCCGCAAGATCAGCGGCCGGCGGGCCGCCTATGCTGGACTTTTATTGCGCGCGGTGCAAGCAGGAACACGCGAGGCGGTCAGATTTGTGGGCGCGTTGTGGGCGCGGCATCCGGAAGCAGCGCAGCCGTGGCGGAGCAGCGGGATGGGCGCAAGCCGCCGACGCGGCCGCGGCGGATCAAGCCGGTTGCACGCCTGGGGGAGACGCGTCGGATCAAAGCCAGCCGGCTTTGCGGAAGCGCCAATAGAGGATCAGGTCGACCGTCAGCATGACAGTCAGACAGATCGGGTAGCCGTACCGGTAGTGCAATTCGGGGAGATTCTGGAAGTTCATCCCGTAGATGCCGGCAATCATGGTCGGCACCGCGAACAGCGCCGCGAACGAGCCGAGCCGCTTGGTCACCTCGCTCTCCGCGAGCGAGATCATGCCGAGATTGACCTGCACCGCGGTGACGATCATTTCACGCCGGCCGTCGATGGTGCGCACGATCCGTTCGAGATGGTCGTAGACGTCGCGGAAGTACGCCTGCATGCCTTCGCAGACGCTCGGAATGCGGCCGCCCGTCAGCTTGCTGATGGCTTCCTGGAGCGGCGCGATATGGTGCTGCAGGATCACGAGGCGCCGCTTCAGCGAGTACAGATCCTGAATGATCGCGCGCGAGGCCGCCGAATTGTTGCGATCGAAAATGCGGTCTTCGAGCTCCTCGATCTCGGTGTTCATCGCCTCGATGATCGGGAAATAGCGATCGACGATATCGTCGGCGAGCGCGTACAGCACGAACGCCGCGCCCTCCTTGAGCAGCTTCGGCTCGCGCTCGCAGCGGGCGCGAACATTCTGAAAGCCGGTGCGCGTGCCGCGGCGCACCGACAGCACGTAGTTGCGCCCCACGAACACGTCGACCTCGCCGATCAGCAGTTCGCCGTCTTCGTCCGTTTCGACCGTGTGCATCACGGCGAAGAGCGACTCGCCGTACTCCTCGATCTTGGGGCGCTGGTGGCCGTTTTGCGCATCCTCGATCGCGAGCTCGTGCAGCCCGAACTCGTGTTTCATCACGGCCAGCTCACCCGGCCCCGGGTCTTTCAGCGCGACCCAGACGAAGCACTCGGGCCGCGCCACGTACTCGCTGATGCTATCGATGTCGATGTCAGCCAGCTTCCGGCCGTCCTGATAGGCGGCGCAATTGATCAGCATGTTGGGTTACCTTGAAAACGGAAACAGACCGGCCGGCGCCGCAGGGTGCGTAAGCCAGATGTCAGATCCGCATGGACGGAATGCGATAGCCGCCATGTTAAGGGCTCCGCATCGACCTCATGTATCGAATTGTTAAACCTCGCGTGCGAGGGATACGCGCCCCCTTGCATGGCGCCGCGTTCTTCTTCATGATCGCTGCAAAGGGCTGCCGTGTGGGCGCGAGCGCCGCGAAGTCACCCCTGGTTGCACCCGCGTGGCGGACTTTGTTCGCCAGCACTTCCGCTTCGCTGTACCGGCCATGCGCGACACTCGCCGCCTGCCTCGCCGGAGATACGATCAAGGAGACCGCAATGTGGTATTTCACCTGGATTCTCGGCATCGGCGTGGCATTGGGCTTCGGCATCATCAACGTCATGTGGCTGGAGGCCAACGGCACGTTCGCGCGTGACCCGCAACGCGCCGGCACCGAGCCGGCCCCCCCTGAGGACACGCCTTGACCCGTCTGGTTTTCTTCTGCGGTCACGCGGGCACCGGCAAGACCACGCTCGCGAAGAAGCTGATCGGCCCGCTGATGAAGGCCACCGCATCGCCCTTCTGCCTGCTCGACAAAGATACGCTCTACGGCAACTACAGCGCGGCCGCCATGGCCATGCTGACGGGCGACCCGAACGACCGCGACAGTCCGCTGTTCCTCGAACACCTGCGCGATCCCGAGTATCGCGGCCTGCTCGATACGGCCCGCGACAATCTCGCACTCGGCGTCAGTGCGCTGGTGGTCGGCCCGCTGTCACGCGAGGTGCGCGAACGGCGCCTGTTCGACCGCGCCTGGCTGGGTGTCGGTGCCAACGTCACGCTGCGGGTCGTGTGGGTCTATACGTCGGAAGAGATCGCGCATCAGCGTATCGTCGCGCGCGGCAATCCGAACGACGCCTACAAGCTCGCGCACTGGGAAGAATACCGGCAGCGCCGCTTCGTGCCGAGCGGCGACATTTGCGAAGACCTGTTGATGTTCGACAATACCGCGCCCACTGCGGCGGATTACGAAGCGCTGCTCGCGCGCATCGTCGGTGAGCCGCTTGCGGTGTCCGGGATGCCGCCGGTGCCTGTGTAGCGTCGGTCCTGGCGCCGGCCTTAGTGCCGGTCTTTTGCCGGTGCGCATCCGATATGAAAAACGCCCCGCATAACGGGGCGTTCGAGTGGTCCTCTGCGGGACCTTTCTTCCTGCTTGCTCGCGAACAGTTCGACAACGCCGCCACGGAATCGCACGGCCCCCCGGTGTTGAGCCTTTACGGCGATCGCGCCTTACACCGTCGCCATCGCATCCAGCGACTGGCCTTCGTACAACTGGCCGAAGCGGTTCGTGAGGAAGTCGCGCAGCGACACCTGCTCCTGGCGCACAAAGCCGCTTTGCGGCAGCTTCTGCTCGCGGAACAGATCGAGCACCGCGCACATCGCGCCGGCCGTGGTGATCTGGATCGCACTCATCGGCACGCCGCACACCGTCTTCGCGAAGATCTTACGGGTGAACACCTCCTGCACCAGTTGACCGTCACGCATGCCGCTCACGGTGATGAACACCAGCACCACGTCCTGCGCGGTGGCCGGCACCGAACGGCGCATGATGGTCTTGAGCGTGTCGCGGTCGCTCGAAAGACGCAGGTCTTCCAGCAGGAACTGCATCAGATTGCGGTGGCCCGGATAGCGCACCGACTTGTAGTCGAGCGATTCGACCCGGCCCGACAGCGTTTCGCACAGCGTGCCGAGGCCGCCGGACGTGTTGAAGGCTTCGTATTCGGTGCCGTCGAGCGAAAAATGCTCGAGGCCTTCGAGCGGCTGCACCCACTGCGTGCGGCTGTCGCGGATCGCTTCGCAAGGCTGGCAGTATTCGTTGATCAGACCGTCGACGCTCCACGTCAGGTTGTACTTCAGCGCATTGGTCGGGAATTCCGGCAGCGCGCCCACGCGCATCTTGACGTCGCGGATTTCCGTGAAGCGGTTCGCCAGCTCATGCGCGGCAATGCCGATGAAGCCCGGCGCGAGACCGCACTGCGGCATGAAGGCATGATCGGCGCCATCGGCGATCGCGCGGATCGCGTGGGTGGCGCGCACGTCCTCGGTCAGATCGAAGTAATGCACGCCCGCGCCCTTGGCCGCGGAGGCCACGTTCACCGCGAGGTAATACGGCAGCGCGTTGACGAGCGCATCGAAGCCTTGCATCGCGGCGCGCAGCGCGGCGGCATCGGCGGAATCCACGCGGCGGGTCGGAATGCCCTGGGCGGAAAGCTTATCGAGCGCGTGCTGGTCGCGGTCGAACGCGACGACATCGTAATCGCCGGTTTCGCGCAACATATGGGCGATGGTGTGACCGATCAAACCTGCGCCAACGATGGCAACTTTCATGCGCTTCTCCTTTGTCGACCGGAGTTGGCGCTTTAGCGTCTACTCCGGTCCCATGCTGAGCGGTCGACCGGAGTTGGCGCTTCAGCGCTTACTCCGGTCCCATTCTGTGTGTGCTGTCTCCAGCTTGGGCAGTGCGCTGCGCGCGAGGCGCGGCGCCCGTCGGGCTGAACCCTTGAGACACAGTTTAGGGAGAAGCAAAAACAGTTCATACGCGCAAAATGCTGCGTTATGACCATGAACTTCGACGTTATGACGAGCCAGCCAGTCGATATGTCGAAAACATATTAAAACGACGTAAAAATCCGGCCGCTGCGCTCAGACCATCCCGCGATCGATCTTGCGCGCGAGAATGATCGAGGTCGTGGTCCGCTCAACGCCTTCGAGTCCGCCGATCTGATCGAGCAGATCGTTGAGGCGATCGGGCGAATCCGCACGCAGCCAGGCGACGTAGTCGAACTCGCCGCTCACCGCGCACAGCAACTGCACCTCGGGCATTTTGCCGAGACGCTTCTGCACCGCCGGCCCGTGCCTCGGCGCGATGATGATCCCGACGTACGCGTAGATGCTCGAGTCGAGCACGTCCTGGCCGAGCCGCACGCTATAGCCCGCGATCACGTTGCTGCGCTCGAGCCGCGCGATGCGCGCGATGACGGTGGTGCGCGCCACGCCCAACTGGCGCGCGAGATTGGCGACGTTTTCGCGGGCGTTCGCTTGCAGCAGCGCAACGAGGTTGCGGTCGAGGTCGTCGAGTTGGTCGAGGCGCGGAGGTCTCATCGAGGATAAGGAAGTGGTTGGCCGACGGTGGAATGGATTATCGCGCGTCTTCAATTGCTAGAGGGGCGATGTGGTGACGCGGTACGCCAGACCGTCGGCATGAAGCGGCACGCGATCCGCACGGAACGGCACGCGGCGATCCGCACTCACGCGCCGAACCGCTCGATCACGAAATCGATGAAGCTGGTGAGCTTGGGCGTGGCGCGGCGATCGCGCGGATAAAGCAGATGAACGGGCGCGCCTTCGGGCAGATGATCTTCCAGCACCGACACCAGCTCGCCGCTGGCGATCTCTTTCGCGAGCAGCGCCTCCGGCTGCAACACGAGCCCGAAGCCGCGCAACGCGGCAACCTTGAGCGCCTGGCCGTTGTTCGCGCGAAACCGGCCGGCACGCAGCGGGCTGTCGCCGGCGGTTTCGCCGCCTAGCCGCCACGTGCCCTCGCGGCCCCAATGCAGAAAACCCAGGCATTCGTGATGCGCGAGATCGGCCGGCGTGCGCGGCGTGCCGGCGCGCGCCAGATACGCGGGCGACGCGCACGCGCGCATCCGGTACGGCTTCAACGGCCGCGCGACAAAGCTCGAATCCGGCAAATGGCCGATCCGCACCGATGCGTCGAAGCCCTCTTCCACCAGGTCGATCACGCGGTTCGACAGATCGAGTTCAAGGGTGATGTCCGGCCACGCGGTCAGATAGTCGGTCATGGCCGGGGCAAAAACCTCGACGCCGTAAGTGAGCGGCACCGTCACCTTCAGCACGCCGCGCGGCGCCGCGGCCATCGCCTCGGCGAGCGACTCGGCAGCCCGCACGTCCGCCAGAATGCGCCGGCATTGCTCATAATACTGCCGGCCTATCTCCGTCAGACTTTGCCGGCGCGTGGTGCGAGTCAGCAGCCGCGTCGCCAGCCGGGTTTCGAGCGAACGGATGTGCTTGCCCACCATCGCCGACGAAATGTCGAAGCGCTCGGCGGCCGCGGTCAAGCTGCCCGCCTCGACCACGGCGACGAAAATTTCCATGCTGACGAATTTATCCACCCGCTATTTCCTGTTCGTTTCGGTTGTAAGCGTTTGTCGCACAAGAGCCGCATTGTAGGGATATCGTGATACTAATAGCGCCGACGGCGAACTGGGCAGCCGGTCGCCTTGCGTCGCTATGGCTGACGCATGGCGGGCCGCTCGCCATGTGCGCCTTGTCCCAATTCGAATAGACATCAGGAGTTTCGATGAAAAAAACACTGGTACTGCTGGCCTCCGCAGTCGCGATGAGCGGCGCATTCGCACAAACTTCGGCGCCGGCTTCGGCTTCGGCCCCGGCAAGCGCCGCCGCGTCGGCGCCCGCCGCCAAGGGCGGCCATGAGCGCAACGTCGAAGACCGCATCGCCTACCTGCACTCGCAATTGAAGATCACCTCGGCGCAAGAGCCGCAGTGGAACGCATTCGCCGACGTGATGCGCGGCAACGGCCAGACGATGGGCCAATTGTTCCAGCAGCGCAAAGCGGCCACCAACGTGACGGCGCTCGACGACATGAAGCAATACGCGACGATCGCGCAAGCGCATGCGGACGGCATGAAGAAGCTGGTCGACGCGTTCGATCCGCTGTACAACAGCTTCTCGCCGGAACAGAAGAAGCTGGCTGACGTGACGTTCCATCAGCCGGGCGGCGTCGACGGCGGCCGCCGTCATCATGGCAAGGGCAAGGGCGGCAAAGCCGCGCCGGCGCCCGCGAGCGACGCGGCGGTGAAGCCGTAAGGGTTTGCTTGCGCGCGGCGCGGGGTTCATGCGCTGCGCGTGACTCATCCATGCCGCCGTCAACGGCAAAAGAAACCGGTCTTAAGATGCATCTGGCATGATGCGAGTACGCGGCCTCGATACGCGATTGTCACGGCGCCGCCGTCAACATCTCCACATCCACTCGCTTCATGACCGAACTCAAAAATCTCGACCTGACTAAAGATGCAAACACCCGCCGTGTCGTCAAGGACGAAACGGTGAGCGTCGAATTCGCCGCCGCCGAAGGCGAATTGATGAGCCTGGAAGGCCCTAACCGTTATGCCCGCGGCGACGCGCTGATCACCGGATCGACCGGCGACCGCTGGGTTGTCTCGCGCGAGCGCTTCGACGTCAAATACGTCCCCGCCGAAGCTGGCGTCTCGCACGGCGAGCCGGGCGCATACCGCAACCGCCCCGCCATCGTCCTCGCCAAACAGATGAATGAAGCGTTCTCGCTCACCCGTTCAGCGGACGGTGGCGACGTGCTGCACGGTGCCGCCGGCGACTGGATCATGCAATACGCGCCCGGCGACTACGGCGTCGTGCAGGCCGCCCGCTTCGCGAAGGTCTACCGGCTCGCGGATTGATTGGCCGCCGGCTAAGCGTAAGCGCAGTCGAATCCGCTATTGCCTTGGCTCAAGGCACCGTGCTCCGGGTCGCGCCGCACACGCAGCCGCGTTCGCTGCATTAAGCCAACGGCGCCAGCACCGAGCGCCCTAAGCCAGCTTCAAGCAAACTCGTCGCCGAGATCGACGGTGACGTCGCGCGGCACCGCTTCGCCGTTCGCATACTGCTCCTCGAGCGAGCCGATGCTCGCTTCGACATACGCGCGCAGCACCGCAAAACTGCGGCCGCGCAGCCGCGCAGGCAACGCGCGATAACGCGCCCACGCGGCCGGCGCGATCACCACGGTCATCACAATGCGGCGCGCGGCCGCGCCGAAACGCATCGCCACCCAGTGAATCGCCAGCGTCGGCGTGCCGTCTTCTGCCGCGCGCTGGATGAACTGCGTCTGCTCGGGAAAAAGATCGCTGATCACGCGCGCCAATTCCTCGAACTCGGGATTCGCGCAGTCGTATTGGTAAGCTTCCATGAGTTGTGCCGAAAGGTGATCCTGGAGAATCCGCCGATCGTAGAGAACGGCCGACGAGACTTAACGCGCCCGGCTGGGTCATGCAGCCGCCGGCGGACGCCGGAACGTTCTGAACAACAGTCCAGCGACAACCAGCGCGCTCAGCGCATAGATACCGTCCACCGCCGCGAGCGGCACGAGTTGCGCCTGGAACAGCGCGGCGGGCACGTCCACCAGCGCATGCAGAACGATGGCGAGCGGCAAAATCCCGCGACAGCCCGCCCGCAGCCCGCGCCACATCAGCACCGACAAGCCGATCTGGAACACCAGCGCGGCCACGCGTTCGAGCGCGAAAATGCCGGCCGTCTGCGGCGTCAGGCTCGCGAGAATGAGGTGGATGCGCATCAACGAATCGGTCGGCAGGTTGCTCAGGTAGCCGTCCAGCTCGCCGCGGTTTTCGAACACCGCGAACAGGATCCATTGAATCTGCACCAGCACGCCGACGAG
>DASPZL010000464.1:0-12679 GCA_035636295.1 Paraburkholderia sp.
TCGGCGATCACGGTGAGATTCGCGCGTTTGGCGATCGGCGCGCTCGCGTCGAGATTCACCGCGATCACGTGACGGCAATCCTTGATGCCTTGCAGATGCTGAACCGCGCCCGAAATGCCGAACGCGATATAGACACTCGCTTCGACCGTCTTGCCGGTTGCGCCGATCTGCTTGTCGCGCGTGAACTTGCCGTCGTCGACGGCCACGCGGCTTGCGCCGATCGCGGCGCCCAACGTGGACGCGAGACGCTCGAACGCGGGGACATCGCTCACACCGTTGCCTGCGGAGATGATGAAATCCGCTTCTTCGAGCGCCAGTTGGGCCGCGTCGATTTCCTCGACGCCGAGATCGCGCATGGTGCCTTTGGACGAAGCCGGTTCACCATCGAAACGCCACGCGACCCGTTCGCCCGCGCCCGCAAACGGCAATTTCGGATCGACGGCGTTCGGCGCAAGCAAAATCACTTCCGGCAGCGAGCGCGCGGCGAACGCTGTATTCGTCCGTATATAAGCCGCAACGTGCGTGGCATCGATCTCGACGACGTGCGTCGCAACGCTTGCGTTGGCGGCAGCTGCATAACGGCGGCCGAGGTCGCCGTCTCCCGTCGCGTTGTCGGGCAGGAAAATATGCACCGGCGCATACGCCGCGACGCAGGCGGCCAACGCGTTCAATTCGTCCATCGGCGCGAACTTGCGGCGGTCGAACATCGGCAATTCGATCAGCTTGTCGGCGCCGAGTTCGCCGGCGTCGCCGGTGAACTCGCCGAATACGAGCAGCACGATTTCGGTCGCCGCGTCAGCGGTCAATGCGGCGGCTGCCAGAGTTTGACGCGCGTGATCGTCCAATGCGCCGCGGTCCGCATGGGCTGCTACAAGCAACACGCGCTGCGGCGTGGCCGTCGTGCGGCGCGGCTTCGCCTGCTCGCGATGATGGCCTGACGAGCCAGGCGCCGTGAATTCCGTCGACCCCGCAACGTCGGTCGCACCAAGCGTGATGCGCTTGAGTCCATCCGCCGTGATGGTGAACGGCCGGCGCGGATCGATTCGTTTGAGAGTGTTCATCGCGTTACTCCAGCGCCGCTGCAACCAGTTCGGCGACGTCGAGCACTTCAGGACGCGGCCCCACCACGCCTTCGAGCATCGCCGTGCAATTCGGGCAACCCACCGCGACGATTTCCGCACCGATCGTGCGTGCGTCGTCGATGCGAATGTCGGGAATGCGGCGCTTGCCCGGAATGTCGGTCAACGGCGCACCGCCGCCGCCGCCGCAGCAACGCCCGCGCATGCCGTTGCGCTCCATCTCCACCACCTTGATGCCGATGCTTTTCAGCAAACGGCGCGGCGCCTCGGTCTCGCCGTTATAGCGGCCCAGGTAGCACGGATCGTGATAGGTGATCTTGCGGTCCGCCAGCGCGGCCACCGCGCGCGGCGACAGTTTCCCGCTCGCGACCAGTTCCTCGATCAGCGCCGTGTGATGCTGCACTTCGTAGAAGCCGCCAAGCGCGCGATATTCGTTGCGCAGGCTGTGCAGCACGTGCGGATCTGCCGTGACGATCTTGCGGAACGAGTACTGCGAAAGCGTGCCGATCAACTGCAGTGCGAGTTGCTGGAAGGTGGCTTCGTCGCCGAGACGCCGCGCGGTGTCGCCGGTATCGGTTTCGACGCCGCCCAGCACCGCGTAGTCGATGCCCGCGCGATTCAGCACTTTGACCAGCGCGCGCAGCGTGCGCTGATAACGCATGTCGAATGCGCCTTCACCTGCGATCAGCAATACGTCCACGGGACGCCCAGGCTGCGCGACCTGCACCTGTAAATCGACAGCCCAGTCGTAACGCGCGCCAATGTCGTAACCGTTCGCGCTACCGGTCTCGCGCAGATTGGCGAGCGTGATCGGCCCTTTGCCCGGCACATTGCCTTCCACCAAGGTCTGGTTGCGCCGCATATCGACAATCGCATCGACGTGCTCGATCAGCATCGGGCATTCCTGCACACAAGCGCGGCAAGTCGTGCACGACCACAGCGTATCCGCTTCGATCAGGCTGGAAATCAGCGGCTTGCCCGGCGCGCCGGCATGCTTGCCGACCGGAATGCCGGGCGTGGGACTGCCCGCATATTCAGCGTCCGTGCCGCCCACCATGCCCGTGACCAGATCCTGAATCAGCTTCTTCGGGTTGAGCGGCTGGCCGGCGGCGAACGCGGGACACGCCGCTTCGCACTTGCCGCACTGCACGCACGCGTCGAAGCTCAGCAACTGGTTCCAGCGAAACTCGACCGGCTTGCCGACGCCGTATTCCTTCGCGTCGAGCCGCGGCGCCTTCAATGCGGTCGGCGGCACGACGTCGTTGTCGTTGCGCTCGGCAAAGCGCTCCTGGCGCGGATGAAACGCAAGGTGCAACAGACCGGCGAGCGCATGCTTCATCGGGCCGCCACGCGCGGCGCCGAACGTCATCGTGAACGCGCCCACCGCGATCAGCAACGCGACGATGATCGCGAGCGCACCCGACATTGCCGAAGCCGGCAGCGCGATGAACAGCACGAGGCCGAGCGCGAACGACCCGAGCAGCAACGGCAGATGATCCCAAGGCCCGCGCGAAAGCCGCGCCGGCACCGCCTTCGCGCCATGCCGGCGGCGCCAGACGAACACCGCGCCCACCAGCATCACGAGCGCGGCCAGGAAGATCAGCTTGTCGAGCCACGGCGAGTAAATCGCCAGACCGTAGTTGACGAACACCAGCGCCATCGCGAGGATTGCGCCGCCCGCGGTGGCGACGTGCGTCTTCGCGATATACGGGTCACGCGCGACCACATGGTGCAGATCGACGAAATAGCGCTTCGGAATCGACAGCAGATTGGCCCAGCCGTACGCGCCCGCCGCCGTGGCGCGCCCTTCGCGCCAGTACGCGGCGCGTTTGGCGAGCGCGAACGCGAGGCCGGCCACCGACAACCACAGCAGGACAGTGATGACAAACACGGGGCTCATCGTCAGAAATCCTTGCAAAGGCGCAGCGCGTCGTAGATCGCGCCGTGAATGTTGTGCATGGAAATGCAGTCGCCGACGCGGAACAGCAGGAAGCGGCCGTTACCGAGTTCTTCGCTCAAACACGGTTGCTGCTCGGATGCGAACAGCTTGTGCACGTCCACCTGGCCGCGATTGACGGACTCGGGCTTGAGCGCCCAGTAAAGCTGATCGTTCGGCGTGCTGCCGTTCTCGATCACCACCTGATCGACCGCGCGCTCTTCCTGCTCTTCCGTGTACTCGTTGCGGATCACGGCAATCTTCTTGCCGTCTTCCTCGTAGACTTTGTCGAGCCAGTAATTCGGCGTATGAATCACGCCCTGTGCGTAGAGGCGGCGATAGAAAATCGGGAACGTGGTGCCGCCGACGTCGTCGGCAACCTTCACGTCCGGTGTCACGATCTCGACGTTCGAGCCGCGGCTCGACATGAAATCGGCGACGCCCGCGCCGGCGTGCGTGCTCACGCCGTCATAGACGAGCACGTTCTTGCCGGGTTCGACCTTGCCGGACAGCACGTCCCATGAGCTCACCGCGAGCCCTTCCTCGACGCCCCATGCAGCCACTTGCGACGTGAACGACGAGCCGCCCGTCGCCAGCACGACGATGTCGGGCTTCTCGGCCATGATGGTTTTCTCGTCGGCGGCGACGCCAAGCCTGCGATCGACGCCGAGACGCTTCGTCTCCATATCGAACCAGCGCACGATGCCCGCCATCTGTTCGCGCTGCGGCGCTTTCGCGGCCAGCATGATCTGGCCGCCCACATAATCGTTCTTCTCGAACAGCACGACGTCATGACCGCGCGACTTCGCCACGCGCGCCGCTTCCAGTCCGGCCGGACCGGCGCCGACCACGACGACCTTGCGCTTCGGCCCGCGCGTCTTCGCGATCACATGCGGCATGGTTTCTTCACGCGACGTCGCGGCGTTCTGCACGCACAGCACATCGAGCCCGTTGTACTGACGGTCGATGCAATAATTCGCGCCGACGCACTGCTTGATTTCGTCCTCGCGGCCATCGCGGATCTTGATGACCATGTGCGGGTCGGCGATCTGCGCGCGCGTCATGCCGACCAGATCGACCATGCCGCCAGCCAGCAGACGTTCGGCCTGCCCCGCGTCGCGAATGCTTTGCGCGTGCATGACCGGCACCTTCACCACTGACTTGATGCCGGCCGCGAGATGCACGAACGGTTCGGGCGGCAGCGCCATCGGCGGCATGCAGTTCGCCAGTGTGTTGTGCGTGTCCGCACCCGAGCCGATCACGCCGAGGTAATCGATCAGGCCGGTTTCGCTCATCGCCTGAGCGATTTCCTTCAACTGCTCATGATCGAGCCCGTCTTCATGAAACTCGTCGCCGCACATGCGCAAACCGACGCAGAAATCCGCGCCCACCGCTTCGCGCACCGCCTTCAATACTTCAGTACCGAAACGCAGGCGGTTTTCGAGCGAGCCGCCCCATTCGTCGGTACGGAAATTCGTGCGCGGACTCCAGAACTGATCGATCAGGTGCTGATGCGCCGCCGAGATTTCGACGCCGTCCATGCCCGCATCCTTCACGCGCTTCGCCGCCGCCGCGAAGTCGCTGATAATGCGGCGAATCTCTTCCACCTCGATGATCTTCGCGTTGCCACGGTGCACCGGCTCACGCACGCCGGAAGGCGACATCAGGTGCGGCCAATGCTCGCCGTGAAACGCCGAACGGCGGCCCATGTGCGTGGCTTGAATCATGATCTTCGCGCCATGCCGATGCATCGCTTCGGCGAGCCGCGCGAGCGGGTCGATGATCTTGTCGGTGGAAAGATTCACCGACTTCCACCAGCCTTGCGGGCTGTCGATCGACACCGGGCTCGAACCGCCGCACACGGCGAGGCCGACGCCGCCCTTCGCCTTCTCCTCGTAGTAACGGATATAACGGTCGCCGGGCAAGCCGCCCGGCTCCGCATAGACCTCCGCATGTGCCGTACTGACGATGCGGTTACGCAAGGTCAACTGGTTCAGCGTGAGAGGCTTGAAAAGGTTCGGGTAACGCATCGCGATCGACCTCGGAATGAAATAGGCTTTGTGCGCGTTTTCTTGGGCCGTTACGACGCGAGCGGCGACACTTCGAACACGCAATGGTCGTGGCTTTCAGCCGCGCATTGCGCTTCTCGCGAATACGAAGGCGGGCCCTTGCGCGTGGAGTCCGGTGCGGTATCGTTGACCCAATCCATCGCGCCCGCGAACCAGCCGGCGAACATGTAGCAAAGCTTGCCTTCCTTGCCCGGCTGCGCGAGCACGAACGACGAGTGATGCAATTCGATGCGCGCGCGCGAGCTCGACGGATCGGATTCGGTGATCCTGAAGATGCCCCAGCCGCGTTGCGACAGACGGTTCAGGTAATGTTCGAACACCGCCATGCCGGAAATGCCGTGCTGTTTCGCTTCCTTGTCGCACCAGAAATACGCGGACTTGTAGCCGGCCTTGTAGAGAATCTCGGCATACGTATCGCGGCCCAGCGCTTCTTCCACGGCAGTGTGATTGTTCGTGAAGAAATGACGCGGCACGTACAACATAGGCAGCGCGTCGGTGGTCCAGACGCCGGTGTTCGGATCGACGTCGATAGGCAGTTGGGGTTGCATGTGGAGACTCCGTTTTTATGTGTTCAGGTTCGGTATGGGGAAATCAGACCTTCCAGACTTCACCGAACACCCGCACCCAGTTTTCGCCCATGATCTTCTTGATGCGCGTCTCGCTCCAGCCGGCGCGCTCCATCGCGGCCGTCAGGTTCGGAAACTCGCCGATCGTGCGAATGCCTTCCGGATTCACGACCTTGCCGAAGTTCGTCAGTTGGCGATAGCGGCCCTTGTCGTGCGTGATCCAGTCGAAGAACTCGGTGCTATAGCCTTGCGTGAAGTCCGTGCCGATACCCACCTGGTCTTCGCCGATCAGATTCACCACGTACTCGATCGCCTCGATATAGTCTTCGACGGTCGCGTCCGGGCCGCGCTTCAGGAACGGCGCGAACATCGTCACGCCGACGAAACCGCCGGCATCGGCGATCTCTTTCAGTTGTTCGTCGCTCTTGTTGCGCGGATGCTCTTTGAGGCCCGACGGGCAGCAATGCGAGTAGCACACCGGTTTGTTCGAAGCCGCGATCGCTTCGGAGGACGTCTTGCCGCCCACGTGCGATAGATCGACCATGATGCCGACGCGGTTCATCTCCTGAATCACTTCGCGGCCATAACCCGACAAACCGCCGTCGCGTTCATAACAGCCGGTGCCGACCAGGTTCTGCGTGTTGTAGCAAAGCTGCACCACGTTCACGCCGAGGTCCTTGAAGGCTTCGATATAGCCGAGGTTGTCCTCGAACGCGTGCGCGTTCTGGAAGCCGAAGATGATGCCCGTCTTGTTCTCTTTCTTCGCGCGGAAGATGTCGTCGGTGGTGCGCACCAGCGTGAGAATCTCGCCGTATTCGCGGATCTGCTGCTTCATCTCCGCGATGTTGTCGACGGTCTTCTGGAAGCTTTCCCAAACCGAGACCGTGCAGTTCACCGCGGTCACGCCGCCCTTGCGCATGTCCTCGAACACCGAGCGCTCGAACTTCGAAATGTTCAGACCGTCGATGATGATGCTGTTGTCGTGCAGAGTGCTCATCGTTTGCTCCAGGTGTTCTCAGTAGATGGGGAAGCGTTCGCACAGCGCGAAAATCTCGCGGCGCACGCGTTGTTCGGTGGCGGCATGGCCTTCCGGGTGGTCGCGCAGCGCGTCGAGCACCTCGACGATCAGCCGCCCGACTTCGCGGAATTCGCTCACGCCGAAGCCGCGCGTCGTGCCCGCCGGCGTGCCCAGGCGAATGCCGGAGGTGACCGTCGGCTTCTCGGTGTCGAAGGGAATACCGTTCTTGTTGCAGGTGATGCCCGCGCGTTCCAGCGCCTGTTCGACCTGATTGCCCTTGAGCCCCTTCGGGCGCAGATCGACCAGCAGCAGATGGTTGTCGGTGCCGCCCGTGACCAGATCGACGCCGCCGGCCTTCAGCACTTCGCCCAGCGCCTGCGCGTTGGCGAGCACGTTGTCGATGTAGGTCTTGAAGCCCGCTTGCAGCGCCTCGCCGAACGCGACCGCCTTGCCGGCGATCACGTGCATCAGCGGGCCGCCTTGCAAGCCGGGAAACACCGCGGAGTTGATCTTCCTGGCAATGTCTTCGTCATTCGTCAGGACAAAGCCGCCGCGCGGGCCGCGCAACGTCTTGTGCGTGGTCGACGTGACCACGTGCGCATGCTCGACCGGATTCTGGTGACGCCCCGCCGCGATCACGCCGGCGATGTGCGCCATGTCCACCATCAGCTTCGCGCCGACGCCGTCCGCAATCGCGCGCAGCCGTGCGAAATCGAGCGCACGCGGATAAGCCGAGAAGCCCGCGATCAGCAAGGCCGGTTTGTGCTGCTGCGCGAGTTCCTCGATCTGTTCGTAATCGATCAGCATCGTGTCGCGATTGACGCCGTACTGCACCGCGTTGAACCACTTGCCCGACATCGCCGGTTTCGCGCCATGCGTGAGGTGGCCGCCCGCGTCGAGCGACATGCCGAGCACCGTGTCGCCTGGCTTCACCAGCGCGAGCATCACCGCGCCGTTGGCCTGCGCGCCGGAATGCGGCTGCACGTTGGCGAATTTCGCGTTGAAGAGTTGCTTGATGCGATCGAGCGCGAGCGTCTCGATCACGTCCGCGTATTCGCAACCGCCGTAGTAACGCTTACCCGGATAGCCTTCCGCATACTTGTTGGTCAGCACCGAGCCTTGCGCTTCGAGCACCGCGCGCGACACGATGTTTTCCGACGCGATCAGTTCGACTTGCGACTGCTGGCGCTCGAGCTCTTTCAAAATAGCGCCGCGCACGGCCGCATCGCGTGTGGCCAGCGATTCTTCGAAGAAGGGATTCGGGTTCGACATGGAAGGTCCGTGAAGTCGTTGACGGAAGGCCGGAAAGCGCCGCTCAGTGCATCGTTTGAGCCCTGCTGCTGCCGGTCTGCATTGCGTCTATTCTTGACGTTCGCCTCGCGCGTCAATTTATGAATTCAGACGTGTTCTTTGCCTTTTCCGCCATGCGCGTCCTTTTTTCACAAGTCGGCGGTGGCCCGTTTTTCGCCGATCGCTCAACGGACCATTGAGCCGGCATAGAGCCGGCGGCCGCACGATTGTTCAGCCCACGCGCTCATGCTGCACTGCAACTGATCGTTGCGCGCGGTTCAGGTGCGAAAAGGACCCTTCACGGCTCCGTTCTGGTGCCGTTTGTTTAGCTATCCAAGCTTAATCGCAGGCAACCAAGGGTTTAGCCTGATGGCATGGTAGTTGCGCTAGTCCGCAAAATTGCAGGAGTCACCGCTCCCCACGGCGACGCGACACTACAGATTCGAAGGAATCATTCCTCCCATGGCCACCGACCGCACGGCATCGTTGTCGCATTTCGCATTCATGCCGGTTCCGAACTTCACGATGATCGCTTTCACCAACGCGATCGAAGTCCTGCGCATGGCGAACTACCTGACCGGCCAGACACTTTATCGCTGGTCGATCGTGAGTCCCGAAGGCGGGCCGGTGACGGCGAGCAATGGCCTTTCCGTCGATACGGGACCGGTGGAATGCGTTGGGCAGCCGGATATCGTGTTCGTGGTCGGCGGCATCGACGTGCAGCGCGCCACCACGCCCGCCCATCTTTCGGCGTTGCGCCGCTTCGCCCGCATGGGCAGCGTGCTCGGCAGCCTGTGCACCGGCACCTATGCGCTGGCGCGCGCCGGTCTGCTGGCCGGTTATGCGTGTGCGATTCACTGGGAGAACATGTCGGCGCTGAAGGAAGAGTTTCCCGATACGCGCTTTCTGAAAGAACTGTTCGTGATCGACCGCGATCGCGTCACCTGCACCGGCGGCGTGGCGCCGCTCGACATGATGCTGAACCTGATCGCGCCGCGCGTGGGCACGGCGCGGGTCACGCAGATCGCGGAGCAGTTCATCGTCGAACATGTGCGCGACACCAGCGCGCAACAGAAAATGCCGCTGGTGGCGCGGCTCGGTTCGGCCAACAAGTCCCTCTTCGAAGTGATCTCGCTGATGGAGAACAACATCGAAGAGCCGCTTTCGCGTGAAGAACTCGCGCGCCTCGCCGGCATGTCGCAGCGGCAATTGCAGCGGCTGTTCCGCGAGCATCTCGGGATGACGCCGACGCATTACTATCTGACGCTGCGTTTGCGGCGTGCCCGCGAGCTGCTGCTGCAGACCGACATGTCGATCATGCATATCACAATGGCTTGCGGCTTCCAGTCGGCCTGCCACTTCTCGAAGAGCTATCGCGACGCGTTCGGCACCGCGCCGACGCGCGAGCGGCGCAAGCAGGCGCCTTCGCTTGCCGTGGTGCCTGTGATGGCGGCCTGATTCTGCTTCGCTCGTCGCGCTGGCGGGTTTTGCGGTTTCAAAAAATAACGCGTTGAACGGCCAACCGTTCAACGCGTTTTGTTATTGCGCTTCGTGCGGGGCCACGAACGAAAGCGGCCCCGCCCGCTTTACGCCGCTTTCAGCAGACCATGCGGGTCGATCACAAACTTCCTCGGCGCGCCGCCGTCGAACTGCCGGTAACCATCGGGCGCCTGATCGAGCGACACCACCGTCACGTTGACGATATCCGCAATCGGCAAGCGGTCCCACAAAATCGCCTGCATCAGATTGTGGTTGTACTTCATCACCGGCGTCTGCCCGGTATGGAACGAGTGCGACTTGGCCCAGCCGAGGCCGAAGCGGATACTCAGGCTGCCCTTGCGTGCGGCGGCATCGGCGGCGCCCGGATCGTCCGTGACGTAGAGGCCCGGAATGCCGATCGCGCCCGCAGCCCGCGTGATTTCCATCAGCGAATTGAGCACCGTGGCCGGCGCTTCCTCATGCGAGCCGCTGCTGCCGTGGCCGTGCGCCTCGAAGCCGACGCAGTCCACCGCGCAATCCACCTCGGGCTTGCCGAGAATCTGCTCGATCTGCTCGCCGAGCGTGGCGTCTTTCGACAGGTCGATGGTCTCGAAGCCCATCTTGCGCGCATGCGCGAGGCGCGCCTCGTTCATGTCGCCGACGATCGTGCAGGCCGCGCCCAGCAAGCGTGCCGACGCGGCCGCCGCCATGCCCACCGGCCCCGCGCCTGCTATATAAACCGTGGCGCCTGGCTTCACGCCTGCCATCACCGCGCCGTGATAGCCGGTAGGCAGAATGTCGGAAAGGCACGTGAGGTCGCGGATTTTCGACATGGCCTGCGCGCGGTCGGGGAATTTCAGCAGATTGAAGTCCGCGTACGGCACCATCACGTACTCGGCCTGGCCGCCAATCCAGCCGCCCATGTCGACGTAGCCATAAGCGCCGCCCGCGCGCGACGGATTCACGTTCAGGCACACGCCGGTATGCTGCGCCTTGCAGGTCGGGCAGCGTCCGCAGGCGACGTTGAACGGTACGGATACCAGGTCGCCGATCTTCAGCGTTTCGACGTCGCGGCCGATTTCGATCACCTCGCCGGTAATCTCGTGGCCGAGCACGAGGCCGACCTCTGCGGTCGTCCGGCCGCGCACCATGTGCTGGTCGGAGCCGCAAATATTGGTACTCACCACCTTCAGAATCACGCCGTGGCCGATCGCCCGGCCACGTGGATCGACCATTTTCGGAAAGTCGATCGACTGTACTTCCACCTTGCCCTGCCCTAGATACACGACGCCGCGATTGCTGCTCATTGTCTGTCTCCATGTCTTGTGAGCGGCGTGCCTGACTGTACGCAACACGCCGTTCAACGAGCGTAGCGCCCGCTGAACAAAGGACATGTACCGAACGCGACATCGGTTTGGCCGGAACCGACATGCCCGGCGCAACCCGCAGCCACGCTGATGCAGCCCAGTTTTTATTGATTGACCGTTCAATATAAAAAAACTAACATGGCCCATCGAACACTTGGCTAGCGCACACTTAAGCCTGCCCCAACAGCACCATGCCCAAACTTGGAATGCGCGAAATCCGCCGCGCTCAACTGATTGACGCGACATTGCTGACGATCGACCAAACAGGTCTCGCCGGCGCGACGCTCGCCTCGGTCGCGCAGCGCGCAAGCATTTCCACCGGCATCGTCAGTCACTATTTCGGCGACAAGGACGGGTTGCTCGAAGCCACCATGCGTCACGTGCTGCGCGATCTGTGGCAAGCCACGTCGCGCAGACGCCGTGCGGCGAAGGCCGATCCGCGCTCGAAACTGCGCGCGGTGGTGGCCGCGAATTTCGACGCCGAGCAGACGAGCGGCCCGGTCATGAAAACGTGGCTCGCGTTCTGGTCCGAGAGCATGCATAAGCCGCAGTTGCGGCGGCTGCAATACGTGAACACGCGGCGCCTGAACTCGAACCTGTGCGCGGATTTTTCGAAAGCGCTGCCGCGCGCGGCCGCACGGCGAGCGGCAAGCGGCCTCGCAGCGTTGATCGACGGCTTATGGCTGCGCGGCGCGCTGTCGGGCGAACCGTTCGACACGAAAGCGGCGCTGCGCGTCGCGAACGAATACATCGATCTGGTCCTGGAAGCACGCAGCTAGGCCGGCGACATTTTTAAAGGAGCAAGTCATGGCGGTATTCGCAACGCAACGTCTCTATATAGGCGGCGCCTACGTCGATGCAACCGGCGGAGAAACCTTCGATACGCTCGACCCCGCCACCGGCGAAACGCTCGCCACCGTCCAGCAGGCAACGGCCGCCGACGTCGATCGCGCGGTGCAATCCGCGCGCGACGGTCAGCGCGAATGGGCCGCGCTCACGGCGATGCAGCGCTCGCGCATTCTGCGCCGCGCGGTCGAGATCCTGCGCGAACGCAACGACGAACTCGCCGCGCTCGAAACGCGCGATACCGGCAAGCCGATTGCCGAAACCCTGGCGGTCGATATCGTGACCGGCGCGGATGTAATTGAGTACTACGCGGGGCTTGCCACCGTCATCGAAGGACAACAGATTCCGTTGCGGCCCTCTTCGTTCGTCTATACCCGGCGCGAGCCACTTGGCGTATGCGCGGGCATTGGCGCATGGAATTACCCGATTCAGATCGCATGCTGGAAGTCGGCACCCGCGCTGGCAGCCGGCAATGCGATGATCTTCAAACCGAGTGAAATCACGCCGCTGTCGGCGTTGAAGCTCGCTGAGATTTACACCGAAGCCGGCGTGCCGGCGGGCGTATTCAACGTCGTGCAAGGTGACGGACGCGTAGGCGCGATGCTTGCCGCGCATCCGGACATCGAGAAGATTTCGTTCACGGGTGGCGTTGAAACCGGCAAGAAGGTGATGTCGCTTGCGGGCGCATCGTCGCTGAAGGAAGTGACGATGGAGCTCGGCGGCAAGTCGCCGCTGCTCGTGTTCGACGACGCCAATCTCGAACGCGCCGCCGACATCGCGATGAGCGCCAACTTCTTCAGCTCCGGCCAGGTCTGCACCAACGGCACGCGTGTTTTCGTGCAGCGCAGCGTGCTTGAACGGCTCGAAGCACTAGTGCTGGAACGCGTGAAGCGCATTCGCGTGGGCGCGCCGACCGACGCCCGCACCAACTTCGGTCCACTCGTGAGCGCCGCGCAATTGCAGAAGGTGCTCGGCTACATCGAAACCGGCGTGCAGGAAGGCGCACGGTTGGTGGCGGGCGGCAAGCGC
>DASPZL010000465.1:0-4278 GCA_035636295.1 Paraburkholderia sp.
CTCGTTTTTGGGATGCTCCAAGGTATCGGGGACGAAAAAGCGCAACAAGACCGCCGGGGCCTATTCCGGCATTCCCGGTGACGATATGCGGGCGGCGCTTTTTAAAGCCGGATTCGATGTGCGCGGCGCGTCGACCGGCGCTCAGCCCCTTGCGGCGGCGATGCGAGCCCGCTCGCCGCGCGCGCCCGAGTCTGGCGGATATATGTGAGAATCGATGCGGTGTATCCGGCTTACCGCATAGTGATGTTTTCGTGCGGCTCGCGGCGCGGCGGGGTTAACCCGCGATTCGGGACTGTCGGCGTGCTTTCGGGCGTGCTTGCGGAGCCGCGCGGCGGTGAGAAAAACGACGCCCTTCCCGGCACCTTTCGCGTGTTGTTCCCCATGCCCAACTTGACGTCCTATCGCTCATGAGTTTTCTCGGCATCGACCTCGGCACCGGCTCCCTCAAAGCAGCAATCGTCGACGAAAACGGCCGCGAGCAGGCGGTCGCGAGCGTCGCTTATGCACTCGAAACGCCGCATGCGGGTTGGGCGGAAACTTCCGTGCAGACCTGGTGGCGCGCGCTGTGCGAAGCAATGGCGCGCTTGCCTGCCGACGCGCGGCTTGACGTGCAAGCAATCGGCTTCTCCGGACAGATGCACGGCGTCGTGCTGATCGACGCCGATGGCGAAGCGGTGCGCCCCGCGATGCTATGGCCCGACACGCGCGCGTTGGCCTTGCTCGATCAGTGGCCGCAACCGCAGCCGAATCCGGTGGCGCCGGGCATGGCCGGCCCTCTGCTGCGCTGGATCGTGCGGCACGAACCGCAAGCCGCGCGCAGGACGCGTTGGGCGCTGCAACCGAAAGACTGGCTGCGCGTCGCGCTGGGCGGCGCTGTTGCGACCGATCCCTCGGACGCGTGCGCGACCGCGCTCGCCGATCCCGCCGGCCTGTGGGACGACGCGCTCCTCGAGCGGCTCGGCATTCCGCGTGAGTGGTTCGCGCCGTTGGCGCCGTCTTATGCAGCGGGCGGCGTGTTGTCGGCGAAGGCGGCGCAGGCGCTGGGGCTGCGCGCCGGCATCATGCTCGCGACCGGCGCGGCGGATACGCCCTGCGCGGCACTAGGCAGCGGACTCGCGCGCGACGGCGACGCGTTGCTCACCACCGGCACGGGTGGACAAATCGTCGTGCTCGCCGAGCAGGAGCCCGCGGCGGTCAAGGGCCTGCATCGCTATCGAGCGGCGAGCGATCACTGGTATCGGATGGCGGCGATGCAGAACGTGGGTATCGCGCTTGAACGTGTGCGCGGATGGTTGTCGTATGAATGGGCGGATGCTTATGGGGACGCATTCGGCGATGCATCCGTCGACACCGCAAGCCCCGTAAAAGGCCCAACCTTCCTCCCCTACCTCACAGGCGAGCGCACGCCCTGGCTCAACCCCGCGGCACGCGGCGGCTGGCTCGGTCTCGCCCTCGACCACACGCGCGGCATGATGATGCGCGCCGCTTTCGAAGGCGTCGCCTTCTCGCTACGCGCCGGACTCGATGCGATCCGCGCGAGCGGCGCCACCGTGACGACATTGAAGCTCGCGGGCGGCGGTTCCGTCGATGCGCGCTGGCGGCAATTGCTGGCCGATGCGCTGAACGTAGAGCTTCACGCAGTCGATTGCCCGAACGCGGCGCCGCGCGGCGCGGCGATTCTCGGTGGCCTCGCGAGCGGGCATTGGCACGCCGGCGATCTCGCCGCGCTCGCGCCGGGCGCGACGCGTGTCGCGGGTCCGCAAGGCGATGCGGCGCTCTCGGAACGCTATGCGCGCTTTCTCGATCTGTACGGCCGCGTCGAGACATGGTTCGATGACACCGCGCGCCGGTAACCGACGCGATGTCAGGTACTGACAATGTCGCGACGCGCTTTGCAATACCATTACGCTTTTCGCAAGCTAAGCTGCTGTGGCTCGGCACGCGGAGGAGGGCGGCCGCGACAACGCCGGCCCTTAACGCGGCATACGCATAACCGCGGCTTTCGAACCGGACACCAGCGCACCGCGGCTTATCCCACCGCGACGCGCCTCGCATTCACAGACTCACAGGAGCATTCACGATGAAGACCAAAGCAGCAATCGCATGGAAAGCCGGCGCCCCGTTGACGATCGAGGAAGTCGATCTGGAAGGACCGCGCGCCGGTGAAGTCCTGATCGAGGTGAAGGCGACGGGCATCTGCCACACCGACTACTACACGCTCTCGGGCGCCGATCCCGAAGGCCTCTTCCCGGCGATTCTCGGCCATGAAGGCGCGGGCGTGATCGTCGACGTCGGTCCGGGCGTCGGCACGCTGAAGAAGGGCGATCATGTGATTCCGCTGTACACGCCGGAATGCCGTCAGTGCAAGTTCTGTCTGTCGCGCAAGACCAATCTGTGTCAGGCGATCCGTTCGACGCAAGGCAAGGGCCTGATGCCGGATGCGACCTCGCGTTTCTCTCTGGATGGCAAGCCCTTGTTCCACTACATGGGCACGTCCACGTTTTCGAACTACATTGTCGTGCCGGAAATCGCCGTCGCGAAGGTGCGTGAAGACGCGCCGTTCGACAAGATCTGCTACATCGGCTGCGGCGTGACGACGGGCGTCGGCGCCGTCGTGTATTCGGCGAAGGTCGAAGCGGGCGCGAACGTGGTGGTGTTTGGCCTCGGCGGCATCGGCCTGAATGTGATTCAAGGCGCCAGGATGGTCGGCGCGGACAAGATCATCGGCGTCGATCTGAATCCGGGCCGCGTGGAGTTGGCGAAGAAGTTCGGCATGACTCACTTCATCAACCCGAACGAAGTCGAGAACGTGGTCGACCACATCGTGCAACTCACCGACGGCGGCGCCGACTATTCGTTCGAATGCATCGGCAACACCAAGGTAATGCGCCAGGCGCTGGAATGCACGCACAAGGGCTGGGGGCAGTCGTTCATCATCGGCGTGGCGGCGGCGGGCGAGGAGATCAGCACGCGTCCGTTCCAGCTGGTGACGGGCCGCGAGTGGAAGGGCTCGGCGTTCGGCGGCGCGCGCGGCCGCACCGACGTGCCGAAGATCGTCGACTGGTACATGGAAGGCAAGATCAATATCGACGACCTGATCACGCACCGTCTGCCGCTCGAGCGTATCAACGAAGGTTTCGATCTGATGAAGAAGGGCGAGTCGATCCGCTCGGTCGTGCTTTACTAACCGGCACAGAAAGGAGCATCGCGATGCTTGAACTATTGTCGTCGCATGCCTGCCATGGCGGCGAGCAGCGCATCTACCGGCACGACTCGCAGACCATTGGTCTGCCGATGCGCTTCTCCGTGTATCTGCCGCCGCAGGCCTTGCAGGCCAACGCGAACGTGCCCGCGCTGTTCTATCTCGCGGGTCTGACCTCCACGGAGGAAACGTTTCCGATCAAGGCCGGCGCGCAACGCTTCGCCGCGCAGCACGGCATTGCGCTGATCGCGCCGGACACCAGTCCGCGCGGCGCGGGCGTGCCGGGCGAAAGCGCGGCGTGGGACTTCGGCGTGGGCGCGGGCTTTTACGTCGACGCAACCCAGCAGCCGTGGGCACAGCACTATCGGATGTACTCGTACGTGCGTGACGAACTGCGCGAAACGGTGCTCGCGAATCTGCCGGTGGACGGCGCGCGCCTCGGCATCTTCGGGCACTCGATGGGCGGTCATGGCGCATTGATGCTGGCGCTGCGCAATCCGCAGATCTATCGGTCCGTGTCGGCGTTCGCGCCGATTGCCGCGCCTTCGCGGTGCCCGTGGGGCGAGAAGGCGTTCAGCGGTTATCTCGGCGAAAACCGTGAGGCCTGGAAGCAATACGATTCGAGCGAACTGGTCGCGCACGCGTCACGCAAGTTCGCGCAAGGGATTCTGGTCGATCAAGGGCTCGCGGATCAGTTCCTCGCAGAGCAACTGAATCCGGATGTGTTCGAAGCCGCCTGCAAGGCCGCGGGGCAGCCGCTGACGTTGCGCCGTCACGAGGGTTACGACCACGGCTATTACTTCATCTCGACGTTCATCGAGGATCACATCGCGCATCACGCGAAGGTGCTGCTCGACTGAAGTTCGAGGACGATGGCGGCGGCATGCCGGTGTGTGCCGCCGCGAGTCGGCAACTGAGCAACGCAGCGCCGCCTCAATAAACTCCCGCCATACACCGCCGCCGACAGCACGGTAATCCAGAAGCTCGTCGGCCAATCGGTATAGAACGCCAGCGTCAGACCCAGCCACGCCTGCACCAGCGCAAACGCGGCGGCGAGCACGAGGCCGATTGAAAGC
>DASPZL010000466.1:0-11280 GCA_035636295.1 Paraburkholderia sp.
ATAAGCTTGCGGATAGCGCTTGCTGATCCACACGCTTTGGGGCAGTTCGGTCGGCGCGGGCGCTTCGGCGGGGACTTGCTGCTTGCCGTCTTCGTAGCGATAAAAACCTTCGCCCGTCTTGCGGCCGATCAGTCCGCCCGCGAGCCGTGTGCCTGTGATCGGCGACGGCGTGAAGCGCGGCTCTTCATAGAACTGGTGATAGATCGACTCCATCACCGGATGCGACACGTCGAGCGCCGTCAGATCGAGCAGTTCGAACGGCCCGAGGCGAAAGCCCGCCTGCTCGCGCATGATGCGGTCGATATCGGCGAAGCTCGCCACGCCTTCGCCGGCCACGCGCAGACCCTCGGTGTTCATGCCACGGCCCGCATGGTTCACGATGAAGCCGGGCATGTCTTTCGCGCGCACCGGCGTGTGACCCATGCGGCGCGCGAGATCCATCAGCGCGTCGCCTGCCGCCGGGTCGCTACGCAGACCGTCGATCACTTCGACGACTTTCATCAACGGCACGGGATTGAAGAAGTGGTAACCGACCACGCGCGACGGGTCGATGCAGCCGGCCGCAATCGCCGTGATCGACAGCGACGACGTGTTGGACGCGAGAACGCAACGGCCGCTCACCACGGCTTCGAGTTCGCGGAAAAGGGCCTGCTTCACGTCGAGCTTTTCAACGATCGCCTCGACGACGAGATCGCAATCGACCAGATCGCCGACGGCTTGCGCGCCGCTGACGTTCGCCAGTGCGGCGAGTGAGCGGGCCTGGTCGAGCTTGCCTTTGGCCGTCAATTTGGCGAAAGTCTCGGCAAGGTAGTCGCGCGCGGCGCCGACCGCGGCGGGGTTCGTGTCGTAGAGACGCACGGTAAGGCCCGCCAGCGCGGCAATCTGCGCAATGCCCCGGCCCATTGCGCCGGTTCCGACAATGCCGATAGTCTCGATGCTGAAATTGCGAGAGGTCATTGTGATGCTCGACTCCATGGTTATTTTAGAATAGCACGATCGTGCAATTTACCGGATGATTGGCCGAAGGCCGCCGCTTTGATTTTGACGAGCGGTCTCAAACCACCCGAAGTAAGGAGACACCCGATGATCAAGCTGTGCGGTTTCGCGCTCTCTAACTATTACAACAAAGTGAAGTTCGTGCTGCTCGAATACGGCATTCCGTTCGAGGAGGTCCTCGTGCTGCCCAGCCAGGAAGAGACTATGCTCGAGCATTCGCCGCTCGGCAAAGTGCCTTATCTTCAGACTGAAGGCGGCGATCTGTGCGAGTCGCAATGTATCGTCGAATATCTGGCGGCGCGCTTTCCCGACACGGCGATTTTCTCCGCCGATCCGTGGGAAGCGGCCAAGGAACGGGAGTTGATCACGTTCGTCGACGTGCATCTCGAACTGACCGCGCGCAATCTCTACAAGGAGGCGTTCTTCGGCGGCACGGTGACGGAGGCGACCAAGGGGCGCGTCGAAAAACTGCTCGCGCATCACATCGCGGGCTTCAAGCGGATTGCGAAGTTCGGACCGTATTTGCGCGGCGAGCGTTTCAGTGTCGCGGACGCGGCGGGGTATGTGAGTCTGCCGCTGGTGGGCATGGCCACGCAGACCGTCTACGGCTGCGATTTTCTGCTCGACGCCGGCGTGGATTGGAAAAGCTACGTGAAGGCGATCAACCCCAGGCCGGCCGCGCAGCGCGTGACCGGGGACCGCAAGGCGTACATCGCGGCGTCGGGTTCTGCTTGACGCGCGGTGCCGCCGATGAAATGAGCCAAGGCATGCAACGCACGCCTTGGCCGCTGCGCGCGATGGCGAGGAACGTGGGTTCGTTCGCGGCATCGCGCGGGGCATTTTAGAGCCGCGCCAGCCGGTCGAGCGCGGTGGCGAGGGTGCTTTCCTGCTTGGCAAAGCAGAAGCGCGCCACGCCCGATTCATGCGCCTCGTGATAGAACGCCGAGACAGGAATCGCCGCGACGCCGATCTCGCCGGTTAGCCATTGGGCGAATTCGGCTTCGGGCAAATCGCTGATCGCCGAATAGTCGACGCACTGAAAGTACGTGCCCGTGCAAGGCAGCAGCTTGAAGCGCGAATTCGCGAGGCCAGCGCGGAAGAAGTCGCGCTTCTTCTGGTAAAACGCGGATAGCTCCAGATACGGTGCCGGATCTTTCATGTAATCGGCGAGGCCGATCTGCATCGGCGTGTTGACCGTGAACACGTTGAACTGGTGCACCTTGCGAAACTCCGCGGTGAGCGAGGCAGGCGCGGCCACGTAGCCGACTTTCCACCCCGTCACGTGATAGGTTTTGCCGAAACTCGACACCACGAAACTGCGCTGCGCCAGTTCCGGATAACGCGCGACGCTCTCGTGCGGCGCGCCGTCGTAGACCATGTGTTCATACACTTCATCCGAGAGGATCAGCACGTTGGTGCCGCGCACGATCTCTTCGAGCTTGCGCATGTCCTCGGCGCGCCAAACCGTGCCGGTCGGATTGTGCGGCGTGTTGATCAGCAGCAGTCGCGTTTTCGGCGTGATCGCGGCGGCGAGCTTGTCGAACGGGATCGCGTAGTCGGGCGCGTCGAGCGTGACGAAGACCGGCTTGCCGCCGGCCAGTTCGATCGACGGCAGATAGCTGTCGTAGGTCGGCTCGATCACGATGACTTCGTCGCCCGGATGCACCGTGCAGAGAATCGCGGTCAGCAACGCCTGGGTGGCGCCCGCCGTGACGGTGATTTCCGTGGCGGCGTCGTAGCGGCGGCCGTACAGGTTCGCGATCTTGTCCGCGATCGCCTGACGCAGCGGCGCGGCACCGGCCATCGGCGGGTACTGATTGTGGCCGTCGCGCATCGCGTTCGCGACCGCGTCGACAATGCGCGGATCGCAGCCGAAGTCGGGAAAGCCCTGGCCGAGATTCACCGCGCCTTTTTCGGCGGCGAGCGCGCTCATCACGGTGAAAATCGTCGTGCCGACATCCGGCAGGCGAGACGGAAACGAGGGACTCATGGGCGTGTCGTGCGGTGCATTCATGGCGCTGTCCGAAGCGTGGGCGAGTGAGTGGGCGAATCGAGTGAAAGGTATTGTGTGAAGCGGGCGAAGCCTGATTGTAGGGAATCGCGGCGCCGCGTGCGCGCCAAGCGCCCCACGTTGGCCATTCGGCCAAGGGTCATGCGGGTGCCGGCTCGCCGGCGGCGTCCACTGAAACGCAGACGGAGGCGGCGAACGGCGCCGGCTGAGCAATCTGAAAGCCGAAGTCGCGCGCAATCCGCTTGGCGAGCTTCAACACGGCGCGATCCTTCGAGACCAGCCAGTCGGCCTGCGCGGCGTGCGCGAGTTCGAGAAACTTCTGGTCGTCGCGGTCTTTGCATTTCGGCAAGGGCCTGGCGTTCTCCGCGAGCGCGGCGGGTTCGACCAGTTGCGCGAGCCGTGCGACCACCGCAAGCGCGACGGCCTTATCCACATTCCGATGCACGAATTGCGGATAGTCGAGCACGTAAGTGAGTTCGGCGAGGCAGCGCGCGTCGATCAGCGCGGCCAGCGCGCCGTTTTCGAGCGCGGCGCGGATCGGCCGCGTGTGCGGGTCGTCGAACACGAGAATATCGATCCACACGTTGGAATCGAGGACGACGCGCAAAGCGCCGCGTGAGGCATGGGAACCGGGCATTCGTTACAATCTGGCTTTCGTCTTTGACCGCCAGGCACGGCGTGCCTGCAAGCCTCTATGATAATCGTTCTGTCGCCGGCGAAATCTCTCGACTACGAAACGCCGCCGCACGTCAAAAAACACACGATCCCCGATTTCGTCGACGATGCGGCCGAATTGATCGGCGGATTGCGTCGTTTGTCGCCGCAGCAGATCGCCTCGTTGATGGACATTTCCGATCAGCTTGCGCACCTCAATTTCCAGCGCTACGCGCAGTGGTCGCCCAAGTTCGGCACGCACAACGCCAAGCAGGCGGTGCTCGCGTTCAACGGCGACGTGTATGAGGGCTTCAACGCGAAGACGTTGTCGCCGGCCGATCTGGACTACGCGCAGAGTCACGTGCGCGTGCTCTCCGGCCTATATGGCTTGCTGCGCCCGCTCGATCTGCTGCAACCGTACCGGCTCGAAATGGGCACGCGTTTCGCCAACCTGCGCGGCAAGGATCTGTACGCGTTCTGGGGCGAGCGGATCACGCAGGCTTTGAACGCGCAGCTAAAGAAGAACGCCGCGGCGTCGCGCGTGCTGGTGAATTGCGCATCGGGCGAGTACTTCAAGTCGGTCAAACCGAAGCTGCTGGAAGCGCCTGTCGTCACGCCGGTGTTCGAGGACTGGAAGGGCGGCCGCTACAAAATCATCAGCTTCCACGCGAAGCGCGCGCGCGGGCTGATGGCGCGTTATGCGGTGGAAAATCGTCTCAATAAGCCCGAACAGTTGAAGGACTTCGACGCCGAGGGCTACGCGTTCGACGCCGAAGCCTCGAACGATTCCACTTACGTATTCCGCCGCCGCGTCGCCGACTAAGCGACTGCCTCGCACACATGCAGGGAAGAACATCATGACGTTATCGATTACGAGCAACTTCGACGCGGGCGCGATCGAAGTGATGTCCTGCGCAGACGCGGGCAATATCCGTCTGCGCGTGCGGCCGGACAGTCACGCGGAGTTTGCGCAGTGGTTTTACTTCCGGTTGTCCGGCGCGGCAGGCGAGCGCTGCGTGATGACTTTCGAGAATGCCGCTGCGTGCGCCTTCGCCGAAGGCTGGCGCGATTATCAGGCTGTCGCGAGCTATGACCGGGTGAACTGGTTCCGCGTGCCGACCTCCTATGACGGCCGTGTGCTGACGATCGACCACACGCCGGATTTCGACCGCATCTATTACGCGTATTTCGAGCCGTACAGCGAGGAACGCCATTCGGAATTCCTCGGCGCGGTGCAGCAGATGCCGCAGGCAACGCTCACGGAGTTGGGCACGACAGTCGAAGGCCGGCCAATGTCGCTGCTCACGCTCGGCACGCCGCAAACCGGCGATGTGCCCAAGAAGAAAGTCTGGCTGATCGCACGCCAGCACCCGGGCGAGACGATGGCCGAATGGTTTATCGAGGGTCTCGTGAAGCGTCTCGTGGGTTGGGGCGATTGGGCGGGCGATCCGGTCGCGCGCAAGCTCTACGATCATGCCGTGTTCTACATTGTGCCGAACATGAATCCGGACGGCAGTGTGCACGGCAATCTGCGCACCAACGCGGCCGGCGCGAACCTGAATCGCGAGTGGATGGAACCAGACGCAACGCGCAGCCCCGAGGTGCTGGTGGTGCGTGACGCGATTCACGCAACCGGTTGCGACCTGTTCTTCGATATTCACGGCGACGAGGCGCTGCCCTATGTGTTCGTGGCCGGCTCCGAAATGCTGCCGGGCTTCACCGAGCGGCAGGGGCAGGAGCAGAAGGCATTCATTGAGGCATTCAAGCAGGCGAGTCCTGATTTCCAGGACAAGTACGGCTATGCCGCGAGCAAATATCGTGAGGATGCGCTGAAGCTGGCTTCGAAGTACGTCGGCAACGAATTCGGCTGCCTGTCGTTGACGCTGGAGATGCCGTTCAAGGACAACGTCAATCTGCCCGACGAACGGGTGGGCTGGAACGGCGAGCGCAGCGCGTCGCTCGGCGCCGCGATGCTGCAGGCGATCTTGCGGCACGTGGAGACGTTCGCTTAAGCCGCGCGCTGCATAAAAAACGAGGCACACACTACTGAGTGTGTGCCTCGTTTTCATTGAGGTGCCTGAATGGCTGGCGGCGCGGGCCCGTTGATTCCGTCGCGGGTTTATTTAGCCCGTTATTGAGACTTTTTCGCCGGTGTTTTCTTCGCCGTCGATTTGCTGGGCGACTTGCTCGACGTGGTTCGCGACGATTTGCTTGTGCTTGTTTTGGAAGACTTCGAGGCTGCTTTCTTCGCGGTCTTGCCGCTTGCCGTGTGCTTGCCTTTCACGTTCTTGTGCTTGCCCGACGAGGCCTGCGATCCCGACGGCCCGGCGCTATGTGCACGAGCCGGAGGCACCGGATCATTCCAGCTGAATGCCAGCATCTGCGCGCCCACATAGCCGCAGCGAAACTTCAGGTCGGCAGGATCGCCGCCGCCAGCCTGGCGGATGCCGAGCCCTTCGACGGTGACGATGTTGTCCACCTTGACGCGCTGCTTACCCTCGTCGAACGAATCGTTCCAGGGCGTGACCGAGGCATGCGCGCTGTCAAAGGAGCTGGGTGGAAATTCGACATGGTCGAAGGCAGTCGAGGTGCTTGCGACAAAGTTGCCATGAGCGGCGCAGTCCGCGACTAGCGGGTCGGCATGCATGTCATTGACAAATTTGTTGACGAGATCGTTGTGCTGTTCGAGTTGATCGGCGAATGCGGGAGCAGTGCATAAGAGCGAGAGACCCGCTGCAAATGTTGCCAACCGGCCGACCAACCGCAGCAATCGGCGCGGTACGTTGGTGCGATCCATCTAGTTCGTTAGACGCTTATGAGACCTGAGGCACGTAAGATGCTCGGCGGAGGGGAGGAGTTCAATCCTGACGCAAATATTTTGTCCTGTCGTGGTACGCGTTCCATGGCTTCATGTGTCCGGGCGACTGATTGCGCCAGGCAAGTTCAGGCGGGCACGTTGATTGTGCCGCGCTTGTCAGATGCGTGGCCCACCCAATCGGTATCGGCGTACATCATAAGTGGTGACCCATGCAGGACGGTAGACCGCGATCAATGCCGTCGACATGCCGGTAAACCAGGCTTCGCCGGTGGCGAGCAAAAGGACGCTGAACGCGTAGCCGGCCGGCACCACGAGCATTGAACCATCGGCGAGCACGATGTGAATGCCGAGCGCCGCGGCTGCCGTGAGCGACACCGCGATGGCTGGCGAGACAAAACCCTGGCCGAGGATGAACATGAAGAGGTTGCGCGGCAGCCAGGCGATGCTGGCGCGCTGGACCAAGGTCGAAATGCCGACCGGCAATGCGCCGAACACGAGGAAAGTTAACGCGATGCCTTGCCAGGGCGCGTCGAAGACGACGGCGGCAAGACCGACGACCACGGCCATTGCGATCAGCGCGAGCGCCCAATCGAATAGCGTGACGACGAGGGTGGCGCCGAGCAGGTGCATGACGGTGCCGTCATCGAGCCAGGCATTACTCGCCCACAGCACCGACACCGCGACGATGATCGCGAGCCAGACGTGCTGCAACGTGCCGTCCTGAAGTCGTTTGAAAGGATTTTTCCACAGCGCGAGCGCGACCACTATCGCAGTGGCGATCCAGCCACCGACAGCGACCCAGAACGGAAGCGGTGTGTAGAGGAAACCCATGTTTCTCATATTACTCGTTGGATGAGAAAAGGTGTGAGCGGATTCCATGCCAGCCGGCGCAAACGCTGCCAGAAACGCGCATGCCGATTGCGGCGCGAGCGCCGGCTGGCGTCATGCCGAGCCTTGCGCCACCGGTTCCGGTGCCGGCCCCGCGGCCGGTGCCTCGCCATACGGCGCGCTCGGTTCCGCTGCCATCGGCAACGAACTGGGCGTGTCGTTAGCGGGCAACGGGTATCGGAAGTGCCGCTGCGTGCGGCGCCGCAATGGCACGACGCCGGCTTGCCCCATTACCGGACGAGTAGAACCTTCTCCACCATTGCGCAGTACTTGCAATTGGGCGGACAGCCAGCCGTTGTACAGCGCGACCGCGGCGGCGCGATTGGGCGCGCCGAGTTGCTGAAATATGCTCGTCAGATGGATCTTGACGGTGCCCTCGCTGATGCCGAGCGTGCGAGCGATCATCTTGTTGGTGCTGCCCATGTGGACGCAACGCATGATCTGCTCCTGACGGGGCGATAGCCCGTTGGAAAGTTTGGCGCGGCGCGGTGGCGGGCTTTTTTCGTCGAACGGCCGGATGGCCACGTCCGGCGGCAGTGGAGGATTCAATGCCAACGCGCCGGGTGGCACATAGTGGCCGCCCAGCAAAACCATTTCAAACGCGCGCACGATCAGGCAAGGGTCGGTTTCGCGCGGCACGACACCGAGCACGCCTTCGTCCATGAGTTCCCGCACGGCAGCCGGCGAGATGTGGTCGATCAGTACTGCAATGCGCAGATCCGGATAGTGGCTAAGCAGGTGGCGAGTATCCGCGACCGACATCCAGTCCTGCCAATCGATCACCAGCAAGTCGGGCCGCTGTCGCTTGAGCGCGCGTTCGACCTGGCGCCAATCTTGTGCTTCGTGAAAGCGCGCCAGCCGGTCGATTTGCCGCAGTAGCGCTTTGAGCCCATCGCGTCGTTCCGCGTCTGAGTTGAGTATCGAGAATCGCATGCCATGTCTCCAGGTGATTCGGGCGAAGTGGCGCGATGCATGCGCCCGGCGAATGAGTCGGACGCGTTGCGATGCGTCGCCGTCCCTATGATGACAAATTCCCTTCAACTTGACGGCCTGTCCAAAAGGCATAGGAGGAATGACGTAAAAAAAGCCCCGCACGCGGCGGGGCTTTCTGATTCGACGGCTGTGCGCTATAGCGCCGACGCCAATGCTCAATGGAAATGGGGCTGCGCGGGTTCCGCGTCCTCCGGCATTTCGGCATGGACGATTTCGCCGAGCGGATCCGCATAGAGCGGGACGCCGCAGTCGTCGCAATATTCAGGCTCGAAGCGGCCCGCATGGCGGCGCACGTCCGTCACGCCGGTTTCCTTGAGCAGCGCGACGATTTCTTCGAGCGGATCATCTGACGCGGCGCTCTCTTGCGGCTCTTCATCGATGCCCGGCTCGCCGTTTTCGCGGCCGTACAGCGGCCATACGACGCCGTAGATCACATCATTGCTGCCCCGGCGCGTGAAGCCGACGCGATATTCGTCGATGCGACGTTCGCCGAAGCCCGCGACAACCGCGCGCAGGTCCTGCGGCGCCGCGCCGATCGTGTCGAACAGATAGCGTACGGCGGTGCGTACCGTGTGGGGGCGCACGCGTTCGTCGGCGTCACGGCAGGCCGAATAATAGGCATCCGGCAACAGGCATTCGAATTCGCAGCCGGGCAACACTAGCGACAGATTGGCGCCGCCTTGCGTGGCCCATTGTTCAAGACATTGCCCGCGTTCGATCCGGCTGCCGTGCTCTTCTTCCTGCCAGCGAAACGTCGCTTCGCCCACCGGCGCGGCAACTACGGCCAGCAGAAAGCGCGGGTCGGCCAGGATCGGCGACGTTTCAGGCAGTTCGCCGAAATTGAGTTTGATGCTGCCGCCGGCCATGGCGGCTTGAGCAAGTTGCTGCGCGATGCGCCACGTTTCCACGTGATGGCGCGGCAGTTGATCGATGCTGTACAGGAACGGCGCCATGGCCACACGCGTATTGGCCGCGAGCACGTGTGCTTGCAGGTGCGCGCGCAGGGCGTCGGCCGCGTCGGTTTTGAGCGGGCCGGACGGAATCATGTAGCGGGTCCAGGCGAGCACCGGCGCGGCGATCAGCAGCGCTTCGTAAGACACGCCTTCATGCTCGACGATGAACGACTCGCTATGGGTTTCCGCCATGTCGGCGAGCGCGCCGTAAGCATCGGGATGATTTTGCTGCAGATGATCGAGCGCGGCGTCCAGCGTGGTCTGATTGGCGTTACGGACGATCCTGGTCAGCAGCGCATCGAGTTTCGCTTCCCAGAAGCGGTCCTCGGTGCGGCTGCCCGACGCGAAAAGCGCGAGCGAGAGACCGACGAGTTTGTCGGCATCGGGGGGAAGACGTTTGGCGATTCGCGAGCGCATAAATCCGGAAGTTGGGAGGTACAGAACCTTATATTCTATTCTTTTCTATGCCGCCATATTGTTTGGCCGGCAATACCGGATGGATTAGGACGTTTCCACATAAAAAATCAGCCCGTTGGGAGCACTCCTGCATGCGTTGCGTGGCGGCCTGGCCGGATGATATAAAACCGTCCCGAGGGGCTGACTCGTTTCTAGCTTCTATACTGACAGGTTTCAGCGGGCGCCTGACAAGGCGTATGTCCATTCGTCGCCGTGGTCTGGCACAACAGGAGGTATTCATTGTGAAATCGGACCAACTGATTGAGCGTCTCGCCGCTGTCTTCGCGCTGATCATTCTGGTGGGCGGCTCGCTCCTGGTGCTGGCGCCTTTTACGACCGCGCTGCTGTGGGGCGCCATCCTCAGTTATAGCTCCTGGGGCTTGTACCGGCGGCTGACCGCGGCAGTCGGCGGGCGGCGTAGGTGGGCCGCCATGTTGATCGTGCTGATCATTCTGATTGTGGTGTTGGGGCCGTTCGTTTATGCGGGTTTTGCGTTCGGTGCGCATGTTCACGACATAGTCGCGCTTGTGCAGCGGCTCTTTGAAGCCGGCTTGCCGGATTTGCCGCCATGGGTGAGCCGGATCCCCCTGGTCGGTTCGAGCATCAATGCCTTCTGGGAGCACCTGACTAGCAGCAATTCGGAACTGATTGCGCAATTGCGTACGCTGGCGGCGCCGGCCGGCAAGTGGATTCTGGCGGCTGCGATTGCTGTTACGCACGGTTTGGGGCTGCTGGCGCTGAGTATCGTGCTCGCTTTCTTTTTTTATACCGGAGGAGAGGGCGCGGCGGCATGGCTGAATGCCGGCATGCGGCGCATCGCCGGCGAGCGTGCCGACTATCTGCTGGCGCTGGCCGGCAGCACGGTGAAGGGCGTGGTTTATGGGATTCTCGGCACCGCGCTCGTGCAAGGGGTTCTGGCTGGTTTCGGTTGCTGGATTGCCGGCGTGCCGGCGCCGGCGCTGCTTGGTCTGGCAACATTTTTCCTGTCGGTGATACCGGGCGGCCCGGTGATCGTGTGGTTGCCCGCGGCGATCTGGCTGTATCACGGCGGCGCGACCGGATGGGCGATCTTTCTGGTCGTGTGGGGCGTGCTGGTCGTCGGCATGTCCGACAATGTCATCAAGCCGATCCTGATCGGCAAGAACAGCGATATGCCGCTGATCCTGGTGATGCTGGGCATCCTTGGCGGCGCGTTCGCTTTCGGTTTCCTCGGCGTTTTCATCGGACCGACTTTGCTGGCGGTTGCATATACCGTTCTGCACGATTGGACGATCGGCGCGCAGGCTGCGCGGCCCTTGGCGCCCGACGTAAAAGCGCCGATTGTTGAGGAGCCGGGCCATATAGAAAAGGCGCCTTGAATAAATTCCTAGATAACGCTTGCAAGGCTGGGTGCGGCTCGCTAGAATCTCGCTCTTTCGTGCTCCGGAGAACGGGGCGCGGGAGGCGGGAGAGCCAGCAATGGCGGGGGTTTGCGGTACGTCGGGCAGGTCCGGAAAGTTGGAAAAACCTGT
>DASPZL010000467.1:0-2925 GCA_035636295.1 Paraburkholderia sp.
TCCGCGCCGGCATCACCGCCTATCATGCTATTTACGACATCGGGCGCCACAAGATTTCCGTTTGCCTGATCGAACGCGACCGGGCTACGCTTATAACGCTCCTGCCGCTCGCCAAACCTCTTCACGTGGAAATTGCATGAACGAACCTCGTTATCCCGGGGCGCTGCAAACGCAGCAGGCATCCGCTGCGCCCGTGGTGCGCGATCTTGGCGGTTTGCTCGATGCATTGCACGCCGGCGCGGCACAGCGCGATCGCGACGGCGGTCACGCCGCGCAGGAAAAACAATGGATCGCGGACGCGGGGCTGCTCACGCTCGCCGTGCCGCGCGAATTCGGCGGCCTCGGTGCGCGCTGGCCCGACATCTACGAGACGATTCGAAAGATCGCGCAGGTCGACAGTGCGCTCGCGCATCTGTTGGGTTTTACCTGCTTGCAGGTGGTCAGCGTCAATGTGTGGGGCAACCCCGAACAACGCGCGCGCTATCTGGGCGGCACCGTGGAAGGGCGCTGGTGGTGGGGCAATGCGGTCAATCCGCTCGACACGCGGCTCGTTGCGAGCGCAACCGGTGACGGCGGGTATCGTCTCGACGGCCAGAAGGGCTTTTGCTCGGGCACGCGCGGCTCGCAGATGATGACCGTTTCCGCGCACGATCCGGCCACCGGCAAGCCGATGTTCGCAGTCGTGCCGACCACGCGCGAGGGCATCACCGTCCACGAAGACTGGAACCCGATCGGTCAGCGGCAGACCGACAGCGGCAGCGTTTCCTTCGCGCAGGTCAAAGTGGAGCCGCACGAAGTACTCGAGCGGGCCGACACGCCGTATGCGAGTTTGCGCACGCTGATTTCACAGCAGGTGCTGACCAATCTGTTCGTGGGCATCGCGCAGGGCGCGCTCGAGGAAGCGCGCGCATACGTCAATCAGTTTGGCAGGCCGTGGATCAGTTCCGGCGTCGACAAGGCCACCGACGATCCTTACCTGATCCAGCGTTTCGGCGAAATGCGTCTGCAGGCGGTGAGCGCCGAAGCGCTGGCAACACGCGCCGCCCACGCACTCGAAGACGCGTGGCAACAAGGCCCGGCGCTTTCTTCGGAAGCGCGCGCGCACGTCGCGCTCGCCACGTCGGAGGCAAAAATCGTGGCGCATCGCGCCGCGCTCGACGTCAGCGAAAAACTGTTCGACGCCTGCGGAGCCCGCGCCACACACGCGCCGCTCGCGCTCGACCGTTTCTGGCGCAACGCTCGCGTGCACACGCTGCACGATCCGCTCGACTATCGCGTGCGCGACGTCGGCCGTTACGCACTGAGCGGGACATTGCCGGACGTTTCTTTGTACACTTGAGGCGGTTCGCGGCGGCCTTCCATGAGGCGCCGCAGTTTATCCCCTTCAAGAGATTCCCGGATTGCAGTTCAAACTACCGACCACCGCAACGGCGCCGTTTTGCCCATCCGAGGTGCAAGGCTCGGTCGCCGTCTCGCAAGGCGCACCTTTCTGGAAAAAAATCCTGCAATTCGCAGGGCCAGGCCTGCTGATTTCGATCGGCTACATGGACCCAGGCAACTGGGCCACCGATATCGAAGCCGGATCGCGCTACGGCTACAGTCTGTTGTTCGTCGTCATGCTGTCGAGCCTCGCGGCAATGGTGCTGCAATGCCTGAGCATGCGCCTCGGTATCGCCACCGGGCGCGATCTCGCGCAGTTGTCGCGAGCGCGTTATTCGCCGGGCGTGGCGCGCGTTCAATGGCTGCTCGCCGAGGTGTCGATCGTGGCGTGCGATCTCGCCGAAGTGCTCGGCGGCGCGCTCGCGTTCCATCTGCTGTTCAAATGCTCGCTGACCACCGGCGTGTTGCTGACCGCGTTCGATACGCTGATCGTGCTCGGCCTGAAGGGCAAGAACTTCCGCGATCTCGAGGCGATCATGCTCGGCCTGATCGCGACCATCGGCGTGGGGTACATCATCGAACTGGCGCTGGTGCCGCCGCATTGGCCGTCGGTCGCGCAAGGGTTGATTCCGTCGTGGCAGGCGCTTGGCAGCCGCGAGCCGATGTATCTCGCGATCGGCATTCTCGGCGCGACCGTGATGCCGCATAACCTCTACCTGCATTCGTCGATCGTGCAGACGCGCGCGGTGAAGCGCGACTCCGCGAGCATCAGGTCGGCGATCGGCATGTCGCGCATCGACACCATCGTGTCGCTGATGCTCGCGCTGCTGATCAACATGGCGATCCTGATTCTTGCCGGTGCCGCGTTCCATGCAACGGGCCACAATCAGGTTACCGAAATCGAAGACGCGTACAAGCTGCTCGCGCCGATCGTCGGCACCGGTTTCGCGGCGGTGCTGTTCGCCATCACGTTGCTCGCCTCGGGACAGAGCTCGACCTTCACCGGCACGGTGGCCGGGCAGGTCATCATGGAAGGCTTCCTGAAGCTGAAAATTCCGTGCTGGCAACGGCGCTTCATCACGCGGGCGCTCGCCTTGATCCCCGCGCTGATCGGCGTGCAGATGATGGGCAACGGCGCGGTCGGCAAACTGCTGGTCGCAAGCCAGGTGGTCTTGAGCCTGCAATTGCCGTTCGCACTTTATCCGCTGATCCGCATGACCAGCGATCGTTCGTTGATGGGCGAATTCGCCAACAGGCTGCCGACGCGGCTTCTCGCGTGGATGCTATTCGTGGCGATCAGTGCGGCGAATATGTGGCTGGTGGTGCAGACGGTGGGGCTGGTGGATTGATTCGGTGCCGCGCTGTGGAGTCGCCGGGCGCCGGTTGTCCGGTGTCGGCGCGAAGCCTGGTAGTGATAGTGGCAGTAGCAATGGCGAAAAAAAGTCCGCTCACAATGGCGGACTTTTTTTGAGGCTTTGGTTCGAGTCGGGCGGACCAGCCCTCGTCGATTCAGTTCAGCTCAGGCGGCTTGCGCGATCTGCGCTG
>DASPZL010000468.1:0-4127 GCA_035636295.1 Paraburkholderia sp.
GCGACACGGCCAGCTCGTAGCCTTCACGGCGCATGTTTTCCACGAGAATGGTCAGGTGCAGTTCACCGCGGCCCGCCACTTCGAACGTAGTTTCGTCGCCGGTTTCCTTCACGCGCAGCGCGACGTTGTGGTTCAGTTCCTTCATCAGACGGTCGCGGATCTGGCGGCTCGTGACGAACTTGCCTTCGCGGCCGGCGAGCGGCGACGAGTTGACGAGGAAGTTCATGGTCAGCGTGGGTTCGTCGACGGTGATCATCGGCAGCGCTTCCGGCTGTTCCGGCGAGCAGATGGTCACGCCGATACCGATTTCCTCGATACCGTTGATCAGCACGATGTCGCCGGCCTCAGCCGATTCCACCTGCACGCGTTCGAGACCCTTGAACGACAGCACCTGGTTGATCTTGCGGTTCAGGATCGCGCCGTCAGGGCCCGAACGCACGGCGACGGCCATGCCCGGCTTGATACGGCCGCGCGTGATGCGGCCCACGCCGATACGGCCGACGTACGACGAGTAGTCCAGCGACGTGATCTGCAGTTGCAGCGGCGCTTCCGGATCGGCCGGGCGGACCGGCACGTGTTCCAGCACGGCGTCGAACAGCGGACGCATGTCGCCTTCGCGCACGTCCGGCGTCAGGCCCGCGTAACCGTTCAGGCCCGATGCGTAGACGATCGGGAAGTCGAGCTGCTCGTCGGTTGCGCCCAGCTTGTCGAACAGGTCGAACGTCTGGTTGATCACCCAGTCGATGCGCGCGCCCGGACGGTCCACCTTGTTGATCACGACGATCGGCTTCAGGCCGAGCGCCAGCGCCTTCCTGGTCACGAAGCGCGTTTGCGGCATCGGGCCTTCGACCGCGTCCACCACCAGCAGCACCGAGTCGACCATCGACAGCACGCGCTCCACTTCGCCACCGAAGTCGGCGTGGCCCGGCGTGTCGACGATGTTGATGTGCGTGCCTTCGTATTCGACCGCGCAGTTCTTCGACAGAATCGTGATGCCGCGTTCTTTTTCGATGTCATTCGAGTCCATCACGCGTTCGACGACCTGCTGGTTCTCGCGGAACGTAGCGGTCTGACGGAGGAGCTGGTCGACGAGCGTGGTCTTGCCGTGGTCGACGTGGGCAATGATGGCGATGTTGCGTAGGGCGCGAGTCATAGGAAACCTGGAGACAGTTGGAGTGCGCCGCTTGCTCATACCGGTTACTTTATAAACCACGACAAGCCCAAAGCGCACTTTTGGGAACCCAACATTATAGCACGCACGAATGAAGCTTTCTGGTATTCCCTGATAGACCGGCCATCTTCCGTGCAGCGGCACGTAGGAGACCGTGCGACTTGCGTCGGCGAAACCCTACGCAAAACCGGAACATTGTTGTCTTGAGCGACAAAAGTTCCTTGCCTAAGCTGTAATAACGCTTGCCGCGTCAATCAACCACGCCCTATAATCCTGCCTAGTCAACCATTGCATTCGCACGAGAATCATGACGGAGCCGTCTCCCACATCCCCGCCGGAGGTCAGCGAATACCAGCTAGGCGAAAGCGTCGGCTATCTGCTCTCGCGAGTGAAGTCGACCATGTCGAATCTGGTCACGCAGCGCAGCATGGCCGAGCTCGGCATCACCAGCCAGCAAGGCAGCATCCTGTTCATGGTGGCAAGCGGCAAATGCCTGCTGGCGGCCGAACTGGCCCGTGAATACGGCATCGACGCGAGCGCGGTCACGCGTCTGATCGACCGGCTGGAGAAACGCGGCCTGCTGACGAGAGTGCGCAGCAATGAGGACCGGCGGGTGGTTCGCCTCGCGCTGACACCGGAAGGTCACGCGATCGCCGCCAAAATGCCCGCGATTTTCACAGGCGTGCTGGACAGCCTGCTGGGCGGCTTCACCCCTGAAGAAGTGGGTTTTCTGAAAAGCATGCTGCGCCGCGTGCTGATCAATTCCGGCGAACACACGGGACTTACCCGTGATGCGGCAAGCAATCCCGACAGCAAACCGCAATAAATTGCTTGCAGCGTCCATCATTACATTCACTCAAAGAGTCGAGCGATGAAATCCCTTTCCTTGTCCGCGCCCGCGTTTTCGAGCCGGGCGGCCGTCGCCGCCGCGGTGACGGCGCTCGCCCTCACGGGGTGCGCGAACTACTTCGGTATGAAAAGCGACAAGCAGATGTCGTCGCCGGCTCAGTACGAGTCCACCCAGAGCCTGTCCGGCGAAAGCGGTCAATGGCCGTCGCTCGACTGGGCCAACCAGTTCGGCGACCCGCAACTGCCCAAGCTGATCGCGGAGGCGCTCGAGGGCAGTCCGTCGATCGCACAGGCGCAGGCGCGCGTGGCCAAGGCTTCGTCGTATATCGAAAGCTCGCGTTCCGCGCTGTATCCGAAAGTCAACGGCAGCTATTCGTGGACCCGTGAGCTGTTCTCGGGCAACGCGCTCTATCCGCCTCCGTACGGCGGCACCTGGTATAGCGAAAACAACGTGCTCGCGAGCGCGTCGTGGGATCTGGACCTGTGGGGCAAGAACCGCCAGCGCCTCGGTCAGGCGGTGTCGCAGGAAAAGGCCGCCGAAGCCGACATGCAGCAGGCGCGCGTGACGCTCGCCGCGTCGGTGGCGAGCACCTATAACCAGCTCGCCCAGTTGTACGCGTTGCGCGACATCGCCGCGCGCGAAATCGCCAACCGCCAGGACATCGGCCGCATTACCAACGGGCGCGTCGCCGCCGGCCTCGACACCAACGTCGAGCGGCAAACCGCGAACGGCAACATCGCGACCAGCCAGTCGAACTTGACCGACCTCGACGGTCAGATCACCGTGGTGCGCTATCAGTTGGGCGCGCTGCTGGGCAAGGGTCCGGACCGCGGTCTGCAGATCGCCCAGCCGGTTCTGAGCACCGGCAACACCGTGGCGCTGCCGAACAACCTGCCGGCCGATCTCGTGGCGCGCCGCGCGGACATCGTCGCCGCGCGCTGGCAAGTCGAAGCCGCGATGCACGACGTGAAGGAAGCGAAAGCGGAGTTCTTCCCGGACGTCAACCTCGCCGCCGGTTTCGGTTTCGATGCGTTCGGCTGGGGCCGCTTCCTTAAGTCGAGCAGCCGTCAGATGCAGTTCGGCCCGGCCATCCACCTGCCGATCTTCGACGCAGGCGCGCTGCGCTCGCAGTTGAAGGGCCGCTACGCCGATTTCGATCTGGACGTGGCGAGCTACAACCAGACGCTGATCAACGCCCTCTCCGACGTCGCAACGCAAGTGTCGTCGATCCGTTCGATCGATCAGCAATCGGGCGACGCGCAGCGCGCGCTCGACGCGTCCACCAAGGCGTATCAGCTGGCCGTGATCCGCTACAAGGCCGGTTTGTCGCCGCAGCTGCAGGTGCTGACCGCCGACCAGAACCGCCTTGCCGCCGAACAGACGGTGACGAGCCTGAAGATGCGCCGCCGCGATATGCAGATCGGTCTTATCAAGGCGCTCGGCGGCGGGTTCGACGCGACGCAAACCGGCCTCGTGGTGCCGACCGATGCTCCGGCATCGGCCACCGCCGCGACCGCCGCCGCGAATTGAAACCACATCGACGCCACACCCACGCACGAACATCCGAATAAACGACGACGCTTGAGAGAACCCGGAGCACATCAATGAGCACCCCCCAGCAGCCCGCGGCCCCCGCACAACCGGCGAACAACGGCAAACGCAAGCGCATGATGACGCTGCTCGTCATCGTGATCCTGATCGCCGCGATCGCGTACGGCCTGTACTACTTCCTCGTCGCGCGCTTCCATGAAGACACCGACGACGCGTACGTGAACGGCAACGTCGTGCAGATCACGCCGCAAGTCACCGGCACGGTCGTCGCCGTCAACGCGGACGACACGCAAACCGTGAAGGCCGGCGACCCGCTCGTCGTGCTCGATCCGGCCGACGCGCGCGTCGCGCTCGAACAAGCCGAAGCGAATCTCGCGCAAACGGTGCGCCAGGTGCGCGGCCTGTTCGCCGACGACAATCAATACCAGGCGCAAGTCGCCGTGCGCCAGTCCGATCTGTCGCGCGCTCAGGACGACCTGAAGCGCCGTCTGACGGTCGCGCAAACCGGCCTCGTGGTGCCGACCGATGCTCCGGCATCGGCCACCGCCGCGACCG
>DASPZL010000469.1:0-9097 GCA_035636295.1 Paraburkholderia sp.
GCATGCCGAGCACGCCCGCCTCCACGAACGCGAGACCCTTGGTCAGCGACAGCGCGAGGCTCAACACCGCCAGCAGCAGCGTCATCCACCATGCGGCGTCCAGCCGGCGCAGCAAGCCGCGCGCGACGAACAGCAGCAGCACGCCGAGCACGCTGCACAGCAGCTGCGAGCTTTCGAGCACCCACAGCGGCAGCACGTCGCGCAGAATGCGGATGCGTTGCCAGAACGCGGGCGTCGCGCTGGAAATCACCAGCATGCCGCCCACCACGAACGTGACGAGGCTCAGAAACAGCGGCGCGAGTTTCGATACGCCGGCCGCGTGACGCAACGGCAAACGGCCTGTCAGCGCGCGGCCTTCGAAGCCCGCGAGCAGCGCGGCCGAGACGATCAACGGCGCGCCGAAGTAGATCGCGCGGTAGGCGAGTAGCGCCGCGACCATCTGCTGCGTTTCTACGCTGCCGTTCAGCGTGAACACCATGGCCGCTTCGAATACGCCGACGCCGCCGGGCGTGTGGCCGATCATCCCGAGCAGCATGGCTGCGGCATAGACGGTGATGAAAGTGATGAAGCTCACGTCCGCATGCGGCAGCAGCGCCCACAACGCGAGGCCCGCGGCCACCACGTCGACCACGGCGAGCGCCACTTGCGCAAGCAGATCGCGGCGCGCAGGAATATCGAACGACAGCCACGGCCAGCGCGTGCGGACCGCGCGCGTTTCGCGGCGGCAGGCGGTGGCCGCGAGCGCAAAGGCGATGAGCAGCGCCGCGCCGCTCCAGCGGAGCGCGACGGGCGTGAGATGCAGCATCGGCGCGAGCAAGCCGGCGACGCAGACCATGCCGAGCGCCGTCATCAGCACCAGCGCAAGCGCGAGCGAAACGCTCGTAAACACCGTCATGCGGCCGATCTGCGCGGGCGTGACGCGCGCCACGCCGTAGACGCGCGCGCGCACGGCGCCGCCCGTCAACGCGCCGAAACCCGTCGCATTGCCGAGCGCCGAGCCCGCGGTGGCGCCGATCCACAGCGCCACGCGCGGCACGGCGGCACCCAGGTATCGCAAGCCGACGAGATCGCGGCCGACCAGCGCCACATAACTGAGCGCGGTCGCGGCGAGCGCGGCGGTCCACTCGCCAGCCGTCAGATGACGCAATTCGCGCATCACCGAGCGATAGTCGACCGCTTGCGACAGATGCTGCAGGACGACCAGCAGCAGCCCGCCGATGACGAGCGCGAGCAAGGGTGAGAGGATTCCCCGGTTGCCGAGCATCTTCGATGCACGGTCGAACATCGCGCCTAGCCGGTCGAATTTATTGTTATATCGATGGAACATGATCAATGCGGGCCTTGCGTGGAGCTGTCACGACGACAGGTCGTCTGCCGCGGCGTCGCCTTGCTTCGGCGATTACAACGGGATAACGGCAAAACATTGAAAAGGTTGACAGCCATGGGCATTCAACCCGGGATTAACCTGGGGACTTGTCATCAAGGCTGAATGCGCGTTGCCGTGACAGCGCGCAATACCGCAATACGATTGGGTCGATATTGTCGACGAGGACCGCGCCTCGCTCGACAGGGGGCAGGAGTGTAAACGCTAATCGCGTCGCGCGAGATGAAGATTCGGCGTCATGCCGATGGCGCGGGACAACCGTGGCGGATCGGCGAGCCGGTCCGCTCTATCAAGCTTTTCGCTTCGCGTGCCGTAAATGAGAGTAATGGCCCGGCAACTGTCGTGAACGTGCCGCGTGAAGTGGAGTTCGACCGAAGGAGAACGATGATGGCGAATCAGGAATGGATGATGGCGGGGGTCTATCTGCTCGGGCTGGTGTCCACTGCGCTTTTGATGAGTGCGTGTTCCGCGCGAGCGGCCAGGATGCGAAGCGTTGTGTCGAGGGTTTCGCCACGCGCCCGTACCCGCGACTGATACGCGAGCGAAGTAAAAGACAGACGCACGGGCGCATGAACCGCGAACTTGCCGCCGCGATCGCGGCAGTTGCAGCGCACTCGCGGCCCCGCTCGCCTTGCAGCCGGCGCGGGCTGCGGTACTGCGCTTATTGCGGACGGCGATGCGCTTCCGCGATCACGGCGCACGTTTGCAGATGCAGGTTCAGCGCGTGCAGCGCCAAGGCGCGCAGCTTGCCCAGCCAGGTGTTGTTGGTGGCGGCGCGAGCGGTAGCGGTATTGGTAGCGGTGTTCATGGCGGACTCTTTTTAGGGTTTATACCTAGGGAATAACCCGATTATAGTCCCATCCTGTCGCACTGCAACAAATATCAAAAACACGCGGACCTGTTGTGCGGCGGTCACAGCCGCTCCGCGCACCATTCAAAAAGGGCGACATCAGCACCTCGGCTGTTAACAAACCGCACCGTACAGGTGCAATAATGGCCCTTTGCCCGCGACAGTCCGCCGCAGACCCGTCTTCATGATCGTCGTCCAGAAAGCCCTGATAGCGCCTCTCATCGTCGCCTGCGCGATGTTCATGGAAAGCGTCGATGCCAACGTGATCGTCACCGCGTTGCCGGCCATGGCGCGCGACTTCGGGCGCGATCCGGTCACGCTGAAAATCGCGGTGACGAGCTACGTGCTCGGCCTGGGCGTGTTCATCCCCGTGTGCGGCTGGCTCGCCGACCGTTTCGGCGCGCGCACCATCTTCCGCACCGCGATCGGCATTTTCGTGACCGGCTCGCTGCTGTGCGCCGCGTCGAATTCGCTGGCCACCTTCACACTCGCGCGCTTCGTGCAGGGCGTGGGCGGCGCGATGATGGTGCCGGTCGGGCGAATCATCATTTTCCGGGTGGTCCACAAGTCCGATTTCATCCGCGCGATGAATTATCTGAGCGTGCCCGCGATGCTCGGCCCCGCCGCCGGGCCGCTGCTCGGCGGCTTCATCACCACCTATTTGCACTGGCGTCTGATCTTTTTCATTAACGTGCCGATTGGAATTCTCGGCATCTATCTGACCAATCGGCACATCGCCAATACGCGCGAACCGCACCCCGGCCCGCTCGACTGGATCGGCTTCTTTCTCTCGGCGGCGGGCGCGGTGCTGCTTTTGCTCGGGCTTTCGCTGGTGGGCGGTGAACTGATTTCGAATCGGGACGCGTTCGGCATGTGCGCAAGCGGCGCCGTGTTGCTCGCGGGCTATGTCGCCTACGCGCGGCGCGTCGAGCTGCCGCTGCTCGACCTGCGCTTTTTCAAGGTGCCGACGTTCCAGGCGAGCGTGCTCGGCGGATCGCTGTTTCGCATCGGCCTCGGCGCGCTGCCGTTTCTGCTGCCGCTGATGCTGCAGGAAGGCCACGGCATGAGCGCGTTCGAATCCGGCCTGATCACCTGTGCGTCCGCGTTCGGCGGCATGTTCATGCGCACGGTCGCCTCGAGCGTGCTGCATCGCTTCGGCTTCCGTTCGGTGCTGGTGGTCAACGCGGCGTTGTCGGGACTGTCGATCGCGGCGTGCGGACTGTTTTTCCCCGGCACGCCGGTCTGGATCATCTGGGTGGTCGTGCTGCTCGGCGGCTTCTTTCCCGCGCTGCAATTCACGAGTCTGAACTCGCTGACTTACGCGGAAATCGCGAGCCGCGACGTGGGCCGCGCCACCAGTCTCGGCAGCGTCGTGCAGCAGATGTCGCTCGGTCTGGGCGTAACGGTCGGCGGTATCGTGCTACAGATTTCACGCGTGCTGCACGGGCATCCGAGTATCACGTGGTCGGATTTCTGGCCCGCGTTTCTGGTGGTGGGTTTGTGCTCTTTCGCTTCGATTCCGGTCACGCGGCGCCTGCCGCACGGCGCCGGCGACGAAATCGCGCGCGGCGGCCGCGGTTAATCAGGTCGCCTTATCCAGGCTCCTTGCGAATCACGCTCACTTCGCCGTTGCGTTCGAGAATCGCGGCGGCCACATTGTCGAGCGAGCACGCGCCGGTTTTCTGCCGCACGCTCTCGCGAATATCGGTTGCCGTAATCAGCGCGGCATTCATTTCGTCCGCGTTGAATGTGCCGTTGCTGAACACCTCGCGTTCGACGCCGCCCACCAGCCGCTCCAGCCCTGGGGAATAAACGCAAGCCCACGCCAGCAGCCGATGGCACACGACGATCACGAACGACGCCACGATCGTCGCGATAAACGGCGACGCGCCGACAATCGCACGGCTCAGCGTCGCGCCGAGCAGGATCACCACCACCAGATCGAACGGCGAGCGTTGCCCGAACGAGCGCCGGCCCGATATCCTGATCAACACCAGCGCGATCAGAAACACAATCACAGCGCGCACACCCATCTGCAGCGGATCGAGATTCCTGCCATCGCCAAACAGCGTGAAAATCACGTCGTTCATATCGCCCTCCTCGCGAGGTGCTGCCGCCTTTGCCTTCTGTCGTCGAATCATGCTTGAAGCGAACGGCCGGGCCGCGTGCGGGCTGTCGCGCATTTGCCACGAGGCTTGCGTGACGGTGAGATCAACGTCGCGCGGTCGTTCGGAATCCTGCCTTGATCGGCGGCCGCATCGCTTATAGGGCGAAGAGCAAACCGTGTGCCTCGGGAATTGAATGTCCCGGCATTGCGGCGCCCTGTTCGGGGGGCGCGCAGCGTGCGAGACCGCGTGAACCGGTCCCGCATGAAGCCATGGAAGCGAGCGTCAGCCGACGGCTAGCCGGCACCGCCGTCGCTTCGCCGCTTTTCAACCTCGGCCAGCAAGGCATCGAATCGCGCGAGTTCCACCGGCTTCACGAGATGAGCATGGAAGCCGGCCTTTGAAGTGCGCTCGCGATCGCTGGCATGGCCGAAGCCGGTCATCGCGGCGAACATCGTATTGCCGAGTTCCGGCATTCCACGCAGCGCCGCGAGGGTCGCGTAGCCGTCCATCTTCGGCATTGCAAGGTCGATCACGGCGAGATGAGGCGCAAAGCGCGGCGCGACATGGAGCGCCGGCTCGCCCTCGTAGGCGATGCGCACCTCGTGGCCTTTGAGTTCGAGCAGCATCGCGAGACTGTCGGCCGAGTCGCGATTGTCGTCGACCAGCAGAATCCGCAGCGGCGCAACCTCGTCCGAGGCCGCGCCCGGCTGATCGGAGGCGGCCTCGGACGCCGCCGCGGCAAACGGCAGACTCAGCGTAAACGTGCTGCCGCGCCCCGGTCCCTCGCTGCTCGCGACAATGCTGCCCCCATGCATTGCGATCAGCGATTTACACAACGTGAGGCCGATGCCGAGGCCGCCTTCGCCGCGACTTTGTCCATTCTTTTCCTGCACGAACAACTCGAAGATCGTGTCGAGCGAACGCAGCGGAATGCCGCAACCTGAGTCGCGCACTTCCATCACGGCCATCTGGTAATCGACGCGGACCACGATCTCGATACGGCTGCCCACCGGCGAGAATTTCGATGCGTTGTGCAGCAGATTCTGCAGCACTTGCACGAGACGCGTCATGTCGCCGCGTACGACCACCGGCTCGCGCGGCAGGTTCGTCACGACGCTCTGCCCATGCGCGTCCGTAAACGGCCGCGCCGCTTCCGTCCCGCGCGCCACCACCTCGCCCAGGTCGACCCGCCCAACGCGCAACTCGACCTTGTCCGACATGATCCGGCCGACGTCGAGCAGGTCGTCGACGAGCCGGGTGAGATGCGTGACCTGGCGATCGATCAGATCGCGCGAACGCGCCAGCGTGGGACTCACCCCCGCCTCGAGTTGCATCACGCCGATTGCATTGCGCACGGGTGCGAGCGGATTGCGTAACTCGTGCGCAAGGGTCGCGAGAAACTTGCGCATGCGTTCGCCCGAGCGCTCCAGTTCTTCACGCTGACGCCGCTCGGTCAGATCACGCGTGACCTTGGCGAAGCCGCGCAGCCGCTTCGATTCGTCATACACGGCCGTAATGTTGACGTTGGCCCAGAAGGTCGTGCCGTCCTTGCGCACGCGCCAGCCTTCGTCCTCCACGCGGCCGAGCTGCCGCGCGATCGCCAGTTCACGCGCCGGCTTGCCCGCCGCCGCTTCTTCCGGGGGGTAGAACACCGAGAAATGCCGGCCGACGATTTCGTCGCGCGTATAACCTTTGATGCGCGCAGCGCCCGCGTTCCAGCTCACCACATGGCCTTGCGGATCAAGCATGAATATCGCGTAATCCTTGACATTGTCGACGAGCAGACGGAAACGCTCCTCGCTTTGCCGCAGCGCTTCCAGATACTCCCGTTGCGCGGTCAGATCGCGCGTGATCTTGGCGAAACCGGTGAGAATGCCCTCATCGTTGCGGATCGCAGTGATCACGACGTTCGACCAGAACTTCGTGCCGTCCTTGCGAACACGCCAGCCTTCGTCCTCGAAGCGGCCGGTCAGCGACGCCTGTTGCAGCTCATAGGCGGGCCAGCCGCGCGCCGTCGCTTCTTCAGTGTAAAAGCGCGAAAAATGCTGGCCGATGATCTCCTGTTCGGTGTAACCCTTCAGTTTCTGCGCGCCGGCGTTCCAACTGGCAATATGCCCGGTCGCGTCGAGCAGGAAGATCGCGTAGTCCTCGATCGCCTGCACCAGCGTCTCGTAATCGACGTTGACGAGCGCACTCGCACGAGCGGCGGGAGTCCGGGTGGGACCGCCGTTCTCGCCGGCGGAAGGGACGTCAGGCTCGTTCATGTGAGTCGGGAAGAATGGGGGTTCCGTCCAAAAGCATACACCGACGATGGCCGGCTGCCTCGCTCATGAGGTCATCCGCGACCGTCCTGACGGCCTGCAGTCGCGCTACCTGTGTAAAGCGCCGCGCACGCTCGACGCGTCACGCGTCGTCACCGGCGCTGCTGCATTGCCCTGCGTATTGCGAATGGACAATTGGCTGATTCAGCAAGAAACGAACCTTTCAGGCACGGCGCCCGGATCATGGCGTAGCGCGTGCCGCTGCGTCCGCCAGCCAACCCGCAGCAACGCAACGGCGTGCTCACCCCGCCGCGCTCACTTTTTCCGCGAGCTTCGCGTCGTAACTGGAATGGACGTGCACACGCTTTTTCTCGGGATAAGCGTACGAATACGCCTTGCGCAGCGCCAGCGACGCCTCGTGAAAGCCGGACAGAATCAGCTTCTGCTTGTTCGGATAGTTGGCGATGTCGCCGACCGCGAAGATGCCGGGCCGCGAGCTCTCGTAGTTCGACGTATCCACATCCACGCGACCGCCGTGAATCGTCAGCCCCCATTGCGCAATCGGCCCGAGATCGGCAACCAGCCCATACAGCACGACGAGTTGTTCGGCTTCGAGCCGAGTCTCGCCTTCGATATGCCGCAACGTGATCGCTTGCAACGCATCGTCTTCGACAACGAGCCCCGCAATCGCGCCGACGATGAAGTCCATCTCGTCCGCCGCGACCGCGCCTCGCATCAACTCCACGCTGGAATCGGCCGCGCTGAAACCGTTGCGCCGATGCACGAGCGTCACGCGCCGCGCGACCTTGCGCAACGCCAGCGCCCAGTCGAGCGCGGAATCGCCGCCGCCGGCCACCACCACCGTCTTGTCGGCGAAATCGGCGAGACGTTGCACGCTGTAGTGCACGTGACGCGACTCGAGCGGCGCGGCTTCGGCCAGCAGCAGCTTCTGCGGCACGAACGCGCCGTTGCCGGCGGCAAGCAGAATCGCCGCGACGTCGAACACAAGACCGCGATCGGTACGCACAGTCCAGCGCCCCTCGCCCTGCTCGACCGACTGGACGCGTTGCTCCAGATGAATCGGCACGTCGAACGGCTTGCATTGCGCCATCAGGCGGTCGACCAGTTCACGCGCGGTGCACGACGGAATCGCGGGGATATCGTAGATCGGCTTGTCCGGATAGAGCTCGGTGCACTGCCCGCCGACCCTGCCGAGCGCATCGACGATCTGGCACGACAAGCCGATCACGCCCGCCTCGAAAGCGGCGAAAAGCCCCACGGGGCCGGCGCCGACGATCAGGACGTCGGAGCGGATCGGTTGCGTTTGCTGGTCGGCGGCGAGCGTCATTCGGAATCTCTTTGGACAGGTGGATGAGACTCACCATACAGAATCACCCAAAGCCCGGCAACGATGTCATTACGCGCGGTAAGGACGCTCGGCGGGCGAAAAGCGGTGACCGGAATCGCCCGAAAGCAGCTACCTGAAATGACAGGAGGTGGAAATTTTGTAACGCCGAGGCGCGACTGATGTTTCGCTCACCTCAACACGTCATTCTCCGATCCACGAGCCGCGCAAGTCGCTGTCGTGCAGAAGTTGCAGCAATGTACCCGCCGGCCGGCTGAGCCGTTTGGCCGCCAGCGCGATGAATTCCACCGAAGGCAGCGCCGGCAGGCTGGCCGCGTTCACCGGCGGTGCGAGTCCCCGCGCAGCCAGATACTGCGGACGAACCGTGATGCCGAGCCCGCCGCGCGCGGCCGCGATGCAGCCCGCGTGGCTGCTGCTCGTGCACACCACCTGCCAGCTGAAGCCCGCTTCGGCGAGCGCGTCGAGCACCACCGCGCGCGTCACGCTCGGCTCGGCGACCAGAATCAGCGGCAGCGGCTGGCTGAGATCGACCAGCGTGCCGGCGCGCGCGAGCCACTCCAGCCGCCCCGTGAAAAGCGGCACGCCGCGGCGGTCGCCGAGGCGCCGCTTGCCGACCAGCAGATCGATCGAACCGGCGTCCAGCAGTTCGTAGAGCTTGCCGGTCATGCCGATGGTGATCTCCAGTTCGACGTCGGGATGCGCGTTGCGAAACGCCGCCAGCACCATGGGCAGCGGCCCGAGTGCGACGTCGTCCGATGAGCCGAGCCGCACGCGCCCCTTCAGACGCGGCGCGCGAAACTGCGACTCGGCCCGCGCGAGCGCCTGCAGGATCACGCTGGCGTGCGCGAGCATCGCCTCGCCGTCGGGGGTCATCGCGAGCGAATGGGTGTCGCGCACGAACAGGCGCCGGCCCACGCTTTCCTCGAGCCGCCGGATGTGTTCGCTGATGCTCGACTGCGTCAGTTCGAGCCGCCGTCCCGCCTCGGTGAAGCTATGGCAGGCGGCGACGGTCGCGAAGGTCTTGAGCCAGATGGGATTGAGCATGCGCCATTGTCGCCCTGGTTATCGGCAAAGTCGATAACAGTCAGCGTTCCTAGCGGGGTTCCCGATTGACCATGATGCCAATAA
>DASPZL010000470.1:0-2776 GCA_035636295.1 Paraburkholderia sp.
CTTGCCCCCGGTGCCGTCGACGCCGCGTTTGACGGCCCACAGGTTGGTCACGCCGTTCGATTCGATCGTCTCGTGTTCAAAGCCGATGGCGGACAGGCGTTCGATCAGAAGGCGCTGGCAATGCTGGTCGTCGGGCGTGACGGACGCGCGCGCGATCAGTTGTTCGGTAAGGGCGAGGGTGCCGGACATGGATTCAGTACAAGCCACTTGGAAATGAAAAAATGCCGGCTGGCGGTGGAGCACCGCAGCCGGCAACAGCGATCAGGCAACGCGGCGAGGCCGCGTTTTTACGTCTTGTTGCGTTCGGTCTTTGCGTTGACCACTGCGTTTGATCGTTGCGTTCGGCCCTTGCTTCGGCGCCGGCGTTCGGCCTCGCGCTTCAGACGGCGTTTCAGACCACGCGTTTGCTATCACGCAAACAGCGTCGCGTATTCGTCCGCGGAAAAACCGAGCGACTTGACCCGCCCGTTGACCACCAGCACCGGCCGCTTGATCACCGAAGGCTTGTGGATCATCAGCGCGATCGCGCCCGACTGCGAGTCCGCGGCCGCTTTCATGTCGTCGGACAGGCCGCGCCACGTGGTGCCGCGACGGTTCAGCAGCGCGTCGAGCTTCACGTCCTTCAGCCAGTCCTGCACGAGCGGCTCGGTCACGCCGGCCTTCTTGAAGTCGTGAAACTCGAACTCGACGCCATGCTCTTCCAGCCACACGCGGGCTTTTTTCACGGTGTCGCAGTTCGGGATGCCGTAGACGACGGTTTTGGTGCCGCGTGCCATCAATCGCCTCGCAGCAGCTCGTTCAGGCCGACTTTCGCGCGCGTCCTGGCATCGACCTTCTTGACGATCACGGCGCAGTACAGGCTATGGGAGCCGTCCTTGGACGGCAGGTTGCCCGCCACCACCACCGAACCCGCCGGAATGCGGCCGTACGATACCTCGCCGGTTTCGCGGTCGTAAATCTTGGTGCTCTGGCCGAGGTACACGCCCATCGAGATCACCGAGTTTTCCTCGACGATCACGCCTTCCACCACTTCCGAGCGCGCGCCGATGAAGCAGTTGTCCTCGATGATGACCGGGTTGGCCTGCAGCGGCTCCAGCACGCCGCCGATGCCCACGCCGCCCGACAGGTGTACGTTCTTGCCGATCTGCGCGCACGAGCCGACGGTCGCCCATGTGTCGACCATCGAGCCTTCGTCCACGTAGGCGCCGATGTTGGTGTACGACGGCATCAGCACGACGTTCTTCGCGATGAACGAGCCGCGGCGCGCAATGGCGGGCGGCACCACGCGAAAGCCACCGGCGGCGAAGTCTTCAGCGGTGTAGCTGGCGAACTTCGACGGCACCTTGTCGTAGAACTGGGAGTAACCGCCGGCCGGCATCGGCGCGTTGTCTTCCAGGCGGAACGACAGCAGCACGGCTTTCTTCAGCCATTGATTGACGACCCAGTCGCCGTCCTTCTTCTCGGCGACGCGCAGCGCGCCTTTGTCCAGTTGCTCGATGGCGTGGGCGACGGCTTCGCGCACGTCGGCCGGCGCGGCCTTCGGCGACAGCTCGGCGCGGTTTTCCCAGGCGGTGTCGATGATCTGCTGAAGTTGTTGCGACATATGCGTGTTTTCTGAAGAGTTGAAGTCTGAAGAAGGGGTGCGGTGCACAAGGTTGCTCGTGAAAAAACGAAAACTCAACCCGCGAGCGCGCGGCAAAAGTCGACGATCCGTTGTGCGCCTTGCGTGCATTCGTCGACGTCGGCGACGAGCGCGAGGCGCACGAAATTGCGGCCGGGGTTCACGCCGTGCGCGGTGCGCGCGAGAAACGAGCCCGGCAGAACCGTCACATTATAGTCGGCGTACAGGCGCCGGGCGAACTCGATGTCCGTGAGGCCCGTGCGCGAGACGTCCGCCCACAGGTAAAAGGCGGCGTCGGGCAGGCGCACGTCGAGCACCTCGGCGAGCATCGGCGTGACGGTGGAGAACTTCTGCACGTATTTCGCGCGGTTCTCGCACACGTGCGTTTCGTCGTTCCAGGCGGCGATGCTGGCGGCCTGGTACACCGTCGACAAGGCCGCGCCGTGGTAGGTCCGGTAGAGCAGGAAGGCTTTCAGGATCGCGGCGTCGCCCGCCACGAAGCCCGAGCGCATGCCCGGCACGTTCGAACGCTTGGACAGGCTCGACAGCATCACGAGCCGCTCGAAGCCGCGGCCGAGCTTGTGCGCGGCTTCCAGCCCGCCGAGCGGCGGATTGGCTTCGTCGAAGTAAATTTCCGAGTAGCACTCGTCCGAGGCGATCACGAAGCCGTAGCGGTCCGACAGCGCGAACAGTTCGCGCCAGTCGTCGAGCGTGAGCACCGCGCCGGTCGGATTGCCCGGCGAGCATACGTAGAGCAGTTGCGTGCGCGCCCAGATGTCGGCCGGCACCGCCGAATAGTCGCAGGCGAAGTTGCGCGCCGGGTCGCTATTCACAAAGTACGGCCGCGCGCCGGCCAGAATCGCCGCGCCTTCGTAGATTTGGTAGAACGGGTTCGGACAGAGTACGATCGCAGGCTCGCCGTCGGCATTCCGTTTCGGGTCGATCACGGTCTGCGCCAATGCGAACAGTGCCTCGCGCGAGCCCGACACGGGCAGCACCTGGGCGGCCGGATCGACCGGCGGCAGGTTGTAGCGCTGCGTGACCCATTTCGCAATCGATTCACGCAGCGGCGGCGAGCCGATCGTGGCCGGATACGCGGACAAACCGCCGAGCGAGGCGACCACCGCGTCGCGGATCAGCGCGGGCGTGGGATGT
>DASPZL010000471.1:0-9409 GCA_035636295.1 Paraburkholderia sp.
GTCCTGCTCCATAAGGACCGACAAGGCAGGCAGTGAGCGTGCGTTGTTGTCTGTGTCGCAAACCGTCTGTCGCAAACCGTTCAAACCAGCCATGACGATGCCCGGAAGTGTCGTGCTCGAGGGGCAATTGAACCGCTTTGACGGCATTCCGTGGTGGTATGGAACTTGCCACTAGAGAAACGTCCACCTATCAGGAGCCCGTCATGTCTGCTTCGCTCAACGCCAAGATCGCCGAAGTATTCGACGAACCCGGTTGCGACAAGAATCAAGGCAAGAGCGAGAAGGAGCGCAAGAAGGGCTGCACGAAGCAGCTTTCTCCGGGCGCAGCGGCAGGCGGGTGTGCATTCGACGGCGCGAAGATCGCGTTGCAGCCGGTGGTGGACGTCGCGCACCTCGTGCACGGGCCGATTGCCTGCGAAGGCAACTCGTGGGACAACCGGCACGCCGCCTCGTCTGGCTCGCAACTCTATCGCACCGGCTTCACCACCGACATCAGCGAACTCGACGTGGTGTACGGTGGCGAGAAGCGGCTGTTCAGGAGCGTGCGCGAGATCATCGAGAAATACGATCCGCCGGCCGTGTTCGTCTATCAGACCTGCGTCACCGCGCTGATCGGCGACGACATCGAGGCGGTCTGCAAGCGCGCCACCGAAAAATTCGGCAAGCCGGTGATTCCGGTCAATTCCCCGGGTTTCGCCGGGCCGAAGAACCTCGGTAACAAGCTCGGCGGCGAGGCGATCCTCGACTATGTGATCGGCACGCGCGAGCCCGAGTACACGACGCCGTACGACATCAACATCATCGGCGAGTACAACCTGTCGGGCGAACTGTGGCAGACCAAACCCCTGCTCGACGCGCTGGGCATCCGCATCCTCTCGTGCATCTCCGGCGACGGGCGCTACAACGAGATCGCCAGTTCGCATCGCGCCAGGGTCAACATGATGGTCTGCTCGAAGTCGATGATCAACATCGCGACGAAGATGCAGCAGCGCTACGGCATCCCTTACTTCGAGGGCTCGTTCTACGGGATCGGCGATATGAGCGACACCTTGCGCCAGATCGCCAGCCTGCTCGTGCAGCAGGGCGCGCCGGACGATCTGCTGGTGCGCACCGAGCGCCTGATCGCGGTCGAGGAAGCACGCGCCTGGGAGCGTATCGCGCACTACAAGGCGCGCCTCACCGGCAAGCGGGTGCTGCTCATCACGGGCGGCGTGAAGTCATGGTCGGTGGTGGCCGCGCTTCAGGAAGCCGGGCTGGAAATCGTCGGCACCAGCATCAAGAAGAGCACGAAGGAAGACAAGGACAAGATCAAGGAGATCATGGGCGACGACGCGCATATGATCGACGACATGACACCGCGCGAGATGTACGCGATGCTCAAGGACGCCCGCGCCGACATCATGCTGTCGGGGGGCCGCTCGCAGTTCGTTGCGCTGAAGGCTCGCATGCCGTGGCTCGATATTAATCAGGAACGCCATCATCCGTATGGCGGTTACGAGGGCATCGTCGAACTGGTGCATGAGATCGACCGCGCGATCTACAACCCCGTGTGGCAACAGGTGCGCATCCCGGCTCCATGGGGCGACGACGGAGAGACGCTAGGCGCAGTGCAGCCCATTCCTTCGTTGCGGGGCGTTCGCGCATGGGCGATGAGCCTTGAACCCGGCATCGTGGCCTGACGCGTAGCGAGGAGCAGACACCATGGCCATAGTTGTCGAATCGAAAAAAGCCTGTGCGGTCAATCCGCTCAAGATGAGTCAGCCGCTGGGCGCAAGCCTCGCCTTCCTCGGGCTTGATGCCTGCATGCCCGTGATGCACGGCTCGCAGGGCTGCACGTCGTTCGGCCTCGTGCTGCTGGTGCGCCACTTCAAGGAGGCGATCCCGCTGCAGACCACGGCCATGAACGAAGTCACCACCGTACTCGGCGGCTACGAGAACATCGAGGCCGCGCTGCTCAACATCCGCAAGCGCGCCGCGCCGAAGATCATCGCGATCTGTTCGACGGGCCTCACCGAGACCAAGGGCGATGATGTGGACGGCTATCTCGTCACGGTACGCAAGCGCAAACCCGAACTCGACGACACCGAGATCGTCTACGTGTCGACGCCCGACTATGTCGGTGCATTCGAAGACGGCTACCGGCATGCCATTACCGGCATCGTCAACGCACTGGTCAAGCCGTTGCCGACGGTGGCCAGGCAGATCACGCTGCTGCCCGGCAGCCATCTGTCGCCAGGCGACATCGACGAACTGCGCGAGATCATCGAAGCGTTCGGGCTCGATGTCATTGTGTTGCCCGACATTTCGGGTTCGCTGGACGGCCATATTGCGCCGGACTGGCGCGGCACCACACTGGGCGGTACCACGCTCGCGCAGATCCGGGCCGCAGGCGCATCTGCGCTCACGATCGGCGTCGGTGAGCAGACGCGTGACGGCGCGCAGGCGCTGCATGCGATCGCCAGCACACCGTTCGAAGTGTTCGAGCGGCTCACTGGACTGGAGCCAAACGACCGTCTGCTGCAGTTGTTGTCGCAGCATTCCGGGCGGCCTGTTCCCGCGAAATACCGGCGTCAGCGCAGCCAGTTGCTTGACGCGATGCTCGACGGACATTTCTACACCGGTGGCATCAAGGTCGCGATCGGTGCGGAGCCCGATCTGCTGCTCGCGGTCGGCAGCCTGCTGCATGAGATGGGCGCGGAATTGCGCTGCTGCATCAGCACCACGCGATCGCCCGCGCACGCGCTGCTGCCCGCCCATCAGGTCGTGATCGGTGATCTCGAGGACATGGAGCGCGCCGCGACGGACTGTGACCTGCTGATCACCCATTCGCATGGTCGCCAGATGGCTGAACACCTGCAAAAGCCGCTCTTGCGGATTGGCTTTCCGGTGTTTGACCGGGTTGGCAATGCGCATCGCCGCTACGTCGGCTACCGGGGCACGATGAACCTGATCTTCGAGATCGCCAATCTGATGATCGAGCAGATTCCGCATCACCATCCGGGCGACTGGCCGCTGCCGCAGGCCGCGATCGATCTGGCCGCGCGCGATCCGGCGCGGGAAGTGAACATTCCGGTCGTCGCGGCCGGCGCCTGATCCATTTCAAGGAGCACACAGCATGAAGATCGCGTTCGCCACCCAGGACAGGCAGTACGTCGATGCGCATTTTCGTTGGGCGAAGAGCATCGTCACCTACAACGTTACGCCGGACGGTTACACGTTTGTCGAGGCGTTCGATTTCGGCGGCAAGCTCGAAGAGGACGGCGACGAGGACAAGCTCGCGCCGAAGCTCGAAGCCGTCAAGGATTGCGCGATCCTATACGTGGCCGCGATCGGCGGCTCGGGCGCGGCGCGTGTGGTCGCGTTGAAGATTCACCCGATCAAGGTGTCGCAGCCCGAGCCCATCGAGGAGATCCTCGGCAAGCTGCAACAGGTGCTCAAGGGCACGCCGCCGCCATGGCTGCGCAAGGCGCTGGCGAAGGACGGCGAACGTACATACGACTTTGAAAACGACGAGGTATCTCATGGCTGAAGCCACCATCGAACCCTCCGCCGCACTGTCGGCGGCCGACGACGAAGCATTGCTGGCGGTGCCATTCGTGCAGCAGCTCATCAAGCAGCTGCGCGCGCAGGACACCCACGGCGCGTGGGACGGCAAGAGCGACCTGCAACTGCTGAAACCGTACATCCACACGCCGGAAGAACGTCGCGCGATTCCGATCATGGGCGACCCCGATCCCGAAACGCTTTGGCGGCTTGAGATTTTCTACAGCGCAATTGCGGTGGCGATCGAGCGCCAGACCGGCCAGATGGTCTCGCCGATGATGAAGATGAGCCACGAGGGCTTTGGCCGCATGGTGTTGATCGCGGGGCGGCTCGTCGTCGTCAACAAGCAGTTGCGCGACGTGCACCGGTTTGGCTTCGCTTCGCTTGCGAAGCTCGCCGAGGCGGGCGGAAAGTTTCTCGACGAAGCGGTCGAGATGATCAGGACGTACCCCGCCGTCGCACAGTACGGCGCCTGAAGGAATCGTGAAGTGATCGTGAAGGGAACATGACGATGAGCACCAATGCTGACGAACTCAAGGCGCGCCTGAAAAAACTCAACGCGCAGGCCACCCAGGCGAAGATGGACCTGCACGACCTGTCCGAGGAACTGCCGACCAACTGGGAGAACATTCTCGCTGTCGCCCAGCGTTGCCACAACGCCCATGTCGCACTGATGGAAGCCCGCAAGGTCGCCGCTGCGGCAGCGGCCTGAACCAGCGTAACCACGGAGGCACACCATGAGCGATACCTTCAGCGTTACGCTGCCGAGTGGCGCCACCTGGACGCCGACCTTCGTCAACACGCTCGACGAAGAAAAATGCATTGGTTGTGGACGCTGTTTTCGCGTCTGTCCACGCGGCGTGCTGGAACTCGTCGGGCTCGACGAGGACGGCGCGCATATCGCGCTGGACGGCGACGACGAAGACGACGAGTACGAAAAGAAGGTGATGACCATTGCACATCAGGAACTCTGCATTGGTTGCACCGCGTGCGCGAAGATCTGCCCGAAAAAGTGCTACACGCATGCGGCGGCCGTGCTCTGAGCGATGCCGCTATGGATACCTATGCAACCTTGATGGCGTGCGCGGTGGACACCAGCGATCCTACCGTGCTGGCACTGGCCGGTGTGCTGTCGAGCGCATTCGATCGCGATGGCGCGCGCGCCTTGCCGATCCGCGGACTGGACATGCGCGAAACCCGTTGGCTGCTGGGACACTGGTTTTATGGCGCCGATGTCGCGTTGTCGCTGGCCTGGGACGAACTGGCGGGGGTGTCGCGTGGCGGATCGCGCTACGACGAGGTGGAAGATCTGGTCGTGCTGTTCAGGGAACATACCGATCCTTGCGCTGGCACGCCTGAAGAGGCCCGTTGTGTCACGCACGCGCTGGCCTGTGCATGCCTGGGCGACAATCATCTCTGGCAGGACCTGATGCTGCCGTCGCGGCGTGAACTGTCCACGTTGATCGGCCACTGGTTTCCGCGACTGGCGGCGAAAAATACGCATGACATGAAGTGGAAGAAGTTCTTCTACAAGCAACTATGCGAGCGCGAAGGCCTGTTCATCTGCAAGGCACCCAGTTGTGGTGTCTGTTCCGATCACGCGCTTTGCTTCGGAGCCGAGTAGGCAGAACACCCGGCCCGGAACCCATCGAGCTGGCGCATGACGGGCTCGCCTTGACAGGAGTATTCAGGGGCCTCACCGTGAAAAAAAGGCGCGGAACTTGCTTAAGCATGCCAACCGTTATGTATTAAGGTATACAACCGACAAACCGAACCACAAACCGTACACACTCATGGATTCGTTCCGATCTGCCGCGCCTCCGGCGCCCCGCGCCCGTTGGACGCCTTGCACCCGGGCCTGCTATCTGACGCTGCGATGGCCCGTTGTGGGGTCCCAGCAGCAAGGGCCACGTGCGCAGGCGCTGCCGCCCGCCTGCGTGCCTGCGCTGCCCCAGCCGCCGCACCGGCTGCTCGCGATATGCGACGAAGCGGGGCTGCGCGATCTGGTGCTGCGTCATATGCAGCGGCTCAGACTCACGCCGTTGTTCGCGCGTGCCGGTCCCTGCTTCGATTGTGTTGCGTCGCGGGTGGCCGATTTCGTGGTCGAGTCCTGCGGCGGGCCGCTGTACTACAGCGAGCGGCATGCCCATCTGCAGGCGGGCTCCGGGCTGCCGTTGCTGCTTGACGAGGAGGGCCGCGAACTCTGGCTGGTGCAACTGTGGCATGCGTTCGACGATGTCGCGTTCCCGCCTGCGCTGCGCGCTGATTTCTGGAGCTGGGCCGAGCCGTTGTCCGTGCATCTGCTGGCGCCGCACGCGCGCCATGTTGGCCTGACGCGCTACCCTTACGACACGGTGCGCAGCTGGTTTCTCGCCCCGGCAGCGGGCGAACCGCTTGTGGGCCATGCCGCGAGGCGCTCGCCGTGACACCATGCCGCCCGCCGTCGCCGCAGCTGCGCAACCCGAGGCTCTGCCCGTGATGAACCGCACGGCATGGATTCCCGAGAACAGCGAGAGCTTGTCGCTCGAGCACGCGCGGGCGCATGTCGCGAGCCTGCAGCGCGAGTTGGTCGCGGTTGAGCAGGTGCTGCTCGACGGCGAGGCGCTAACACGTGCGTTGAGCGGCCAACGACTGGTCTATGTCGGCGGGCGGCGAGGCAGCAATGCCGCGCTGCGTGCGCTGGTGCGCTCCGCCGGAGGCGACATCGTCCATCACATCGGCACAATCGACGACGACGGCCGCGCCAAAGGCTTTGCCTCGTTGCTGGCCGGTGCCGACCGGGTGCTGTGTCCGCTGGATCTGATCGACCCGGACTCGCTGGTCGCGCTAAGGCGGTTGTGCGCGCGCCACCGGGTGCCGTGGTCCGCCTTGCGTACGTCGAGCGTGACGAGCTTCATTGCTGGCGTGTTGCGGGTTCGGCCGCCTGATCCTCGCCGCGTGAGCGCAGCGTCGCGTTTCTGCCTGAGGCACGGCTGACATTGCCGCGCCCCACGTGACGCAGATTGCGGGTGCAAAACTTGCCTTTCACGACGTATTCCCACGAGAGAACCTGCCATGTCGGATTCCGCACAACGCTACGGTCTTTTCCTCAATGTCGAGAATCCCGATGGCGACGCGCGCGACGCGCTGACGCAAACCGTGCGTAACGCGATGGCGGCCGAAGCGTTCGGCTACCACGATGTGTGGGTCGCCGAGCACCATTACAGTTCATACGCGATCGGCAGTGCGCTGACAGTGCTGCTTGCCGACATCGCGGCCCGTACCTCGACGATCCGTCTCGGCACCGGCGCATCGCTGCTGGCGCTGAACGACCCGCTGCGCGTCGCCGAGGACATCGCCACGCTCGATCTGCTGAGTGCAGGACGCATCGAATTCGGCGTAGCGCGTGGCGGCCCGTTTCCGGTGCAGTACCGGGCTGCGGGGATCTCGTCGGCGGATGACGCACGCGCGCGGATGCATGAAGCGCTCGCGTTGATACAGCGTTTATGGAGCGAGCCCACGACGAGCTTCGACGGGCGCTTCTTCCATTGCAACGACGTCGCGTTGCAGCCGCGTCCGCTGCAGCAGCCGGTGCCGGTCTGGCTGGCGAGCCTCAGCGCCGATTCGCTGCGCCTCGCCGCTGAGCACGGCTATGGGCTGATGGCGACGCCGTCGGCCGATCTGGCGCGCGTCGCCGACCAGGTCGCGACGCAACGTGCGCAACGCGGCGATTTTCCGTTTGCGATTGCGCGCTTCTTTCACTGCGAGCCTGACCATCGTGATGCGCTCGAGCACGGCGTGGCATGCGTGCGGTCTTATCCCCGGCTGATGCAGGTGCAGTTCGCAGCCGGCGCGTTACCGCCGATGTTCGCAGCCGACGCGAGCGAAGAGGTGATCCTCGCGAATGCGGTGATCGGCGACCCCGCGCATTGCGCGGCCCAGGTGCGCCTGTTGAGCGAGCGGCTGGGACCGCATCGCCTGCTGCTCAAGCCGGCGACGCACGATCCGGCTAAGGCACGAGCCGCACTGGCATTGTTCGCGGAGGAACTGGAGCTGCGCGGCAAGTAACGCGCATGCTTGAACGCAAGTGCACTGGCTTGCATCTTGCGTTCAAGGCGATACGTCGTTCACTTCACAACGAACCGTGTCACTAATGTCGGATTCCCTGCAAAACATAGACTGGTCGCCGTTGCTGCTGTCGATGAAAGTGGCCGGGGTCGCCACTGTGCTCGCGCTTGCCGTGGGCATTGCGCTTGGTTGGATATTTGCGCGTCGGCGCTTTCCCGGCAGCGCGGTGTTCGAGGCCCTGTGTATGTTGCCGCTGGTGTTGCCGCCGACCGTGATCGGCTACGGACTGCTGGTCGCGGCGGGCCGGCGCAGCGTGGTCGGCGCATGGCTTTACGAGCACTTCGACTACACCATTGTGTTCAACTGGCACGGCGCGGTTGCGGCGGCAGCCGTGGTGGCGCTGCCGCTGGTGCTGAAGTCGGCCAGCGCTTCGTTCGCCGGCGTCGACCCCACGCTCGAAGCGGCGGCGCGCACGCTTCGGCAGTCGCCGCTGTCGGTATTCATTCGCGTCACGTTGCCGCTTGCGTGGCCCGGCATTCTGGCCGGCACGCTGCTCGCGTTTGCCCGCGCCATGGGCGAGTTTGGCGCGACCTTGATGGTGGCTGGCGATATTCCCCGGCAAACCCAAACCCTTTCGATGGCGATCTACGACGCGATGCAAAGCGGCCAGGATCACACTGCGCTGCTGCTCGTGCTGGTGACGTCCGTGCTGTCCATCGCGGTGATGCTGGTGTCGAACCGCTTCTTCTCTCTTCGCTGACCTCCGAGGAAATCTTCCGATGCGCTTTGTCCGTTCCCTTGCCGTCGCGCTGCTTGCAGCGCTGCCGTTGCTCGCTTCGGCCCAGCAACTCACTGTCTCCGCCGCCGCGAGCCTGACCGACGCGTTCAACGAGATCGGCGCGAAGTTCGCGGCGAGCCATTCTGGCGTGACCGTGCGCTTCAATTTCGCTGCCTCGGGGGTATTGCTTCAGCAGATCAGGCAAGGCGCGCCCGTCGATGTATTCGCCAGTGCGGATCAGGAAACCGTCGCGCGCGGCATCGAGGCTCAACTGCTCGATGCGGGCACGAAGCAGGACTTCGCCGCCAATTCGGTGGTGCTGATCGTACCGGTGGAGGGAGCGCCGCTCGTGAAGACGCTGGCCGATCTGTCGAGTCCAGCGGTGAAGCGCATTGCGCTCGGCAAAGCGGCCACCGTGCCCGTCGGGCGCTACACGCAGCAGGCTCTGGAAAGGGCCGGGCAGTGGGGGGCGCTGGAGCCGAAGTTCGTGCAGGCAGAGAGCGTGCGTCAGGTACTCGACTACGTGTCGCGTGGCGAGGCCGAGGCCGGCTTCGTCTACCGCACGGACGCCATGCTGGCGCCCGGCAAGGTCCGGATCGCGCTGACCGTGGAAGGCCACGAGCCGGTGACCTATCCGGTGATCATCGTCAGCGCGAGCCGGCAGCAGCCGCTCGCGAAAGATTTCATCGCCTTTTTGTCGACACCGGCAGCGCAGAAAGTGCTGGAGCGCTACGGCTTCGTTAAGTCCTGACGAGGCCCGTGAATGATCGACATCGATCTGACAGCCACGGTATCGGATAGTACGCGCCGCTTCACACTGGCGACCCGCTTCGCGTCCGAAGCGCCGGTGGTGGCGCTCTATGGCGCCTCGGGCGCCGGCAAGTCGCTCACACTGCAGGCGATCGCCGGGCTATTGCGGCCCGACCGGGGACATGTGCGCGTCGGCGGGCGCGTGCTGTTCGATTCGGCACGCGGTGTCGACCTGCCGCCGGACCGGCGCGGCGTGGGCTATCTGTTCCAGCACTACGCGCTGTTTCCGCA
>DASPZL010000472.1:0-7898 GCA_035636295.1 Paraburkholderia sp.
AGCGCCATCAGCATCAGGCTGACCGTGCAGTTGCCACCGATGAAATTCTTCTGGCCCTTGACCAGCGCGTTCTTGATCACGTCGAGGTTGACCGGATCGAGAATGATGACCGCGTCATCCTTCATGCGCAGCGACGAAGCCGCATCGATCCAGTAGCCGTTCCAGCCCGCCGCGCGCAGCTTGGGGAACACTTCGTTCGTGTAATCGCCGCCCTGGCAGGAGATGATCGCTTCGCACTTCTTCAGGTCTTCGATGCTTGTCGCATCTTTGAGCTTGGTCTCGTTTTTGGCGAACGACGGCGCGTTGCCGCCCGCGTTGCTGGTGCTGAAAAACACCGGTTCGATCAAGTCGAAATCGCCTTCCTGCTGCATACGCTGCATCAGGACGCTGCCGACCATGCCGCGCCAACCTACGAGACCTACGTTCATGACTTCATACCCTTCGAGTGGAAACTTCCCCGCATCTTTGCCGCGCAGTGACCGCGCGGGGAAGATGGGCGGGCACGACGGACGATCAGCGTTTCGTGATCGTTTTCGGGGTAATCGTTTTAATGAGCGTTTTAATGAGCGCTTTGATGGTAATGGCGAGCTCAACCACACGGGCCGTTTTGCCGTGCAGTTTCGAAATCGAGGAGATTTGAGCTAGTTGTGCCATCGCTACAATATACACGAAAACCGGAATCTGGCGACGTGATTGTCCGCCGCTGTCGCCCGTATTACGCGCGAATCGGCCTGTTTTTAAGCCAATTCGCGTTTTAAAGGCCGCTTAAAGACCGTTTAGCGACCTGACTGCCTGCTTGAATCGCACGCGCTTTACAGCGCTGCAACAACCGCATCGCCCATTGCCACGGTGCCGACCTGCTTGCAATCCGGCGTAAGAATGTCGCCGGTGCGATAGCCCTGTTCGAGCACCTTTTTCACAGCGCTTTCGATGCGGTCCGCCTGCTCTGCCTTGTTCAGCGAATAGCGCAGCATCATCGCGGCCGAGAGGATCGTCGCCAACGGATTGGCCACGCCCTTGCCGGCGATATCGGGCGCCGAGCCATGCGACGGCTCGTACAAGCCCTTGTTGTTCTTGTCCAACGACGCCGACGGCAGCATGCCGATCGAGCCCGTGAGCATCGCCGCTTCGTCCGAGAGAATGTCGCCGAACATGTTGCCGGTGACGATCACGTCGAACGACTTGGGCGCCTTCACCAACTGCATGGCGGCATTGTCGACATACATATGCGACAGCTCGACGTCGGCGTATTCCTTCGACACGTCGATCATCACGTCTTTCCAGAACTGCGACGTTTCGAGCACGTTGGCCTTATCCACCGAGGTCAGCTTCTTGCCGCGCTTTTGCGCCGCCTGAAACGCCACGTGCGCGATGCGGCGCACTTCGGGCTCCGAATAACGCATCGTGTCGAAGCCTTCCTTCGAGCCGGCAAACAGGCCGTCCGGCGCTTCACGCACGCCGCGCGGCGCGCCGAAGTAAATGTCGCCGTTCAGTTCGCGCACGATCAGGATGTCCAGACCCGAAACGATCTCTTCCTTCAACGACGAAGCGCCGGTGAGTTGCGGATAGCAGATCGCCGGGCGGAAGTTCGCGAACAATTGCAAATGCTTGCGCAGACCGAGGATCGCCTGCTCCGGACGCAGCGCGCGTTCGAGCTTGTCGTACTTCCAGTCGCCGACGGCGCCGAACAGGATCGCGTCGGCTTCTTTCGCCAGCGCCAGCGTCGAATCGGGCAGCGGGTGGCCCTTCGCTTCGTAGCCCGCGCCGCCAACCGGCGCTTCTTCGAGTTCGAACTTTTCACCGAGCACGTTCAGGACCTTCACGGCCTCCTTGACGATTTCGGGACCGATGCCGTCGCCCGGCAACACTGCGATCTTCATGCGAATTCCTTGATGATTTACTTCGAGACTTGCAAGCGTGAATCAGCGAGTGGCGGCTTAACCGACGATGCGGTGATTCAGCCAAGGCTGCTTCGTAATGCGCTCCGCTTCGAACTGGCGAATCTTGTCCGCGTGACGCAGCGTGAGGGCGATGTCGTCGAAACCGTTCAGCAGGCAGTACTTGCGGAAGCCCGCGACTTCGAATGGATATTCCGCGCCGCCGTCCGACGTGCGCACGACTTGCGCTTCCAGGTCGATGGTCAGCTTGAAGCCGTTGAACGCGTACGTTTCGTTGAACAGGTGATCGATTTGCTGTTCGGTCAACACGATCGGCAACAGGCCGTTCTTGAAGCAGTTGTTGTAGAAGATGTCGGCGAAGCTCGGCGCGATGATCGCGCGGAAACCGTATTGCTGCAGCGCCCACGGCGCATGCTCACGCGAACTGCCGCAGCCGAAATTCTTGCGCGCCAACAGCACCGACGCGCCTTGATAACGCGGCTGATTCAGCACGAAATCCGGATTCAGCGGGCGCTTCGAATTGTCCTGACCCGGCTCGCCGTGGTCGAGGTAGCGCCATTCGTCGAACGCGTTCGGCCCGAAACCGGTGCGCTTGATCGACTTCAGGAATTGCTTCGGAATGATCGCGTCCGTGTCGACGTTCTCGCGATCGAGCGGCGCCACGACGCCGGTGTGTACGATGAATTTATCCATGACGCTTGCGCCTGTTTCAAGACCGGGCGATGCGCGTGGCAGCCGCAAAGCTACCCGCCGCATCGCCGGCAAAAATCAAAAACCGCTTATTTGTCAGCGTGGTTGCTGATCGAATTGCCGAGGTGCGACATGTCCTCGCCGAATCCGTGCACCGTGTTGCAGCCGGTCAGACCGAGCAGCAACCCAGCCAGCGTACCGAGCGCGAAGCGGCGCAGTAGAGTGATGCGATTCATGTTCTTCATGATGCGATTTATCCAAGCTTGCGAATATCGACGAAATGCCCTTCGATGGCCGCAGCCGCGGCCATTGCGGGGCTCACGAGGTGGGTACGGCCACCGGCGCCCTGACGACCTTCGAAATTACGATTCGACGTGGACGCGCAACGCTCGCCCGGATCCAACCGGTCGGCATTCATTGCGAGACACATCGAGCAACCCGGCTCGCGCCATTCGAAACCGGCATCGGTAAAGACCTTGTCGAGGCCTTCCCGTTCCGCTTGCGCCTTCACCAGACCCGAACCCGGCACCACCATGGCCAGGCGGATGTTCGGCGCGACGCGGCGGCCGAGCTTCTTCACGACGTAAGCCGCGGCGCGAATGTCTTCAATGCGCGCGTTGGTGCACGACCCGATGAAGATTTTATCCGGCTTGATCGACTCAATCGGCGCATTCGGTTCGAGCGCCATGTATTTCAGCGCGCGCTCCATGGCGTCGCGCTTGACCGGATCCTTCTCGCGCTCCGGATCCGGCACGCGGCCGTCTACTGCCGTGACCATTTCCGGCGACGTGCCCCACGTGACTTGCGGCACGATCTCAGCCGCGTTCAGTTCGACCACGCGATCGAATTGCGCGCCTTCGTCCGACTTGAACTGCTTCCAGTACTCGACCGCGTGATCCCACTCGACGCCTTCCGGCGAGAACGGGCGGCCTTTCAGGTATTCGATGGTGGTGTCGTCCACCGCGACCATGCCGGCGCGCGCGCCCGCTTCGATCGCCATGTTGCAGACCGTCATGCGGCCTTCCATGGACAACGCGCGAATCGTCGAACCGCCGAATTCGATCGCGTAGCCGGTGCCGCCCGCCGTGCCGATCTTGCCGATAATCGCGAGCACGATGTCTTTCGCGGTACAGCCGCGCGGCAGCGGGCCTTCCACCTTCACCAGCATGTTCTTGCTCTTCTTCTGCAAGAGCGTTTGAGTGGCCAGCACGTGCTCGACTTCCGACGTGCCGATACCGTGCGCCAGCGCGCCGAACGCGCCGTGCGTGGACGTGTGCGAGTCGCCGCAGACGATCGTCATGCCCGGCAGCGTGGCGCCCTGCTCCGGCCCGATGATGTGCACGATGCCTTGGCGCAGGTCGTTCATCTTGAACTGCGTGATGCCGTAGGCGTCGCAATTCGAATCGAGCGTATCGACTTGCAGCCTGGAAACCGGATCGGCGATGCCGTGGCTGCGATCCGTGGTGGGGACGTTGTGGTCCGAGACCGCCAGATTCGCGCTGATGCGCCACACCGGACGCTCAGCCAGCTTCAGGCCTTCGAACGCCTGAGGGCTGGTCACTTCGTGCAGCAGGTGACGGTCGATATAGAGAATCGTCGTACCGTCTTCTTCCGTGTGGATCACGTGTGTGTTCCACAATTTATCGTAGAGAGTCTGTGCCATGGTATGCGGGGTAGTAATGACTGCGGGCTGACCGTGTCGGTCGATTATGCCACGCAGCAGCCTGGTTTGGGCCCCCACATCACGGAGAAAACCGATAAAAAACAGGGAGTTGGGTGGTAGTGGCAATACCTGTATCGACGTTACCCGGCATGGGTTAGGCGTGGCGCCTCAATGCGCCGCCGCCCGCATGCGAAAGTTCAACGCGCGAGATCGAAGCCGAGTTGGGCGCGTCCCAACGGCGTCAGGTCGCTTTCCTCCGCGCGTCCGACGAAGCCGGTTTCGAAGTGATCGGCCGGAAAATCCGGCGGGCTCTCGCCGCGCAGGAAGCTCGGCAGTTGGCGCTTCAGATACGCCTCGTTCTTCGCGCACCATGGCGCGGACGAGATGTACATCACGTTGCTGTAGCCGTTGCCGCGATGCGCGTCTTCCACGGAATGCACGACGTCGCTGTGCCAGAACACGGCGTCGCCGGCCTGCATGTGCGGAATCGGCGTGACCACGTCAAGCAGCAGGCCGTGCCACGCGGGTTGGATCGACAACGCGCGGGCCGGTTGCGCGCCGCAGAGTTCATCGTCCGGGACGTCGTCTTGCAGCGCGCGCAGGATCACGTAGGCCATCGCGTTGGCGATCGGGATCAATTGCAGCGTGCCGTCGCCGGGGCCTTGCGGCGTCAGCGCGGTCCAGCCCTGGAACGTGCGGAACATCGAGCAGACGGCCGGCGAGGGGATCTCTTGCACGTCGGGGCGGAAAGCGGCGTCGAACGGATCGTACGCGCGCCAGTTGCCCGACAGCACGTGCCGGTAAACCTTGCGGAAATTCGGATCGAGCCAGCGCTCGACGGAGCCGCCATCCACGTGCGGCGACAAACCCAGCGATTCCGATCCGGGCGGCCGGCGACGAATCCGGTCGGCGTAGACCGGTATACGGTCGGGGTCGAAGTGCCGCTTGCCTTCGCTCTCCGAAGTCCAGAGGCGGTTCAGGAACACGCGCGTGTTGGTCAATCGCTGCGATTGACGCGCCGCCGTCTGCGGCTTCGACCAATAGATGCCGTAAATCTGCGGCTTGCTCGATGACAGGTTGCCGAAGTACTTGTCTTCGGCGCGGTGCGCGAGCTTGTCGTCGAGGTTGTTGCGCTGCACGTAGTCGGCGATTTCGTCGTTCCAGTCGCTTGCTTGTTGCGGATCGAACACGCCTCGCACGACGCATGCACCGCGAGTCTTGATGTGGGCGATGGTGGCCGGAGCGACGTCGCCGGAAACGATCGCCGAATAGTCGAACACGGGAATCGCGTCATGCCCTTGGTCACGCTCGCGACGGATCGCGTCGACCTGCTGCCTGATCGCGCTTTCGACCTCGTCGAACACCTGCGCATAGTTCGGCAGCGCGATGCGCAGCGCGCGCTTCGTAGTACGGATTGCCTCGGGAAGATTGTCGATCACGAGCGGCATGCTTGTCTCCTTGCACCGGTTTTGTGTGGGTATGTCGTGTGTCCAGATTAGGCATCTTTGGCGCCCGGCATGCATCCCATCCGGCCAATTATCGATACAATTCGGACATTAGCCGCTTTTCCTCCATGCGGCCAGGTTGCGTCCCGTGAAACCTCAATATGAACGCGTCACCATCCCGGACGGCTGTTCGATCCGCGTCTACCACCGGCAGCTCGCGCAAATTCCGTTCGAATGGCACCACCATCCCGAGTACGAACTCACGCTGACGATGAACAGCCGTGGTCGTCGTTTCGTCGGCGATCACAGCGCTGATTACAGTGGCGACGATCTTGTGCTCGTGCCGCCGGATATGCCGCACACGTGGGCATCGACGGAACCTATCGACGCGCGCGAGCCGCAGGTGGCGATTGTTATATGGTTCAGCGGCGACTGGGTGCGGCGGGTGGCGGATTGCTGTCCGGAGTTTGCGTCGTTGCGTACGCTGCTGAGACGCGGCGCGCCGGGGCTGCGGTTTGCGCCCGAAGCCGCGGCGCTGATGCGCGGGCAGTTGGGTGCTTTGCTCGATGAGTCGCCGCGTGTGCGGCTCGGCGCCGTGCTGGACGTGCTCGCCTGTCTTTCTGAGGCAGAGTCGGAGCCGTTGGCGTCACCGGCTGCGCATGGGCGGGGCGGGCGGCAAGAACGGGCCAGCGGCGCGCAAATGATTCAACGGGCGCAAGCCGCTCAAAAAGCCAATATCGTACCCACGGCTTCTCCCGGCGGCAGTTCATCAGAAGCAGAACGACTGAATCGTGTACTGGACTTGCTCGATCGGCGCTTTCACGAACAGTTGCGTATCGCCGAATTATGCGAGGTAGCCAACCTCTCGGAGCGCTCGCTGCACCGGTACTTCGTGCGGCATGTCGGTGAAAGCGTGGGACGTTATCTGAATCGACTGCGCATCGGTTATGCAACACGGCAATTGACCGATACGAGCTGGCCCATCGCGCTAATTGCCACAAAAGCAGGGTTTCCGAATCTGGCGAATTTCAATCGACAGTTTCTGTCCGCACGAGGCATGACGCCTAGTGCGTACCGGCGCTTCTTCGAAACCTATGGGCATGCGCCGCAAATTTCCGCGAAACCACAAGAGCTTGATGTGCGCTCGCCGTCACTGGAGCGCACAAAAGCTAACGGTTCGCGACGCAAAGCACGACCGGCCGCTTGATGCGCCGTTCACTGCAACGCTGATCCTTGTCAGCCGCTTGAGACAAAAACAAACGCCTCAACGGAAGATCCGTTGAGGCGTTCTCTTATCACTTGCATCCCGCAGTTCACAGACTTCACAGCCCGCACGCCGCGTCGTGACGCTACCGCTTAACGCTGCCCAATCGGCTTCGCCTCACGCTGCGTATCGCCAATAAACAGCTGACGCGGACGGCCAATCTTCTGCTCGGGATCGGCAATCATTTCGTTCCACTGTGCAATCCAGCCGACCGTACGCGCCATCGCGAAGATACACGTGAACATCGACGTCGGAATGCCCAGCGCGCGCTGCACGATGCCCGAGTAGAAGTCGACGTTCGGATACAGCTTGCGCGACACGAAGTATTCGTCTTCCAGTGCGATTTTTTCCAGTGCCATGGCCAGCTTGAACAGCGGGTCGTCGTGCAGGCCGAGTTCTTCCAGCACTTCGTGGCAGGTTTCGCGCATCAGCTTCGCACGCGGATCGTAATTCTTGTAGACGCGGTGACCGAAACCCATCAGCTTCACGCCCGAGTTCTTGTCCTTCACCTGCTTGATGAACTCAGGAATGTTGTCGACCGAGCCGATCTCTTCCAGCATGTTCAGCGCGGCTTCGTTCGCACCGCCGTGCGCCGGGCCCCACAGACAAGCGATACCAGCAGCGATACACGCGAACGGATTCGCGCCCGACGAACCGGCGAGACGCACGGTCGAGGTCGATGCGTTCTGCTCGTGATCTGCGTGCAGAATCAGGATACGGTCGAGCGCGCGCACCAGCACGTCGTTGACCTTGTAGTCCTCGCACGGGTTCGAGAACATCATGTGCATGAAGTTCGCGCTGTACGAGAGATTGTTCCTCGGGTACGCAAACGGCTGGCCGATGCTGTACTTGTACGCCATCGCGACCAGCGTGGGCAGCTTCGCGATCATGCGAATGGCCGACACGTCACGGTGGCGCGGATTGTTGATGTCGAGCGA
>DASPZL010000473.1:0-13342 GCA_035636295.1 Paraburkholderia sp.
CGCTTCGCGCAGCAGCGCAAGCCCGGCGCCGACGCCCTGCGCGGCGGGCGTCACGCACAAATTGAGCAGATGCATTTCATCGACCACCGGCATCAGCACGCAATAGCCGATCAGCGTGCCCGTGACGTGCCGCAGACAGACGCCGAAATAGCCGTTGCGCAGCGAGTCGCCGAAATTGCCGCGGCTCCAGGGGAATTCATAAGCCATCTTTTCGATGGCGGCGACCTCGTCCAGATCGCCTTCGGTCATCGGCGACATATAGCGGTCCGCCAGCAACACGCCGCTCATTGTCCGCCCTCGCCCTGCTGCGCCTCATGCGCGAGCCTCGCGGCTTGCTCCACCCTGGCCGTTTTGTCGGCGACGCGCTCCGCCGTGGTCTGCGCGACCTTGTCGCGCACGTATTCCGGCGCCGCCTGATCCGCGGGCACCGTGCGGCCGGCGCGCAACGCGCGCAGCGCCGCGTGCGCCAGGGGCACGGCATGCGGCAACGCTTCGCCATCGACGGTTCGCGCGGCGGCGACGGCGGGCAGCCGCGCGCCGAAGGCTGCCGCGGCATTGCCTGCCAGCGTGAAGGGGACGTCGGGCAAGACGAGCCGGTCCGGCGTATCTAGTGAAGCCGTCTGAAGCGTGCGCCATTCGCCTTGCGCGTCGTCCCACGCGTAGTCGGCCCAATAGATTTCGTCCATGCGGGCGTCGAGCGCGGCCAGCACGCGCGTCGCCGACGGATCGCGCAGCCTGGCGCTCTCCGCGCAGGCCAGCAGCGTGCTGACCGGCACGACCGGCAGATTCAGGCCGAATGCGAGACCTTGCGCGACGCCGGTCGCGGTGCGCAAGCCCGTGAACGAGCCGGGACCGGAGCCGAACGCAATGGCGTGGCAATCCGCCAACTTGAGGCCGGCTTCGTCGAACAGTTCGCGGATGGCGGGGAGCAGGCGCGTGCTCGAGACCGCGCCGGTTTGCTCGTGGCGCGACCAGATATGAGGTTGCGCGGACGATTGGCCCGGCGCGCCGACGGCGGCCGATAGCAGCGCCACCGAGCAGAATTCGGTCGAGGTATCGAGGGCAAGGAGCACAGTTTGAGTCATGGACCGTATTGTAATCGGCACCGCGCGCGCGGATGCGGTTTTGGGACGGCTACGCGCGCCGGGCATCGGCCGGTGTTTGGAGTGAGCCCTCGGCCCCGCGGCGGCATCCAGTTGTTATGATCATCAGCTCACCCTATCCCGACCCCGCCCGGAGGCAAAACGACAATGACCGACATCAACGCGCAATTCACCCAAGCCCAGGAAGATGTCAAGCAACTGCCGGAGCGTCCGGGCAATCTCACCCTGCTGCGTCTGTACGCGCTCTTCAAGCAGGCCGCCGAAGGCGACGTCCACGGCGACAAACCGGGCTTTACCGATATCGTCGGCAAATACAAGTACGACGCCTGGGCGGCGCTCAAGGGCACCGACCAGGACGCCGCGAAGCAGCAATACGTCGAACTCGTCGAATCGCTCAAAAGCGGCGCGTCGGCCTGAGCCGGCCGCATCGACGGAACGACGTTGTGATCGGGCCGCTGCGGCAGGCAAATCCGCCGGCCAATCGGCAGCCCGCTAGCAGCCGGAACAAACTTTTTCAGTAAGAAACGTCCCAACAGTGGCGCAGTGCAACAAAACCCGATACAATGCCGCCTGCGCTTCACTGCTTTGCCCGGCTTTCCTCTAGCGGCCTTTGCGGCGCAGCGCCTCGTAGCGTTTAGCTCCAATCCAGTTTAGAACCTGTCCCCTCCTGCCTAGCCCCCTACGGGCGATCATGTCCCAGGCTGGCGGCACGCCGTGTTGGCATGTCGCATCCGATACAGCTTCTAACGAAAAGCTCGCCTTCATTGCTGCGAGCTGCCCCCGTTTTTCGATTTGCTCGCTGCTTCTTTGCTCGCTGAATCCGACGACTTGGGTATGCCGATTGGCGCCGACGTTTTAATTCCCTGTGTTTTAAGGATTCACATGACTTCGAGCAATACCCCCAGCAGCCCGTTGAACGCCATCGCCGATCAAGCCCTCGGTCTCGCCGACGCACCCGCGCAAGCCGCAGCCGCTGCTGCCGCTCCGGAAACCGTCGCGGCCGTCGCCGCTGAGCCCACCGGCCCGACGTTCGCGTCGCTCGGTCTGTCCGCGGACGTCGTCTCCGCGCTGACCGCCGCTGGCTATCAGAACCCGACGCCGGTTCAGCAACGCGCAATCCCGGCCGCCATCGCCGGCCGCGACCTGATGGTCTCGAGCCCGACCGGTTCGGGCAAGACCGCCGCGTTCATGCTGCCCGCCATCGAACGTTTCTCGCAACTGCAAAAGGCGCAAGCCAGCCAGCCGCGCGAACCGCGTCCGGCGGACGGCGCCCGCACGCGCCGTCCGCAACCGGTTGCCCGTCCGACCATGCTGGTTCTGACGCCGACCCGCGAACTGGCGATGCAGGTCACCACCGCCGCCGCCACATACGGCAAGCACCTCAAGCGTCTGCGCACCGTCAGCATTCTGGGCGGCGTCGCTTACGGCCAACAGCTGATGCTGCTGGCGAAAAACCCGGAAATCCTGGTCGCCACGCCGGGCCGTCTGATCGACCACCTGGAACGCGGCCGTATCGATCTGTCGCAACTGCAGATCCTCGTGCTCGACGAAGCCGACCGCATGCTCGACATGGGCTTCATCGAAGACATCGAAACGATCGTCGCGGCCACGCCGGCTACGCGTCAAACGATGCTGTTCTCGGCCACGCTCGACGGCAAGATCGGTTCGCTGACCGGCCGTCTGCTGAAGGATCCGGAGCGTATCGAGATCGTTCAGCGCCTTGAACAGCGCACCAACATCGCGCAAACCGTTCACTACGTGGACGACCGCGATCACAAGGATCGTCTGCTCGACCATCTGCTGCGCGACGCCGGCCTCGATCAGGCTATCGTCTTCACGGCAACCAAGATGGACGCCGACCAATTGGCCGGCCGTCTGGCCGACGCCGGTTTCGAATCGGCCGCTCTCCACGGCGACCTGCCGCAAGGCGCGCGTAACCGCACGATCCGCGCGCTGCGCGAGCGCCGTGTGCGCGTGCTGGTGGCAACGGACGTCGCCGCTCGCGGTATCGACATCCCCGGCATCACGCACGTGTTCAACTACGACCTGCCGAAGTTCGCTGAAGACTACGTGCACCGTATCGGCCGTACCGGCCGTGCCGGCCGCTCGGGTATCGCGGTGAGCCTTGTGCATCACGCGGAACAGGGCGCGTTGAAGCGCATCGAGCGCTTCGTGCGCACCCCGCTGGCGGTCAACGTCGTCGAGGGTTTCGAGCCGCGCAAGTCGGCTCCGTCGGGCACCGGCCGTCCTGGCTTTGGCGGCCGCGGCCGTCCGGGCGGCGGCAACGGCGGTGGCCGTCGCTTCGGTAGCGGCGGCGGCGCAGGCAAGCCGGCCGGCAATGGCAATGGCGGCGGTGCACGCAGCGGCAGCGGTAGCGGCAATGGCGGCGGCTGGGCCGGCAAGTCGGCTGGCGGCGGTTCGCGTGAAGGCTACGGCGGTTCGCGCGACGGCGGCTACGGCGCACGCCGCAGCGACGGTCCGCGCACGGCTCGTCGCGGCAGCTAAGCATTGCATGACGCTGGCTGCCTTCGGGCAACCGGCCATTGCATAGCTCAAGCGGAAAGCAGTATGGAAGTCAGCTAAAAGACCCGGACGGCCCCGCGCCGTCCGATAGTCGAAAGGAACCGGTGCTCAGGCGCCGGTTTTTTTTCGTCCGCATTTCGGCGGCCGCCCTAATTTCACGATGTGGAAAATTTTTTTGCGTCGTAAAAAATCGTGCTGCACGGCACAAGACACGCTGTTGCAAGATGGAAAAAGACGTTTCTTAATGTGGAATGACTCACACAAACCTTTGATTTTAAATACAAACAAATATTCAAAAAACGCCCCACCGCGACTGTTGCGCAACCAGCTCTTTGCCTAGACTCTTATATAAGACTTCACGAAACGAAACGCCGGAAAGGCACCCGTCCCGGCCAGCCGCTTCGACGAAGACCGCAAGTTTCTTGCATGGGACCAGAGTAAGCGCTAAAGCCGCCAACTCTGGTCGACAGAGTCACCCATCCATTACAGGCAACCAAGGAGCACACCATGTCCCGCGAAGAACAAGCAAAGCAACTTCAACAGCAATGGGCAACCGATCCTCGCTGGAAAGGCGTCAAGCGCACTTACACCGCTGAAGACGTGGTCCGCCTGCGCGGTTCGGTTCAAGTGGAGCACACGCTCGCCAAGCGCGGCGCGGAAAAGCTGTGGGAAAGCGTCAACAACGAGCCGTTCGTGAACTCGCTCGGCGCGCTGACCGGCAACCAGGCGATGCAGCAGGTCAAGGCCGGCCTGAAGGCGATCTATCTGTCGGGCTGGCAAGTGGCGGGCGACGCGAACGTCGCCGGAGAAATGTATCCGGACCAGTCGCTGTATCCGGCGAACTCCGTGCCGCTCGTCGTGAAGCGCATCAACAACACTCTGACGCGCGCTGACCAAATCCAGTGGTCGGAAGGCAAGAATCCGGGCGACGAAGGCTATATCGACTACTTCGCGCCGATCGTCGCCGACGCTGAAGCCGGTTTCGGCGGTGTGCTGAACGCCTTCGAACTGATGAAGGCGATGATCGAAGCCGGCGCCGCGGGCGTGCACTTCGAGGACCAGCTCGCGTCCGTCAAGAAGTGCGGCCACATGGGCGGCAAGGTGCTCGTGCCGACCCGCGAGAACGTCGCCAAGCTGACCGCCGCGCGCCTCGCCGCCGACGTCTCGGGCGTGCCGACCGTTCTGCTCGCCCGTACCGACGCGGAAGCCGCCGATCTGATCACGTCGGACGTCGATGAAAACGACAAACCGTTCCTGACCGGCGAGCGCACGGTGGAAGGTTTCTATCGCACCAAGCCGGGTCTCGAACAGGCGATCTCGCGTGGCCTCGCCTACTCGCCATACGCCGACATGATCTGGTGCGAAACCGGCAAGCCGGACCTGGAGTTCGCGAAGAAATTCGCCGACGCGATCCACAAGGAGTTCCCGGATCAGCTGCTGTCGTACAACTGCTCGCCGTCGTTCAACTGGAAGAAAAACCTCGACGACGCCACGATCGCCAAGTTCCAGCGCGAACTCGGCGCGATGGGCTACAAGTTCCAGTTCATCACGCTGGCCGGCTTCCACGCGCTGAACTACTCGATGTTCAACCTCGCGCACGGCTATGCCCGCAACCAGATGACCGCGTTCGTCGAAATGCAGCAGGCGGAATTCGCCGCGGCCGAAAAGGGCTTCACCGCGGTCAAGCATCAGCGCGAAGTCGGCACCGGCTACTTCGACGCCGTGACGCAAACGGTCGAACGCGATGCATCGACCACTGCGCTGCACGGTTCGACGGAAGACGAGCAATTCTTCGACAAGAAGGTCGCGTAACAACCCGCAGTCCGATCGCGGGAACGACAAGGCAAAAGACGAAAAAGCGGTCCCGTCAGAGGGCCGCCGTCAGGGAGGAAAAGTCACGAGGCGGTGAACTGATCACGCCTTGGCGGCTGGAATCTGGGAGGAAGATGGAAGCAGTGGAGACAAAGCCGGCACAACGCATTGTGCGGCGAGCACAGGCGCGCCGGCTTCATCGCCGGCGCGTTTTTCGCCATGCCGACGAAGGCGGATCGTGCTTAGGCAATTCAGCGGTACACGATCACCGGAATCTTCGTATGCGTGAGGACCCGCTGCGTTTCGCTGCCGATCAGCAGGCTGCCGAGGCCGCGCCGCCCGTGCGACGCCATGAAAATCACGTCGCAGCCGCCCTGCTCGGCCGTTTCGATGATGCCGAGATACGGTGCCGGATGCACGCTGGTGCGGCTGTCGAACGCGACGCCGACCCGCAGTGCCGCCAGTTCCACCTCGCGCAGATGCACGCGCGCTTCGCGCTCGCTGCGCTGCAGGAACTCGGACGGCGGTTCGACCACCACGTCGGCGAAAGGCGAGTACGGATATTGCGGCAGACACGCGTAGGCCGTGATGCGCGCGCCGACGGCCTGCGCGAGATCGATCGCGCCGTTTATCGCCTTGCGTGACAGGTCGGAACCATCGGTCGGAACCAGGATGTGCCTGAACATAATGCCCTCCGTCGCCGGCTGCGCACAGCGCGGCGTCAGCGTCCAACGAGGCGCGGCAGAAAAACCGCTTCAATCGATTGTAGTGCGCGGAAATGGGATACGCGTTTTGTTTAGGGTCCGGTCGCATATCGGAAACCCCTGCGCGGGTATGCAAGGCGGCGCAGCACGCTGCTTGGCGTCAGCCCCAGTAATCGGGATGGCCATACGTATGCTTGAGAAAGTCCAGAAACAGCCTGACCCGCAGCGGCAGATGACGGCGCTGCGGAAACACCGCGTGGATGCCGATCGGCGGCGCGGCGAATTCGTCGAGCACGCTCACGAGGCGCCCGGCGGCGATGTCCGTGCCGACTTCCCACCACGAACGCCAGGCGAGCCCGTAGCCTTCGAGGCACCAGTCGTGCAGCACCGCGCCGTCCGAGCATTCCATGGTGCCGGACACCTTGATCGACACGATCCTGTCGCCCTGCTGAAACATCCAGCCGCGCTGCTGATTGGCGCTCGCGCCGAGCGCGAGACAGTTGTGATGCGCGAGGTCGGCCAGTGTGTGCGGCGCGCCGCGCCGGCTCAGATACGACGGCGAAGCCACGCACACGCGGCGATTTTCCCCGAGCTTGAGCGACACCAGCGACGAATCCGGCAATTCGCCCAGACGCACCGCGCAATCGAAACCCTCGTTGACCAGATCGACCAGCCGGTCGGAGAGGTCGAGCGTGATCGACACATCGGGATGCGCGACCGTAAAAGCCGGCACCAGCGGCGCCACATGCTTGCGCCCGAACCCGGCCGGCGCCGACAGCCGCAAATGGCCGCTCGCCTTCACCCCGCCCGCCGACACGCTCGCCTCGGCGTTCTGCATGTCGTGAATGATGCGCTGGCAGTCCTCGAGAAAGGCGGAGCCTTCGAAGGTCAGCGTGATCTTGCGCGTGGTGCGCACCAGCAATTTGACGCCGAGACGCTCTTCGAGCGCGTCGATGCGGCGGCCGATGATAGCGGGCGCGACGCCTTCGGCGGATGCCGCGGCGGACAGGCTGCCCTTGGCCGCGACGGAGGCGAAAGTCTCGATCTGCTTGAAACGGTCCATGAGGGCTTGGAGCGGCTGCGTGGGAAAGTGGTTGGTGCGCGTCAGATTAGGTGGGTGAAAGTAAAAGATCAAGTGATGTCTAGCCTCTTTTTTAGCACTGAGCATCACTAATACAATCCGTCTCGACCTCTGACAGGAGCGCACGGCAATGTCGGCCACAACGACACTCTCCCCAAAAGCAGTGATTTTCGACGCCTACGGCACGCTTTTCGACGTGCATTCGGTGATCGCTGCCGCGGAGCAGCTGTTCCCCGGCCACGGCGATGCGCTCTCGCAGCTGTGGCGTCAGAAGCAGATCGAATACACGCAGTTGCGCACGCTGGCCGATCCGGCCGACACACCCGGCGCGCACTACCGGCCGTTCTGGGACATCACGCTCGACGCATTGCGCTTTTCCGCGAGAAAGCTTCAGCTCACGCTGGGGCGCGCGGCCGAAAAGCGTCTGATGGACGAATACGCGTGCCTGTCCGCCTTCCCCGATGCCATACCCGCGCTGCGTCAGTTGCGCGACGCGGCTTCGGCATCGTCGCCTCCCGCGGGCGCTGAGACCGGCTCACGCGCGGGTCTCGCGATCCTCTCGAACGGCAACCCGCAAATGCTCGACATCGCCCTGAAGAGCGCCGGCATGACGGGCCTGTTCGACCACGTTCTTTCCGTCGACGCCGTCCGCGCCTACAAACCCTCGCCCGCCGCTTATCGCCTCGGCACGCAAGCCTTCGGCGCGCAGCCGCGCGAGATCGTCTTCGTGTCGTCGAACGGCTGGGACGTGGCGGGCGCCACGTGGTTCGGCTTCACCACTTTTTGGCTCAACCGGCAAAACGCACCAACCGAAGAGCTGGGTGTCACGCCGCATGGCGTGGGCGCGGGCATGAACGACCTGCTCGCTTTTCTGAAGACTTTCGCGCCGCCCGGCCGTACGAGCGGCAGTGGCAACCCCGGCGGCAGCCGCACGCGCCACAGCCCTGACGCATGACCGCTGCCACCGGACCCCACGACGCCCGCATTTCAACCGCATCTGAACATTCGCATTTTTGCAATCTGACCGACCAAGGAGAAACCATGGCGAATCCGCTGTCATCGTTGTCGCTGCCGCAGGGCATGGAAATCACGGCTGAAATCAAGCCGGGCTATGAGGCAATCCTCACGCGCGAGGCGCTCGAACTCGTCGCCGCGCTGCATCGCACGTTCGAACCGCGCCGCCGGCAGTTGTTGCAGGCACGCGTGGAGCGCACGAAACGGCTCGACGCCGGCGAGCGTCCCGACTTTCTCGCCGAGACGAAAAGCGTGCGCGAAGGCGACTGGACCATCGCGCCGCTGCCGCAGGATCTGCAATGCCGCCGTGTGGAAATCACCGGCCCCGTCGAGCGCAAGATGATCATCAATGCGCTGAATTCGGGCGCGGATTCGTACATGACCGACTTCGAGGATTCGAATGCGCCGAGCTGGGATAACCAGATCACCGGCCATATCAATCTGAGGGACGCGGTGCGCCGCACGATCTCGCTCGAACAGAACGGCAAGTCGTACAGACTGAACGACAAGGTCGCCACGCTGATCGTGCGTCCGCGCGGCTGGCATCTGGACGAGAAGCACGTGAAGGTGGACGGCAAGCGCGTGTCGGGCGGCATTTTCGATTTCGCGCTCTTCATGGTGCACAACGCGAAGGAGCTGATCGCGCGCGGCTCCGGCCCCTACTTCTATCTGCCGAAGATGGAAAACCATCTGGAAGCGCGCCTGTGGAACGACATCTTCGTCGCCGCGCAGGAAGCGGTCGGCGTGCCGCGCGGCACGATCCGCGCGACCGTGCTGATCGAAACGATCCTCGCCGCGTTCGAAATGGACGAGATCCTGTACGAGTTGCGCGAGCATAGCTCCGGCCTGAACGCCGGGCGCTGGGACTACATCTTCTCGGCGATCAAGAAGTTCAGGAGCGACAAGGACTTCTGCCTCGCCGACCGCTCGCAGATCACGATGACCGCGCCGTTCATGCGTGCGTATGCGCTGCTGTTGCTGAAGACCTGCCATCGCCGCAACGCGCCGGCCATCGGCGGCATGAGCGCGCTGATCCCGATCAAGAACGACCCGGCGGCGAACGACAAGGCCATGGCCGGCGTGCGCTCCGACAAGGCGCGCGATGCCGGTGACGGTTACGACGGCGGCTGGGTCGCGCATCCGGGCCTCGTGCCGATCGCGATGGAAGAATTCGCCAAGGTGCTCGGCGACAAGCCGAACCAGATCGGCAAGCAACGCGATGACGTGCTCGTCACGGCCACCGACCTGATGGACTTCCGTCCCGAAGCGCCGATTACCGAAGGCGGTCTGCGCAACAACATCAATGTCGGCATTCACTACCTGGGCTCGTGGCTCGCGGGCAATGGCTGCGTGCCGATTCACAATCTGATGGAAGACGCCGCCACCGCGGAAATCTCGCGCTCGCAGGTGTGGCAATGGATTCGCTCGCCGAAGGGCAAGCTCGAGGACGGCCGCAAGGTGACGGCTGAGCTAGTGCGCGAGCTGTCGGCGCTGGAGCTCGACAAGGTGAAGCAGGCGGTGGGCGGCGATACGAAGCCCTATGAACGCGCCGCGCAGATCTTCGAAGAGATGTCGACGTCGGAGCAGTTCACCGACTTCCTGACGCTGCGGCTGTACGAGGAAATTTGAGGCGGTTCCTGAACCTCATGGATCGGCAAACCAACGACGCAGCAGCAAGCCGGCTTTCGCCAGCCACGCATGAGGCGAAGGCGGCTTGAGTCGCAAGACTGACCGACCGGACGGCCCGACAGGCGCATGCTTGCCGGGCCGTTTTTTTAACTCGCCATGTGCGCGTTGCGGGCGCGTTGTGCACCGAGCTACCGCGTGTTGCGGTACTCGACCCAATCACCCGATCTGATTTCGGGAAGGCCCTTCACCGCATTGGGCGCGACCGGATAGAAGCGGCAGTTCACGACGTTGCCGTCCACTTTCACCATCACTTCGCGCGCGATGAAACGCTCCTCGACACCGGGATATACCGCTTCGATTTCGTCGAGCACCGCGACGAGTTCATCGTCGATTTCGTAGACGTCGCCTTTGACGTCCATGCCCGCTTCGTCGACGACGAGGCCGGGATATGAACCGAAGTCGAACAGATGGCCGCGGACCGTGGCGGTGCCGAGCAGATTCGGTGCGGCAATGTCGTTGCGCGCGGCGGCGTCCCGGATGTCGTTCACTTCACCGGCCCGCAACGTGCCGTATACGAAGACAGTCTGCATCGTCGTTTGCTCTCCTTGAATGTGTGTTCGGGTGGCTTCCGTTTGGTGCGACGTTTTAGCCGCTGTTCAGTTCAGCGGCGCGCTCGCCGCCGGCACGCCCGCAGTCGCGCGGCGCATGGAGCTCGCGCCGGGACCCGTGCAGCTGGGACATTATGCAACGGCGGGCCGCGAGCAACACCTACAATGAGAAGCGCGCGGCGGTTTCGGGGGTTCATGCTCGCCGTTTCGATGCTTGGGGATTGCTGGCTTCGGGCTTCGGGCTTCCGCGCTTTCGGGTTTCATCATCTGGATCGATCTTCGTCATGACCTCATCCGCCGACTCCGGCCCGTCGAGCTTCGTGCACTTCGCCGACATTCCGCCCGAATTCCAGCCGACGCAAACGCATCCGATCCGCGTGCGCTCGCGGCTGATGCCGGCAGGCTGGCGCTTCGCGCGTCATACGCATGCATGGGCGCAGGTGGCCTATGCATCGCGCGGCGTGCTGCGGGTCGCGACAACCGGCACGACGTGGATGGTGCCGCCATCGCGGGCGATCTGGGTGCCGCCGCACGTGACCCACGAGGTCGTCGCCGTCGAAGACGCATTCCTGCGCACGCTCTACATCACTGAAAGCACGGTGCCGGCCGGGCTCGACGCGCCGCGCGTGGTGGAAGTCTCGAATCTGCTGCGTGAAGTGATAGCCGCGCTCGACACGCCCGACATTTCAGCGACGCGCGAGCAGTTGCTTGGCGCCCTCGCTCTCGACGAGCTGACGCGTTCGGAGCCGCTCCCGCTTTCCGTGCCGATGCCCAACGAAAAGCGTCTGCGTGCTCTGTGCGAGGCGCTGATCGCGGACCCGACTCACGGCGGATCGCTCGAGTACTGGGCGTCCAGCGTGGGCGCGAGTACGCGCACGATCGCGCGGCTGTTTCGCCAGGAATTGGGTGTGAGCTTTTCGCAGTGGCGTCAACAGGCAATCCTCGCGCGCGCGATTCCGCTGTTGAGCCAGGGGCGGCCGCTCTCGCATGTCGCGCTGGAGTTGGGCTATCAGAGCCAGAGCGCATTTTCGGCGATGTTCCGGCGCGCGTTCGGCGAGAGTCCGCGCGCGTTCATCGAGCGTGGCTCGGAACATCGCGCGGAAAACGGTGAGCACAACGAGGTAGAAGCGGACGACGAGACCGCGCTAGACCGTGCGGATGCATCAAACGATTTCGGCCGCTGAGCACACGGGTTAAACCAGCCGCCTCAGACGCGCCGCGCCAGATGACGGATCGCGCCGAGTTGCGCGAGACGCGGCCCGGTCAGTTTATAACCCTTGCGCTGATAGAGCCGCGCGGCGGGATTGTCGACGAACACGCGCAGCTGCAACTCGCGCAAGCCCCGCTCGCGCGCCCATTGATGTGAAATATCGAGCAGATACGTGCCGGCGCCGAGCCGCCGATGCCCTTCGGCGATCTGCACGTCGCGGATATGCAGCGAATCGCCTTCTTGCGTGATGCGCAGTACGCCGATCGGTGTGCCGTCCACTTCGAGAATGAAATTCTCCGACTCGCGCCAGCTGCCCAGAAACAGATCGCCACGCCAAACAAGATGATGCCGGCGATAGTAGCCGCCCATGTTGTTGCGAGTCAGCGCCTCGGCGAACTCGAAATCGTCCATGCTGGCCTGGCGCAAATGAAACGGCGACGGAGCTTCGGTGGGATCGAACATGGCGGAACGACGAAGATGAGTCGGGTCAACGGTAAAACAGGCCGCGTGCGCTGGCAATGGCTGTTTGTCCCGAGCATACCCAGGCCGAGCGAACGGCGGAAATAAAAAAGCCCACTTCCTTCGAAGTGGGCTTTCTCAAATCTGGCGGAGCGGACGGGACTCGAACCCGCGACCCCCGGCGTGACAGGCCGGTATTCTAACCAACTGAACTACCGCTCCAGATTTTCGCACCATGGCTTGTGAGCTTGGCTCATTCACCACTGCACCGTTCAAACTTCCAACCGAACGACGCCGATGACTTGGCGTCCCCTAGGGGATTCGAACCCCTGTACTCACCGTGAAAGGGTGATGTCCTAGGCCTCTAGACGAAGGGGACAACGTACTGCTTACACCTTTAATGAAAAAGCCCGTTCAAATTTGTATGAACGGGCTTTGTCTGGCGGAGTGGACGGGACTCGAACCCGCGACCCCCGGCGTGACAGGCCGGTATTCTAACCAACTGAACTACCACTCCAGTCTTTACATCCTGGCTTGCGAGCGTCGGTTATTTCTCTGCAAGCTGCGCTGCTTTATTGTTATTTTCGAACACTAAAGCGACGCTGATGTTTGGCGTCCCCTAGGGGATTCGAACCCCTGTACTCACCGTGAAAGGGTGATGTCCTAGGCCTCTAGACGAAGGGGACATAATCTTTTCAAATCATGTCTGATTCACTGCCAACTCACGCTAACTTGTCAGTTATTCGTTTCGTCAACTGCGAAGTCCGCTAGTTTAACTACGTCGCGACCGTTTGTGAAGTCTTTTTTGCTACAAGTTCCGGACTTCAGAACGACTTCACTTTGCTACCCCGCTTCAGCACATCTGGCTCATAAAACGGCTTCTTGAACCTGCGTCGAAGCGCTCAACAGCGAAGAACGCAATTATACGCACGCATCTTCGCAACGCGCAAGAATTTTCTATCATTGCCGCACGGCAACTCCCCGCGACACCTTTCAGCCCGGCTTACGAGCCACGACAGTCGGAAACATGCGGGCGCGGTCGTCGACGAACGTGATGTCCGTGAAGCCGGCGCGCTCGAACTGCTCGCGCGTTTGCGTATGCGTACGGAAAGCACTCCATTTCGCCTCGATCACGCACACGAACAGCACGTGCTGAAGCGAAAGCGACGCCGTGGACACCGCGCCCATATCCCATGGCA
>DASPZL010000474.1:0-5376 GCA_035636295.1 Paraburkholderia sp.
AACCGCTACAGGTCGGGCAGGTTTCGGGCTTGGTGCCAGGCTTCGCGCCCGAGCCGTGACAGACTTCGCACGACACCCAGCTCGGCACGCGAATCTGCGTGTCGTAGCCGTGCGCGGCCTGTTCCAGCGTGATTTCCATGCTGTAGCGCAAATCGGCGCCGCGATACACCTGCGGGCCGGCCCGGCCGCCACCGCCGCGCGCCGCACCGCCGGCCGCCTGGCCGAAGATGTCGCCGAAAATATCGCCGAAGGCATCGGCAAAACCGCCGAAGCCCTGCGCACCGGCTCCACCCATATTCGGATCGACGCCGGCGTGGCCGTACTGATCGTACGCGGCACGCTTTTGCGAGTCCGAGAGCATTTCATAGGCTTCCTTCACCTCCTTGAAATGCCCTTCCGCATCCTTGTTGCCCGGATTGCGGTCAGGGTGGTGCTTCATCGCAAGCTTGCGATAAGCCTTCTTGATTTCGTCGTCGCTCGCGTTCTTTGCGACGCCCAGAACCTCGTAGTAATCCCGTTTCGCCATATCGGTTCAACGCCACTCGCGCAATACGGCGCGGCAGCTCCTCTTGAATGCTGGAGTCTCACGACTCGTCCGGCCGCTGTTCACACCGCTTTTAAGCGGCTCAAACAACGCCCTCCATAAAACAAATGTGCCCGGAGAGCCAAAAAGGCTCGCCAGGCGTGATAACCGCTCTTGCACGTTCCCGAGGCCCGAACGGGCTCAGTCCCTTGTGCAGCCGGGCCGCACACATCGCTGTGTGCGGCTTTACGGTCGAAATGCGACCTGGCTTTAGTCTTTCTTGACTTCCTTGAACTCGGCGTCGACCACGTCGTCCTGCTGCTGGCTCGCGCCACCCGCCGATGCACCCGCGCCCGCCGCACCCGCTGCCGCGGCTTCGGCACCTTGCGCTGCCTGCATGTCGGCGTACATCTTCTCGCCCATCTTCTGCGAGGCCGTGGCTACCGCTTCGATCCTGGCTTCGATCGCCGCCTTGTCGCTCGAACCGCTCTTCAGCGCGTCTTCGAGGTCCTTCAACGCGGTTTCGATCTTTTCCTTCTCGCCGGCATCCAGCTTGTCGCCGTATTCGGTGAGCGCCTTCTTCGTGCTGTGGACCAGCGCGTCGCCCTGGTTGCGGGCATCGGCCAGCTCACGCAGCTTGTGATCTTCTTCCGCGTTCGCTTCGGCGTCCTTCACCATCTTTTCGATTTCGGCTTCGGACAAACCCGAGTTCGCCTTGATCGTGATGCGGTTTTCCTTGCCGGTCGCCTTGTCTTTCGCGCCGACGTGCAGAATGCCGTTTGCGTCGATGTCGAAGCTCACTTCGATCTGCGGCGTGCCGCGCGGTGCCGGCGGAATGCCTTCGAGGTTGAACTCGCCCAGCAGCTTGTTGCCGGCCGCCATTTCGCGTTCGCCCTGGAACACCTTGATCGTCACGGCGCCCTGATTGTCGTCGGCCGTCGAGTAGACCTGCGCGTGCTTGGTCGGGATCGTGGTGTTCTTGTTGATCATCTTCGTCATCACGCCGCCGAGCGTTTCGATACCGAGCGACAGCGGGGTCACGTCGAGCAGCAGCACGTCCTTGCGGTCGCCCGACAGAACCTGGCCTTGAATCGCGGCGCCAACGGCCACGGCTTCGTCCGGGTTCACGTCGCGGCGCGGATCCTTGCCGAAGAATTCCTTAACCTTTTCCTGCACCTTCGGCATGCGGGTCATACCGCCGACCAGAATCACATCGTCGATTTCGCCAACCTTCACGCCTGCGTCCTTGATCGCCACGCGGCACGGTTCGATCGTGCGCTCGATCAGCTCTTCAACCAGCGCTTCGAGCTTCGCACGCGTGATTTTCAGGTTCAAGTGCTTCGGACCCGACGCGTCGGCCGTGATGTACGGCAGGTTGATTTCGGTCTGCTGGCTCGACGACAGTTCGATCTTGGCCTTTTCAGCCGATTCCTTCAGGCGTTGCAGCGCGAGCACGTCTTTCGACAGATCGACGCCTTGCTCCTTCTTGAACTCGCCGATGATGTAATCGATGATGCGCTGGTCGAAGTCTTCACCGCCGAGGAACGTATCGCCGTTCGTGGACAGCACTTCGAACTGCTTTTCACCGTCGACGTCGGCGATTTCGATGATCGACACGTCGAACGTGCCGCCACCCAGGTCGTACACCGCGATCTTGCGGTCGCCCTTCTCGTTCTTGTCGAGGCCGAATGCGAGCGCGGCCGCGGTCGGCTCGTTGATGATCCGCTTCACTTCGAGACCGGCGATGCGGCCCGCGTCCTTGGTCGCCTGGCGCTGGCTGTCGTTGAAGTACGCGGGAACCGTGATCACGGCTTCGGTGACCGTCTCGCCGAGGTAGTCTTCAGCGGTCTTCTTCATCTTGCGCAGCACTTCCGCGGAGATTTGCGGCGGCGCCAGCTTCTGCTCACGCACTTCGACCCATGCGTCGCCGTTATCGGCCTTCATGATCTTGTACGGCATCAGGCCGATGTCTTTCTGCACTTCTTTTTCTTCGAAGCGGCGGCCGATCAGGCGCTTGACGGCATACAGCGTGTTACGCGGGTTCGTGACCGACTGACGCTTCGCAGGCGCGCCGACGAGAATTTCGCCGTCTTCCATGTAAGCGATGATCGACGGCGTGGTGCGCGCACCTTCCGAGTTCTCGATCACCTTGACCGAATTGCCTTCCATGATCGCCACGCACGAGTTGGTCGTGCCGAGGTCGATGCCGATAATTTTGCCCATTTTTACTAATCTCCTAACTTTGATCGCTGCGGGAAGCGCCTTTTTTGCCGTCTGGCGGTCGGGCGCTCCGCTCTCAATTCATACCTGCACTCAACATAAGTGCGTCCGCATCGTTTTCAAGACCTCTTTTACGATGCGGTCTTTAATTTTTTCAATCAGCCGAACTTTTGCCTGAATTCACACCATTCGCTGCCGCATTGCCGGCATTGGCCGCGCGAATCTTATCCCGCGCGGCCGCGACCGCCGCCTCGAACTGCCCGAGGCCGTGCCAGCCGGTTGCCCGGCCGAGCCGCTTGCCGCGGTAAAAGAAGAACCAGGTGGGCACGCCGTGAAGCATGAAGCGCCGGCCCAGTTCGCGATGCTCGTAGACGTTGCTGTGAAACCATTTGAGCCCGAGTGCGCGAATCGCGTCCGGCTGCGCCAGCATGGCTTTCTTGGCGATCTCACAGTTGAAGCAGTCGAGACCCCAGAAAAACACCACGGCCAGTTCATCTCCCGCTTCGGCGAGCCCGGCGTCGAACGACTCGGCGCTGAGCTCCCGCATGTCGAAGACGGTGAACGCGGTAGCGTCGACGGGAATGTTGGCCATGACGGTGCCTGCTACGCGAAACGGCTGACGAAACGCCTGGCGGCGCTTATTTCGGCGCCGCGACGGTCACGAGCGCCGGACGCAGCACGCGGTCGGCGATCACGAAGCCCTTTTGCAGCACGGCGACCACGGTGTTCGGCTCCTGATCGGCCGGCACCATCGAAATCGCCTGGTGACGGTGCGGGTCGAACTTCTCGCCAATCGGATTCAGGGCGACGACGCGGCCCTTCTCCAGCGCGCCGGTAAGCTGGCGCAGCGTGAGCTCGACGCCTTCGCGCACCTTCTGCAGATCGTCGGACGAGTGCGCAACCGCCGCTTCGAGACTGTCGACCACCGGCAGCAGATGTTCAGCGAAGTTTTCAATCGCGAACTTATGTGCCTTGGCCACATCTTCCTGCGCACGGCGGCGCACGTTTTCGGTCTCGGCCTTTGCACGCAGGAAGCTTTCCTGCAACTCGGTGATCTTCGCCTCGGCTTCGGCCAGCGCGGCTTGCGCAGCGGCGGCCGGCGCCTCGGCGGCGGCGCCCGCGGCCGCGTCCTCCTGCTGGGATGCGGCTGCCTCGGGGGCCTCGGCGGCCTGGCGCGCGGTTTCGTCGGCGGGCGTGGGATTCTGGCTCGTCGGGTTCTCTTGCGTGTTTTCCATGTCGCTGAAAGTCGTTAAAAAGTAAAAGCCAACGGTGGTGGCGGCGCGCAAAAGCCGGCGCGATTTGTGCGTTGCAAAATTGCGACAAACAATTGGGCGCGTCACCGCGTAACGCCACCGCAGATGGGGCCGGAAAGACCCGTTTCAAGCGCTTCTGCTGGAACTTTTCGCGCCGCTGACGCGCAGCGGAAATGCCCGGTTACAACCATTAGTGCGGCGCAATCAGATTGAGATTGAGTGCGGTCAACAAGTGACCTATGCTCCAATAGATCTGTGGAAAAGACGTGTTAACCCTAGTCTGACGAGCGCCTTTCCGACATTTTTCAAATTCCACCTGAAAAGCCCGTTTCTATCCTGCAACTTCCCAAGGGGAGTACCGTGAAACTGACCTTTGCAATCTCGGTGGTCGCATTGGTACTGATTGCAGGCACCACGACCATCTGCATGTCCGGCGCTGTCAATGACCGAACTACCGAGTACGGGGGGGTGAACGCGACCATGGAACAGCTGTTCAACTCTCACCTGAAAATTTGTCGATAGTGCGCCGGTCGCGCTTGGTCGGCCTGCCGTGCAATGCGGCGGCCGGTTCGCGATACGTCTTGCGCCGCTCCTGCTCGACCTGCCGCTTCACCTTGCTCTCTTCGGTTTCCGCATAAAGCGTCTGCGCGACGCTCGCCGGGCCGCGCACGTCGCACACGCCCAGCACTTCCACCTGCCACACGATCCGCTCGATCTCGATCTCGACCAGGTCGCCGATCCGCACGTCTTTGCTCGGCTTGACGGTGGCGCCGCCGATGCGCACGTGCCCTTTGTCGACAGCATCCGCCGCGAGCGAGCGCGTCTTGAAGAAGCGCGCCGCCCACAGCCATTTGTCGATGCGCAGCCTCGCGCCCGGTTCGGTGGAAATCCTGTAATTCATGAGCCTCGTCAAGCCCCTGTCGTATGCGGCACCGGCACCGCCTGCACCGGCCAGCCTTGCAAATTCTGCGCGACGATTTCGCCAAGCGCCGCAATCCACGCCTGCGACGCATTCAGGCAGGCGATCCGATGAAACTCCTTGCCGCCCGCATGCAGGAACTCGTCGCGCACTTCCATGCCGATTTCCTCGATCGTCTCAAGGCAATCGGCGGTAAAGCCCGGACAGAACACGTCAGCACGCCGCACGCCCGCCGCGCCTAGCTCCTTCAGCGTGGGCGCGGTGTACGGCTGAAGCCATTCGGCCTTGCCGAAGCGCGACTGGAAAGTAATGCGGCATTCCACCGGCGTCAGTTCGAGCGCCTGCATCAACAAAGCGCCGGTCTGCTGGCACTGCTCGTGGTATGGATCGCCGAGATCCAGTGTGCGCTTGGGCACGCCGTGAAAACTCAGCACCAGCTTGTCGCCCGCCGCGAAGTCCGG
>DASPZL010000475.1:0-4623 GCA_035636295.1 Paraburkholderia sp.
TGATCTTTCCAAATATCCGCTCGGGGATTCTCTCGGGCGCATTTCTCACCTTCGCGGTGGTGATCGGTGAGTTCACGCTGGCGAGCCTGCTCGATCGGCCCGCGTTCGGTCCGTATCTGCAATTGATCGGTGCGAACCGCGCCTATGAGCCGTCGGCGCTCGCGATCATCGCGTTCGTGATCACGTGGGCGTCGATGGGATTGATTCAGGTATTCGGTTCGGCCCGCGCGCTTAGCGGCCAGAAAATTTGACGGACTGAGGCAGCGAATCATGGCATTCCTTGAGATCGAAAATCTGCATAAGTCCTTCGGGACGAACACGGCGCTGCATCACTTCGACATGCAGATCGAACGCGGCGAATTCATCACCTTCCTCGGACCGTCCGGCTGCGGCAAGACCACCGTGCTGCGGATGATCGCCGGCTTCGAAACGCCGACGCGCGGCATCATCCGGCTGGACAACAAGGACGTCACGCACCTTCGCACGCGGCAGCGCAAGGTCGGCATGGTGTTTCAGTCGTATGCGCTGTTTCCGAACATGACCGTGGCCGAGAATATCGGCTTTGGTCTGAAGATCACGCATCGGCCGCAGGCGGAGATCAACAGCCGCGTCGAGGAGATGCTGCAACTGATCAAGCTGCCGCATCTGGGCGGACGTTATCCGTGGCAGTTGTCGGGCGGGCAGCAGCAGCGCGTGGCGTTGGCGCGCGCGCTGGCCGGCAAGCCGCAAGTGCTGTTGCTGGACGAACCGCTTTCCGCGCTCGACGCCAAGATTCGTATCTCGTTGCGGCAGGACATTCGCGCGTTGCAACGCGAGCTCGGCATCACATCGATTTTCGTGACGCACGATCAGGAAGAGGCGCTGTCGATTTCCGACCGCATCGTCGTGATGAACGAGGGGCGCGTCGAACAGATCGGCTCGCCTTCGGAGATCTACAACTTTCCGCGCACGCGTTTTGTCGCGTCGTTTGTCGGCACACTGAATATTCTGGCCGGGCACGTGGTCGATCCGGCGACCGGCAAGATGGCCGTGGACGGTCAGGAACTCACCACCACGCAGGAACTGCCGCCGGATGATGCGGGCAAGAAGCGTCTGCTTGCATTGCGCCCTGAAGCGATCGTGCTGGAACCGGCGGCGCCTGGCCGCAACACGTTGAACGCGACCGTCGAAGAAGTGAATTTTCTCGGCGCGGTGGTGCGCATCAGAACGCGCGTGAAAGACGCCGTGATTTCGCTCGACGTGTTCAACGATCCGAATCGCGGCTTGCCCGAACGGGGACAGCCGGTGTCGCTCGGCTTTTCGCACGAGAACCTGCTGGTGCTGGAAGAAGGCAGCGCTTGACCACTGACTGACGCAGCGCCCGCGATGAGCGGACAGCGCTGTTGAAAGGGCATCCGGGTTTTCCCGAGGCCGCTGCCCTGATGGATTCCGGATTCCCCGACGCCCCTCGTCCGGATTTCCGGAATCCCGGACGCCGCATGCCCTCGCACGCCAAAAACCCTATAAAAATCAATGTGCTCAGCGTGGGATCAAGCTGGCATCGACCTTGCGAAATAGATAACGCGGCCGCAACGGTCCGACAACTAAAGCAAGGAGACAACGATGTCTGATTTCCCTTCCCGGTATTTCTGAATTCGTCGTCTTGTCGCGGCCTAATGCCGTGCACAGGCGTGACGAGTTCCGTTCGCATGATGCGCAGCGTGGCAGGCCATGGGCTCACCCACATCGCAGGTAATATCGTGAAGAAACCTTTCTATAAAGTGCTGTACGTCCAGGTGATCGCGGCGATCATCATCGGCATTGTGCTCGGCCATTACTACCCGAATCTCGCCGTCGACATGAAACCGCTCGGCGACGGCTTCATCAAGCTGATCAAGATGGTGATCGGGCCGATCATCTTCTGTACGGTCGTGACCGGCATCGCCGGCATGGAGGACATGAAGAAGGTGGGGCGCGTCGGCGGCAAGGCGCTGTTGTACTTCGAGGTCGTCTCGACCTTCGCGCTGGTGCTCGGCCTGATCGCGACACACGTGCTGAAACCGGGCGTCGGCTTCAACATCGATCCGGCCACGCTCGACGGCAAGTCGGTCGCGTCGTATGCCGCGAAGGCGCACGGCCAGACCACCGTCGACTTCCTGATGCACCTGATTCCGGACACGCTCGTGTCCGCATTCGCACAGGGCGAAATCCTGCAGATTCTGTTGATTGCGCTGCTGTTCGGCGCGGTGCTCGCGACGGCCGGTGAGAAGGGCAAGGTCGTGACGAACTTCATCGATGGGATCTCGCATGTGCTGTTCGGCATCGTGCGCATCATCACGAAGCTGGCGCCGATCGGCGCGTTCGGCGCGATGGCGTTCACGATCGGCAAGTACGGCATCGGCTCGCTGCTGCCGATGCTCAAGCTGATCGGCACGTTCTATCTGACCTCGATCGTGTTCGTGGTGGTGGTGCTCGGCATCATCGCGCGTGCGGTGGGCTTCAACATCCTGCGCTTCATCGGCTACATCAAGGAAGAGATGCTGATCGTGCTGGGCACGAGCTCGTCGGAAGCCGCGCTGCCGCAACTGATGCTCAAGCTCGAGAAGCTCGGCTGCTCGCGCTCGGTGGTGGGCCTCGTGGTGCCGACCGGTTATTCGTTCAACCTCGACGGCACTAACATCTACATGACGATGGCCGTGCTGTTCATCGCCCAGGCGACCAACACCGACCTCACGTGGGCGCAGCAGCTCACGCTGCTGGCGGTGACGATGCTGACCTCGAAGGGCGCGAGCGGCGTGACCGGCGCGGGCTTCATCACGCTGGCCGCAACGCTCGCCGTGGTGCCGACCATTCCGCTGTCGGGCATGGTGCTGATTCTCGGTATCGACCGCTTCATGAGCGAATGCCGCGCGCTGACCAACATCGTCGGCAACGGCGTGGCGACGGTGGTGGTGTCGGCATGGGAAAAGGAACTGGACCGCAACAAGCTGAACGCGGCATTGCGCGGCGATGTGCCGCTCAAAGAGCCGGCCGGCGTTTAAGCCGCGTACCGGCTTCCAGAACCACAACGATCACGGCTGCGGACACCTGCGTATGAAACCGGTGGCCGCGAGCCGGAACCTCACGCCGTCGGCCGACGAAGCTCGCGCCGACGGCGCGTCGCCTTATGCCACAATAACCGATCCTCACCGATCGGAAATTGCCAACGTGACGCGCCGCCTGCTGATCCTCTTCGCGCTCGTCGCCGGGCTCGTGGCGGCGTGCGGGCTCACTTACAGCGTCGCGTGGCAAAGCGGGATCGACCACTTGCGGCGCAACGCCGCGGTGCGCGTGGATCGCACCACCAGCGCGCTGAAAAGCACGCTCGAACGCTACGAATCGCTGCCTTATCTGCTGGCGGAACATCCCAGCGTGCAAGACGTGCTGGTCGATCCCACTCCGGCCAACGTCGAGCGCGCCAATCACTATCTTGAAGACCTCAACCGTCACGCGCGCGCGACGGTCACCTACATCATTCCGCTCGACGGCTACTGCGTGGCCGCGAGCAACTGGCGCGGGCCGGGCAGCTTCATCGGCGCGGGCTATCAATTCCGGCCGTATTTTCTCGATGCGGTCAAAGGCGGCGTGGGCCGCTTCTTCGGCATCGGCACGATCTCGCAAGCGCCGGGCTACTACATCTCGCAGCCGGTGCGGCGCGAAGGCAAGATCGTCGGCGTCGCGGTGGTCAAACTCGATCTCGAATGGTTTCAGGGCTCGGACGCGTCCGAGCCGCTCGTCGTCACCGACGATCATGGCGTGATCTTTCTGTCGGCGGTGCCCGCGTGGAAATATCACACGATACGGCCGCTGTCGGGCCAGGTTGCCGATTCGATCTACCAGGCGCGTCAGTACGCGCAACAGCCAATCGCGCCGCTGCCGGTGACGATCGAGCGCACGCTTGAAGGCGACGCGCAGATCGTGCGCATCGGCGGCGGCCGCTATGCGCCGCGCTATCTCGCGTCGCGGCGCGGCATGGGCGAACCGGACTGGCATCTGATCACGATGTCGCCCGTCGATCCGGTCGACGCCGACGCGCGCAACGCCACCATCGTCACGGGCTTCGGCTACGTATCGCTCGTGCTGCTCGCGTTCTACTGGAGAATGCGCCGCGCTCGCGTGCGCGAAGTGATGAGAAGCCGTGCGCTGCTGCAAAAGGCCTACGCGGAACTGAACCGGCGGGTGGCCGAGCGCACCGCGGATCTCTCGCAGGCGAACGAACAATTGCAGAAGGAAGTGGCCGAACGCACGCGCGCCGAACAGGAACTGCGCGCCGCGCACGATGAGCTGATCCAGGCGAGCAAGCTCGCCGCGCTCGGCCAGATGGCGGCCGGCATCACGCATGAATTGAATCAGCCGCTCGCGGCATTGCGCGGTTTCTCGGACAACACGCGCGTGCTGCTCGAGCGCGGCGACCACGCGTCGGCGCGCGAAAATCTCGAAGCGATCGCCGCGCTCACCGAACGCATGGGCAAGATCACCAATCAGTTGAAGCTGTTCGTCGGCCGGGCACGGCCCCGCAATGCGCGCGCGCCGATCGTGCGGGCGTTGCGCAACGTCATCGCGCTGCTGCAACAGCGTTTGCAGGGCGCCGAAGTCGAGTTCGCT
>DASPZL010000476.1:0-21859 GCA_035636295.1 Paraburkholderia sp.
GCCACGCTGGCCGGCCGGCGCTTCGACGTGCACGCCGGCGAAACGCTGCTCGTCGCGGCGACGCGTCAGCAGGTCGTGATTCCATGCGGCTGCGCGAGCGGCCTGTGCGGCACATGCAAAGTGCGCCACGTCTCGGGCGAAGTCGCGATGCAGCACGCGGGCGGTCTTTCTCCGGCCGAAGAAGCGCAAGGCTGGATTCTCGCGTGTTCGAGCCGTCCCTTGACCGATGTCGAAATCGCCTTCTGACTTATGCATACGGCCCTGACCTTGCAAGACGACGCCAGCTGCTTCACGCGCGCGCTCTGCTTCGACATGCTTCCCGATGCCGTCGTGCGTGATGCGCAGCGCCGCATTCTCGATCTGCTCGGCATCGCGGCGGCGGGTATGTCCACGCGTCTGTCGGCGATCGCGCGCGAGCACGCGCTCGATTGCTTCGCGGCGGGCCGGACACCGGCGCGCATGCTGTTCGACGGACGCATCGTCAGCGCGGCGGGCGCGGCCTTCGCGGGCGCGACGACCATCGACAGCTTCGACGGCCATGATGGCCACGCACTCACCAAGGGCCATGCGGGCGTCACCGTATTGCCGGCCCTGCTCGCGATGACGGAGCGCGCGCCCGGTATGAGCGGGCGCGAATTCATCGTGCAGACGGTGCTCGGCTATGAGATCGGCACGCGCGCGGGCATCGCGCTGCATGCGACGAGCCGCGAATATCACACTTCAGGCGCGTGGAATGCGCTCGCCGCTGCCGCCATTGCGAGCCGCGCGCTGCGCTTCGATGTGCCGGCGACGCGCCACGCGCTCGGTATCGCGGAGTATCACGGCCCACGTTCGGACATGATGCGCTGCATCGATCATCCGACCATGCTGAAGGACGGCTCGGGCTGGGGCGCGCTCGCGGGCATCAGCGCCGCGCTGCTCGCCTCGCGCGGCTACACCGGCGCGCCCGCGACGACCGCCGAGCGCGACGCCCCCACCTGCTGGGCAGATCTCGGCGAACGCTGGCTGATTCTCGAGCAGTATATGAAGCCGTATCCGGTGTGCCGCTGGGCCCATCCGGCGATCGCTGCTGCGCTCGCGGTACGCGCGCGCAACGGCTTCGATGCGCGGAACATCGAGCGCGTCGAAATCGAGACGTTCCACGAGGCAACGCGCCTGTGGTCCGCGCTGCCCCGCACGACGGAAGAAGCGCAGTACGGCGTGCTGTTTCCGGTCGCGGCTGCGCTGCTGCATGGCCGTGTCGATGCCGGCACCATAGGCGATGCGGGCCTTGCCGATCCCGCCGTGCGCGCGCTGATGCCGCGCCTCATCGCGAAAGAACACGCCGGGTTCAGCGCCGCGTTTCCGGCCGAGCGCTGGGCGCGCGTGATGGTCGAACTGCGCGATGGCCGCCGCTTCAATTCCGGTGCGATGCAGGCGAGCGGCGACCATGCGCGCCCGATGACGCCCGAGGCCGAGCGCGAAAAATTCCGCGACCTGACGGGCGCGCGCTTCGGCGCAAGGTTCGCGCAGGAAGTCGAAGACGCCGTGGATGCGCTCGCAAAGCCGGATGCAAGCGCCTGCGCCTTGTGTGAGCTCGTGCTGAACGCGCCGCCCGTCGTCGAGGACCTTGCCTTGCCGGATACGCGGCCCGTCGCGTCGCAAGCATAAACATTCCGATCAGCCAACCAAACAGCGAGTGATGCCAGTGGACACCGACGCTCTCTCAACTCCGTTCTACGATCCCGCGTCCGTGGCGGGCAAGGAGCCGCCCATCGGCGAATCGACCGATCTCCTGATCGTGGGCGCGGGGCCTGCCGGCATCGCGGCGGCGCTCGAAGCGGCCGGACGCGCCATCCGGGTCACGCTCCTCGATGAGAATCCTGTGCCGCTCGAAATCATGAGCGAGGACGTGCCGCTGCACTTCGGCAGCCGCATGGGCGCGGCGGCGGGCAACACGAACGCGATGCTCGAAGCGATGCTCGAAGCCCGTCCCGAACTGGGCGATGCGCTTGAAGCGGGCATCGACGTGAAGCTCGGTACGGCGGTGTGGGGACTGTTTCCGCACGGTCCGGCGAGCGCGTGGATCGACACGCATGTGGCCGGTCTCGCGGACGCCGGGCGCACATGGCTGCTGCAGTTTCGCCAGGTGATCGTCGCGGCGGGACGGCGCGACATGGGGCTGGCATTCGACGGCTGGCAGCGGCCCGGCGTGATGGGTGCGAGCGCCGCGTGGCGGCTCGCCGTGCTGTACGGCGCACTCGATGCGCGGCGCGCGGTGCTCGTCGGCAGCGACACGGATGCATTGAACGTGGCCGTCGACCTGATGTCGCGCGGCGTGCAGATCGTCGCGGTGATCGAACAGGCCGGGCAAATCGTCGGCGATGCGGCGCTCGCGGCGCGGCTCAAAGCGAGCGGCGCACGGTTCCTCACGCGTCATGTCGTGCGGCATGCGCATGGCGACGCTTATGGGGTGAGGTCGATCGCGGTAACGTCGATCGAGGCGGCGACGCCCGATGCCGCGCCGACGACGTTCGATTGCGACACCGTGTTGCTCGGCATCGCCGCGCTGCCAGCGATCGAACTGCTCGAAGCGGCGGGCTGCGCGACCGCCTTCGATGCCGCGCGCGGCGGCCACGTCGCCTGCGTCGACGCGATGCAGCGCACATCGTTGCCATTCGCCTACGCGGCCGGCGACTGCGCGGGCGTCTGGCCGGCGAAAAGCCGCGATGAAGCGATCGCGCGTGACGAGGGCCGTCGCGCGGCGCTCGCGGCACTGTCGACCTTCGATGAAGCACCATCTCCCGCCGATGTGCCGCCCGCGAGGCAACCCGAAGCGCCCACGCACGACCTCGCCCGATCTCGCGTCGACTGGGTGCGCGCGAGCGTCGTCGGGGCGGCGGGCGAGCCGTTCGTGTGCCAGTGCGAGGAAGTCACCGCGCGCGAGATCCTCGATGTCCGACCGCCGCGCTATCTCGACTGGCAGCCCGCCGGTGCGCGGCACGACACGCGCGGCGTCGCCGGACTCGCACAGAGCGGCCCGCCGAATCCCGATGCGGTGAAGCGCCTCACGCGCGCCTGCATGGGCCCGTGCCAGGGCCGCCGATGCCGCGAACAGGTCGCCGCCCTGCTCGCGATCGGCTCCGGCTGCGCGCTCCCACAGATTCCTCTCGCAACCTTCCGCGCACCGGTGCGTCCGCTCGCGCTCGGGCAGCTTGCCGCAGTGGCCGAAGCTACTGCGACCGGCGCGCACTGGGATAGCTGGTTCGGCATAGCGTCGCAATGGGTGCCGTTCTGGCGCGTCGATCCGCTCTATCGCGCATGCACGCGCCAGCTGGGCGAGCCGGTCGCCAGCGAATGAAAAATGACGGATGACGCACGCGCCGGCCGTCCCACTCAACACGAATTTTCCGGACAGACACGCATGAAGGCAGACACGCACAAGGACATCGGCACACACGGAGGCGCTTCGGTCGTCATCGTCGGCGGCGGCGTGACGGGGTTGTCGGCGGGCTGGTGGCTCGCGCGCGAGGGCATCGACGTGCTGGTGCTCGAAGCGGGGATGATCGGCTGGGGTGCCTCGGGCCGCAACGGCGGCGGATGCTCGCATCATCACAGCCCGCTCTTTCTCGAAGAGCAGCGCCTCTGGCCGATGATGGACGAACTGCTCGGCTATCCGACCGAGTTTCGCGCGGGACGCGTTCGCATCGCGCTCGATGAGAACCAGTTCATGTTGTACCGGCGTGCGCTGGAAAACGGCGAGCATCACGGCGTGCGCTCCGACGTGCTCGATGCAAAACAGGTGCGCGAGTTCGTGCCGCTCGCCGGCGACAACGTGTATGCGGGCTACTTCTATCACTTCGGCGGACACGCGAACCCGCATCGCACGTTGCAGGCGTATGCCTGGGCACTGGAGGATCGCGGCGGGCGCGTCCTCCAGCACACGCCGGTGACGGGCTTCGTCCGGCAAAGCGGACGCGTGAGCGCGGTGAAGACGCCCAATGGCGATTTCGCCTGCGATCATCTCGTGATCGCGGCCGGGCCGCATACCGGCGTGCTCGCGGCGCAGCTAGGGATCGATGTGCCGCTCGCTGCCGCGCGCGCCGAGATGATCGTCACCGAGCCGCTTGCGCCGATGGCGATCGGCGGCGTGGACGGCAATGGCCTGTACGGGCGGCAGACGCTGCGCGGCAATCTCGCCTATGGCGGCGGTCCGCACGAATGGATTGGGCTGGACGATGTGTCGAAAGTGCGTCCGCATTCGACACCGCTTCAGTGCAGCATCGCCGCGCGGCTGGCCGCGCTGCTGCCGAAGGCCGCCCATGCGAAAGTCATCCGTAGCTGGGCTGGGTACATCGAGAACACGCCGGACGGACGGCCCGTGATCGATCGTCCGGATGCGCACGGCAACGTGACGGTCGCGACGCTGTCGAGCGTGGGCTTCGGCCTGTCGCCGGCGAGCGGCCACGCGATCCGCGATCTGGTGGTGGACGGGCGCTGCGGCTTCGCGGATCTGTCGTCGCTCACGCTTGGCCGCTTCGCGCAGCTCGAGCCGGACTGGCGCGAGCTCCAGGGCTGGCTGCCATTGCCGCTGCGCGCGCCGGCGCCGGTGCTGGAGGCGGCATAGACGCATCTTGCGCATGCCTGCAATGAAGTAGCAGCGATGCCGATGCGCGTGGAGGATGCGCTGACAGCGAGCGTCGCGCGGATCACGACCGCGGTTGCGCCGCCCTCAACTCCGTCGGGCTGATCCCGTAGGCGCGCCGCACCCAGCGCGCCAGATGCGAAGGCGACGCGAACCCTGTTGCCACCGCGACATCCGCGACCGGCACGCTCGAATACGTGAGCAGCTCGTGCGCGCGCTCCAGCCGCAACTGCACGTAATAGCGCGCGGGCGTCGCGTCCAGATGGCGCAGGAACAGCCGCTCCATCTGCCGCGACGTCATGCCGATGGCCGAGCCGATATCGTTGATCTGCAGGGGCGTCTCCACATGCGCGCGCATCATCTCGATGGCCCGGCGGATGCCGCGCGGCAGGCTCGCGTGATTCTGGTCGCGCCAGCCGCGCTGGCTGTCGGCGGTGTCACGAATGCGCTCGTGATGGAACTGGTTCGCCACGCGCACCGCGAGATCGCTGCCGTGCTGCGTCTTGATCAGATGCAGCATCAGATCCATCGACGCGATGCCGCCCGAGCACGTCATGCGGTCACGGTCGATTTCGTAGAGCTTGCTGCTGCATAGCAGATCAGGAAACGCCTCGGTGAAAGCCGGCAGATTCTCCCAGTGAATCGTGCACTGATAGCCATCGAGCAGGCCCGCTAGCGCAAGCAGATAAGTGCCGGTCGAAAGCGAGCCGATGACCGCATCCGTGCGTGCCGCACGTCGCAAGGCAGCGACGAATACCGGTTCGAGCGCGGGCGCAAGACGCAGGCCGCCGCAAACGAACACGTAATCCGCCTCGGCCAGCACGGCATCGAACTTGCGCGCGGCGAGCGCGATGCCGTTCGACGAAAGCACCGGCTCGCCGTCCAGGCTCGCGAGCGTCCAGGTGTATAACGTTTCGCCCGCGAGGCGGTTGGCCGAGCGCAACGGCTCGATCGCCGACGAGAGACTCATCATCGACAAGCCCTCGGCCAGCAGGAACACAAACTGGCGAGGCGCGGCGGCGGACGAAGAAGCGGTATTGAGCAAACGCGCGGCGTGGGTTGACCGATTCGAACCTCCGCATCCGCGAAGGTGACCTGAGCAAAGCATATGACCGCTATTATGGCCGTTAAAACAAACGTATGGAAAAGAACGCAGCGACGGCATCGGACATACGCGGATCACGCGCGCCGCGCCGCATCTGCAACAGAATGGGCGCAGGAGGAAAACCATGCGAAATTCTTTCGTCGGAGTCGATCTGCGCGCGCTGCAGGCGTTCGTCGCGGTCTGCGAAACCAGATCGATGACCGAAGCGGCCCGCGTGCTCGGCGTCACGCAGAGCGCGGTGAGCCAGCTGATCGCAGCACTGGAGCGCGAACAGGGCGTGATGCTGTTCGATCGCGAGTTCCGGCCGGTGCGGCCCAACGCGGCGGGGCGCATCCTCTTCGATCACGCGGGCGGGCTGCTGGAACATGCGCAGGCGGTGTCGCACGACGTGCGAACGGCGACGAGCGCGGGCGTGCCGAGCCTGCGCATCGGGTGTGTGGATTCGTTCGCCGGGAGCGTCGGGCCACATCTCGTGCAGCGCCTGTCCGGGCGCATGAAAACCCTGTCGATGTGGTCCGGCCTCACCCCGACACTCAGCGAACAGCTCACCAACCGCGAACTCGATCTCGCCATCTGCACGGAGGCCACGCTCGATCCGAGGCGCGTCGAACTGCGGCCGCTCTTCTCTGAGAGCTTCATCGCCGTCGCGCCAAAGACGTTCAGCGAAGAGCGCACTCCGAGCGACTTCCATCAGGTGCTACGCGAGCTGCCGCTGCTGCGCTATACAGGCCGCTCACTCATCGGGCAGCAAGTGGAGCGGCTCGTCAGGCACATGAATTTTCATGCGCCGAACCGCTACGAGTTCGACGACACGGACCCGCTGCTGAGTCTCGTCGGCTCGGGCTTCGGATGCGCCATCACTTCGCCGCTGTGCCTGTGGCAGTCGCGCGCGCATCTGCCCGATGTGGCCGTCGTGCCGCTGCCCGCGACCCGCATCGGACATCGCCACTTCTATATCCTCACGCGGCGCTCCGAATGGTCCGCGATGGCGGAGGCCGTCGCGCGCGAGTCGGTCGCGGTGGTGCGGGAAGTGATCGGCCCGGGGCTGCACATCGCGTTGCCTGGCGCGCCCGCCAATCTGTTCGATGCGTACGCCACTGCCTTCGACGCGCAGAGCGCGGCGTGACATTAGCGGAACTGCTTCAAAACATAAGAGTTCCTGATTCTGCCGCGCGACTTAATGGCAGCGATGCGTTCGCCTCTACTATCCGAAGCAGACAGCGGCCCCCCGCGGTTCAACCTTCCAGACAGGGCAGAACGATGACCACAAACCGCCGTAGATTTCTGAAACAAGCTTCCTGGATCGGTGTGGCCGCGGTCACCACGGGTCTCGCGCCGCTCGCGCGTGCGGCAACCACCTTGAACTACGGCGGCTCGGCCTGGCTCGGGCACTACGCGGCCTATCTCGCGATGAAGACCGATATCTTCACGAAACTCGGCATCGACTGCCGCTGGCAATCGTTCTCGACTTCGTCGGCGCGCATGGGCGCGGTGATGGCGGGCAACATCGACATCGCAGGCACGGGCGTCGTCTCGGCGCTCGCGCTGATGGCCAGCGGCGCGAAGCAGTTCCAGCTCATCTCGACGCCCAATAACTTCGGCAAGTCCGAAGGCCTGCTGGTGCACAGCAGCGTCAAATCGATCGCGGGTCTCAAGGGCAAGAAAATCGGCGTCACGTATGCCTCGAGCTCGCACGTGCTGCTGCTGGACGTGCTACGTCAGGCGGGCATGGACCAGGCGAAGGACGTGAGCATCATCAATCTGCCGGCGACCGAACTACTCGCCGCATATCGCGGCAACCAGATCGATGCCGCCGCTGCATGGACGCCCACCTTCGACCGCATCAAGGCGCTGCCCGATACGAAGCTGCTGCTCGACGATTCGTCGTTCTCGCTCTACAAGCAGTATGAGCTGACACCCGGCCCGGACGTGCTGCTGGTCCGCACCGCGTTCGCAACCGCGCATCCCGATGTGCCGAAAGCCTTTCTGCAAGGCATCGCACAGGCCAACAACATGATGACGCACGCCCCGGAGAAGGCCGCGCCGATCCTGATGACGCTCACCAACCTTTCGCAGGACGAGCAGATGGCCGTTCTCAAGCAGACGCAGTGGTATTCGCACGAGCAGCAGAAGACGCTGTTCGTGGGCAACGGCGGCAAGCCGGGCCCGTTTGTCGACGGCGTGCAGAAACTGAGCGACATGCTCGTCGATCTCAAGCAGATCGACCAGTCGCCGAAGGTGGCGGACTGGATCAACGCGACCTATCTCTGAGCGCGCGGCATGGCATCCGACAAGAAATATACGAAGGGCGGCGGCCTTCTCGTCATCAGCGCCGCTTCGCTGATCGGCTTTCTCCTGCTGTGGGAGCTCGTGTGCCGCGCGGGCCTCGTCGATGCGATCTTTCTGCCCGCGCCGTCGCAGGTGTTGAGCCGCGGCATCCGCATGTGGAATCAGCATACGCTGCTCGACAACGTGCTCGCTTCGACGCGGCGTGTCATGGTGGGTTTCTTCGCCGCCGCTGCCGTGTCGATACCACTCGGCATCGCGCTCGGCACGTCGCGCGTGGCGCGCGCCGTGTTCGACCCGCTGCTGTCCTTTCTGCGCCCGCTGCCGTCAATGAGCTGGATTCCGCTGTCGCTGCTGTGGTTCGGCATCACCGAGACGCAGAAGTACAGCATCGTCTTCATGGGATCGTTTGCGCCTGCCCTACTCTATGTCATCGACGCCACGCGCGGCATCGACCCGATCTTCGTGCGCGCGGCGCGCAATCTCGGCGCGAACCGCTGGCAGGTCATGCGTGAGGTCATCCTGCCAGGCTGCATGCCGCAGATCTTGTCCGGCATGAAGGTGATTCTCGGCCTGTCATGGACCTGCGTGATTTCTGCCGAGCTCGTCGCCGCGCAGCAAGGACTCGGCTTCATGATCATGAACGGCCGCGAGTTCTTCCAGACGGATACAGTCGTGCTCGGCATGGTGCTCATCAGCATCACGGTGCTCATCACTGACGCCTTGTTCCGGCTCATCGAACGCGGAGCGCTCGCATGGCAACGATGAACGCCCCGATGATCCGCCTCGAAGGCGTCGCGAAGTCCTTCGGCGCGTTACAGGTGCTCAAGGAAGTCGACCTCGATGTTGCAAAGGGGGAATTCCTCGTGTTGCTCGGTGCGTCGGGCTGCGGCAAATCGACGATGCTCAACATGATCTCCGGCTTCGAGCCGCCGACCCAAGGCCGCGTGCTGGTCAACGGCCGGGTCGTGAAGGACGTCGAGCCGGCGTGCGGCATGGTCTTTCAGCAATATGCGCTGTTCCCGTGGAAGACCGTCAGCGAAAACGTCGCGTTCGGGCTGAAGATGCGCGGCGTCGGCAAGACCGAACGGCGCGAAGCCGCGCGGCGCTACATCGAAGCCGTGGGGCTGAAGGGTTTCGAGGACAGCTATCCCGGCGCGCTGTCGGGCGGCATGAAGCAGCGCGTGTCGATCGCGCGTGTGCTTGCCAACGATCCGGACGTCATGCTGCTCGACGAACCCTTCGCCGCGCTCGACGCTATGACCCGGCAAGTGCTTCAGGAGCAACTCCTGTCGATCTACGAGAAGAGCGGCAAGACAATCGTCTTCATCACCCATTCGATCGACGAGGCGCTAATGCTCTCCACGCGCATGATCGTGATGGGTGCGAAGCCGGGGCGCATCGTGCAGGACATCCGCAACGACCTGCCCTTGCCGCGCACCGCCGCAGTACAGCTTTCGCCCGCGTACCTCGACATGAAGAAGTCGATCTGGGAAACGGTGCAGTCCGAGGTCATGAAGGGCCTGGAAGGCACGGGCTGACATTCATCGCAAGTGCGCCGACGCTTCTGCTATCCATCGCTTTCGCTTATAAAGGCGGCCCGGCGGTTTTGGCCCGGCACACTGCAAACATCATCCGCATGAGAAAGGAAGCGCAACTGTGAATACCTACGATGTAGTGGTGATCGGCGCTGGCGTGATCGGCAGTTCCGTCGCGTTCCACCTGCAAAAGCTCGGGGCGAAAAGTGTGCTCGTGCTCGATCGCGCGACCATCGGCGCGGGCACGACGGCGCAATCGTCGGGCATTCTGCGCACCCATTATTCGGTGAAGGAGAACGTCGAACTCGCGCGCAAATCGTGGGCCGTGTTCAACGATTTCGCCGGCTATGTCGACGACGACGAAGCGTCATGCGGACTCGTGAAGTGCGGCTACATGATCGTCGCGGCCGATGGCGAGAAAGTCGAGCCGCTGCGCGCGTCGCTCGACCAGCAGAAGCGTCAAGGCATTCTGCTCGAACTGCTCGATGCGCGCCAGGCCCACGAACTCATGCCCATTGCGCAATTCGACGACGCCGCGCTGATCGGCTACGAGCCCGAGGCCGGCTTCGCGGACGCCTACCTCACGGCCACCAGTTTCGCACGCGCCGCGCGGCGCGGCGGCGTGACGATCCGCGAGAACGTCACTGTGAACCGCCTGTTGATCGAGAACGGCACGGTGCGCGGCGTATCGACGAGCGTTGGGGATTTCGCGGCCTCGACGGTCATCAGCACGCAGAACATCTGGACACCCGAGCTCGCCGGATGGACGGACCGCACGCTGCCCATCGCACCGGAACGTCATGCGGTGCTCGCGCTCGAATGCAAAGGCGCGGCCTACACCTACACCATGCCGGTGTTCAAGGACCTGGCGTCGCCAGGCATGCTGTACTACCGCAGCTACGGCGGCAACCAGATGCTAGTGAGCGAAGGCACCGCCGGCGAAAAACTCGACACCGCCGACACCGAACAGGGCGATATCTCGATGGATTATGTAGTCGAGGTCGGCGCGCAGGTCGCGGAACGTTTCCCGGCTTACGAGGCAGCGGGCATCGCATCGTCGTGGACGGGCGTGTACGACGTGACGCCCGACTGGAATCCGGTGCTCGGCGCGCTGCCAGGCATCGAAGGTCTCGTCGTGGGCTACGGCTTCTCGGGGCACGGCTTCAAGCTTTCGCCGACGGTCGGCAAGGTGCTCGCGCAGGCCGCGCTCGGCCTGCCGGCCGATGTGTCGCTCGCGCCGTATTCTATCGAACGCTTCTCTACCGGTGCGCTGCTCACGGGCAAATACGGTGTCGGCGCGGTCTCCTGACGCGCGCATGCCCGAGAGCGTCGCGATCCTGCCGCTCGCGTCTTTTCCGGCGCAGGCCTGGCGCAACGGCGGCGGCACCACGCGCCCGCTCGCGGAAGACGCTGAGGGCGACTGGCGCATCAGCCTCGCCGATGTGGAACGCGACGATCGCCGCTGATCTGGCCGGCATCATTCAACTTTTCAGAGCACCGAGGAATGCACTTATGAAAATAATGGCAGCAGTCAAACGCGTAGTCGACTACAACGTGAAGGTCCGCGTGAAGTCGGATAACGGGGGCGTCGATATCGCCAACGTGAAGATGTCGATGAACCCGTTCGATGAAATCGCCGTGGAAGAAGCGGTGCGTCTGAAGGAAGCGGGCGTGGCGACTGAGGTGATCGTCGTGTCGTGCGGCGTGACGCAATGTCAGGAGACGTTGCGCACGGCGCTGGCGATCGGTGCGGATCGGGCGATTCTCGTCGAAGCCGTTGATGAATTGCAACCGCTCGCGGTGGCGAAGCTGTTAAAGGCACTGGTCGATCAGGAGAAGCCGGGGCTTGTGATTTTGGGCAAGCAGGCCATCGATGACGATTCGAATCAGACCGGTCAGATGCTCGCTGCGTTGGCGGGTCTGCCGCAGGCGACGTTTGCATCGAAAGTTGTGGTCGCGGATGGCAAAGCCACCGTTTCGCGCGAAGTCGATGGCGGCGCGGAAACGCTCTCGTTGAAGCTACCCGCTGTGGTCACCACGGACCTGCGCCTGAACGAGCCGCGCTACGTGACGCTGCCGAACATCATGAAGGCGAAGAAGAAGCCTTTGACGACGGTGAAGCCCGCTGATCTGGGCGTGGACGTCACGCCGCGTCTGAAGACGCTGAAGGTCACGGAGCCGCCGAAGCGCAGCGCGGGCGTCACGGTGCCGGACGTGAAGACGCTGGTGGACAAGCTCAAGAGCGAAGCCAAGGTGCTGTAAGGAGAGGCGAGAAAATGACGATTCTGGTAATCGCGGAACACGATAACGCGTCGATCAAGGCGGCGACGTTGAATACGGTCGCAGCGGCTTCGAAGATCGGCGGCGATGTGCATGTGCTGGTCGCAGGCTCGAACGCGCAGGGCGCGGCGGATGCAGCGGCGAAGATCGCGGGCGTTAGCAAAGTGCTGCTCGCCGATGCGCCTCAACTCGCTGAAGGTCTCGCGGAAAACGTAGAAGGCACGGTGCTGAACATCGCGAAGGACTACACGCACATTCTGGCTCCGGCGACGGCGTATGGTAAGAACATCGCGCCGCGCATCGCTGCGCATCTGGACGTCGCGCAAATCAGCGACATTATCGCCGTCGACAGCGACGACACGTTCGAGCGCCCGATCTATGCGGGCAATGCGATCGCCATCGTGCAATCGATCGATCCGATCAAGGTGATCACCGTACGCGCGACGGGCTTCGATCCGGTCGCGGCAGAAGGCGGCAGCGCATCGGTTGAAAAGATCCAAGCAGCGCCCAATGCAGGCATCTCGCAGTTCGTGAGCCGCGAAGTGACAAAGCTCGATCGTCCGGAACTGACGAGCGCGAACGTCATCGTGTCGGGTGGGCGTGGTCTGGGTAATGGCGGGAACTACACGCAAGTGCTCGAACCGCTCGCGGACAAGCTCGGCGCGGCGCTGGGCGCTTCGCGCGCGGCAGTCGATGCCGGCTATGTGCCAAACGATTATCAAGTCGGCCAGACGGGCAAGATCGTCGCGCCGAAGTTGTATGTAGCGGTGGGCATCTCGGGCGCGATTCAGCATCTGGCCGGCATGAAGGACAGCAAGGTCATCGTCGCGATCAACAAGGATCCGGAAGCGCCGATTTTCAGCGTGGCGGATTACGGTCTCGTGGGCGATCTATTCTCGGTCGTGCCCGAACTCGTTAGCGCGATCGACAACTGATGACGTCACGGCATAGACGACATAGCATCAGCGGCCTATCGAACTTGCTCGACAGGCAGGCGTCGTCAACGCAAAGCCGAAGACGCGACGCTCTGGCGTCGGTTCTCGATGCTCATGCAGGACAGGAGAATCCGCTGGTGCCGAGTCGAGAACAATTGGCTCATTATGTTGCCTCAGGGGTAAGAATTTCCAATGTCCTGCACTTCCAGAAGCCGGTCGTCGACGTCAAGCTCGATCGAGCAGTCGCCTTCCAGCGGGGGCGGCCTGTACCGTTCGTTAAAGCATTGTCGGATGAAAGCCCCCAGCCCGTCCCGGAACGCTCTGCGTTGGGCGGTGTCCATCGCGGCATAGCGATCGATCTGCGGTTCCGCAAACCTGACCGCGATGACGCAGCGTGAATCCAGCGACGTATCGCGTTTTGACTCGACAACCCAGGATAGCTGAAAATGCAGGCGGGATCCTTCCTCATAACAGTGCACCGACGGCGCCTTGGGTGAGGCGAAAAGCCCTGCCAACCCCAGTTCGATCTCTTCGATTCGCTGCTCCCGGTCAATCGGCCTCATAACGTTTTCCTCCTGTATTCCATCACCTGGGACAAGTGCTTCGCGCGCGTGTGCGTCGAACTCGCCGGATCGCCGGAAGAACTCAGGGATCTGTGCCCGCCCTGGGCGATGACGCACCGCTGCCGTTGTTGTGCCCACCCGGAATAGCGATTCCGCTGTCGTCCTTGCGCGTGCATCCGCTACACGAAGCGGCAACGACAACAATGAGAAACATTTTCATCAATGTGCTGGCCATCATGATCTCCACTCGCATAGCGAACGGGATGTCGCATATTTACTGCCTGCCCGGCTGACCTCGCGCGTCCGGACGAGGTTCGTCGAGAAAGTTATGAATCGTCTTTATCAATCGGCCTATCGGGGCGGGCTTCAACAAAAGTACGTTCCATAGCGGCTCCTCCGGATGGGGCGGCAGCGCGGCCGACAGCATGATCACCGGAATGTTGGCCGTTGCGATGTCGCTCTTCAACCGTCGACACAGTTCAATGCCATCGACGTGCGGCATCATCCAGTCGGTCACAATGAGACCGGGACTCTCGATGACAGCGACCGCCTGTGCCGCCTCGCCATTCTGCGCCGTCAGCACGCGGTAGCCCTCACGCTCCACCAGCAGTTGAAGCGGGCGCAGAATATTCGGATCGTCATCAACCAGAAGTACCGTCGCCAATTCAGGTGCCGCGTTTACGTCGAAGGGGTAGAAAATTAAGGGTGCAATAAGCGTACCCGACAGGCATTTCCGGCATCGCGGGCGGCAGTAGTGCCGACTCCTTGTGTCGCGAGGACTACAATTCAGTCTGCACGGCAGCCCTTTTCGCGTGCGGCCCAACACCAATTACGCCTGGAGGCCATATGGCCGGACCGTCTGCGCTACCCGCAGCGGACCGCGCTCGAAGCGCGGGTACCCTGGTCACACCTGCGCTTGGCAGGCGAGCGCATCGACCGCCCGATTTCGCTGCTGAAAGTGAATCGATGCATCGTCTGGCACGGGCGCTGACCTCCTCGGATGGCGCCATGTTGCAGACGCTCTCGGACATGGCGCTCAAACTGTGCGAGGCGGGCAGCGCCGGCATCGCCTTGCTGGAACATGGCACCGACGGCGCCCCTTTCTTCAGATGGGTCGCAGTTTCGGGCGAGTGCGTTGCCGCCGTAGACACCACAATCCCCGTTGAAGACAGCCCGAGCGGCATTGCGCTCGAACTGGCTGAGGGGCAACTGTTCTCCTCTCCCCAGCGCCACTTTGCATGTCTGACGCACGTTATTCCCGAGGTTATCGAAGAACTGGTCGTACCGATTCCAGGCGAGCCGGAGCCGTGGGGCACCGTATGGGTGATGTCACACGACAAGGATCATCTTTTTGACTCCGAGGATCACAGAATCCTGACCAGCCTCGCGAACTTCACCTGCGCGGCGCTCACCATCGCCCGGGCGAAAGCTGACGCGGAAGCCCGCGCGGCCGAAGCGGAGGCGGCAAGGAATGCGCTTGCTCTGACCGAAGCACGCAAGGACGACTTCATTGCGACCCTGAGCCATGAGTTGCGCAATCCCATTGCCCCGATCGACGGCGCGCTGGCAGCAGCGCAAAAGCTCGCGACAGACAATCCGGCCGTATTGTCTGCCTTGGGTATCGCCGACAGGCAGATCCGGTTATTGAAACGACTCGTGAGCGACCTGCTCGACGCGTCCCGGATAAGGCACGGCAAGCTTTCCGTGCGTCCCTCATACGGGTTACTCCAGGACATCGTGGGAGACGCGGTGACGGCGATGAAAGCTGACGTCAACAACGGTCAGCACCGGCTGCACGTCGCTGTTCCGCCGTATCCGGTGACCGTTCACGCGGATCCCGTCCGTCTCACGCAGGTTGTGTCGAATCTGCTGTCGAACGCGGTGAAATACACTCCTCCCGGTGGCGACATCACTTTGCTGGTAGAGGCGCCGGACCTCAGCACCGGATCGCCACACGATCCATCGCCCCGCACTGCGGTCATCACGGTAAGGGACAACGGCGCGGGCATCTCGCCTTCACTGCTGCCGCACGTCTTCGACATGTTTGCCCAGGCGGCATCTGCGCGCCTGCACGCAGCAGGCGGACTCGGAATTGGGCTGGCTGTCGTGAAGCATCTGGTGACGGCACACAACGGCACGGTCACGATTGCAAGCGCTGGTGAAGGCCAGGGAACGGAAGTAACCATACAACTGCCCATTGTCTGCGAAAGCACCGGGGAGAAGATCACGACGGGGACGCGCACGATGGCACCGGTTCGCATCCTCCTCGTAGACGACAATGCAGACGCCGTTGAGGCTCTGGGCACGTTGCTGGAACTCGAAGGTCACGAGGTAAAGCGGGCACAAAGCGGAGTTGAGGCGCTTTCGATAACGGAGTCATTCACCCCGGACATTGCCCTGATTGATATCAACATGCCCGACATGGCTGGCCTTGAGCTTGCGCAACTACTTCGCCTTCGGGCTCAGTGCTCGCTGACGAAAATGATTGCACTAACCGGCTACATCGATGGTGCCCGTAGACTCCAGACCGACGAACGGGTATTTGACTGCCATCTGACCAAGCCGCTGTCGCTCGATGATCTGGCGGATGTCATGCGGCGCACGTAGCAAAAGCGGCGCTCCCGTTCGAGTCAAAAATTTGGCGGCAAGACCGCACGCGATAGACATACGTATCCGATCTTGGGGGCGATGGATTCGATCGCTGCCCATTGTGACGGATACACTTCGATAACGCGGTACCTGGCGCGAACCTGAACTTTCACTGGCTCGCACCCGAGGCGGGTGCCATCTGCGCCGGCCCGCTCGCGGCGCCTTTCGGATAACCCTGTGGCCCCGCTGGTACCAGCGTCGCCGCTGCTATTGTCCGCCCGCTTGCAACCTGCCCCGCCCAGCATCGTCAGCGCTATCAGTGCGCCCGCCCAAAATGTCTTCGTATCCGGCTTCATCGCTGATCTCCCGAATTTTCAACCGTGGTGAACACAGACCCGCATCCCCGTACCCACAGCCGTACGCAGGGTGCTGCCGCCCATCCTTGCGCTGTTCAGCTGTTTCAGGGTGCGGTCTGCGGGACGAGCACACGTTGTAACCGGCAAATACCCGTAACGTTTCATTTCAGACCAGGCAAGGTTGATCGTTCGGACGTTTCCCGATACGGACCGGTGAACCGCAGCCAGGCTGAACTGGTCCAGGGCAAAAAACCGGAGCTTCCGACGGGGCGTGCAGGGTAGCGATGTTGACGGCAGTCAGGCGGGCCTGGGCGCGCCTTGCGCATTGGCTTTCATGCAACGATAGTGGCCCTGTTTGCAGGACTAACCGTAGGTGCCGGATTGTATTTGTTCCCTGCCGGGTTGCATATCTGACCGCCTCCGGCCTCGGTGGATCGGAAGCGGGAACGCCTGGAACAGGATGGTCCTCTTTTACCCACTCGTTCGCGGAAAGTTTCAATATGGTTCGCGCAATCAGTACCGAAATGGCTGTCGGGTTGAAGGGCAGCCTGGGCCATCTGCACAGCCTGGCTGCCAGCTTCCCGTGCGCAGCAACAGCGGCGGGCAACGATGCCTGGCATCTGGTCTGTTCCTTGCACCACGGGCAGGACTTGCACCGCATCGTTCTGACCATGCAGAAATTCCGAACCGCCGTAACCGGAAATGACGGGCATCTGCCTGTCATTGTCGGGTAAGACAATCGACATCCGCGCTTTCGCACCCCCTGGATCACGACCGCCATCATGGGTATCGTGGTCATGGTGCTGGCGGCCCTGCTACCGATTGGTCTCGTGGGCGAACTGGTCAGCATCGGCACCCTGTTCGCGTTTGCGATCGTCTGCATCGGCGTGCTGGTGCTGCGGCGGACCCAACCCGGTCTCGAGCGCGCCTTCAGAACGCCTGCGGTCTATGCCGTTGCACCGCTGGGCGCACTCGCCGCCGTGGGCCTGATGCTCGGGTTGCCGGGCGACACCTGGCTGCGCGGCGAACCCGCGCAAACGCAGACTGAATCCGGAGCTGGATCATGAACCTGAACGTCGCACAGAAGCTGATCCGGTCTCATCTGCTCCACGGTGGCATGAAGCCCGGTGAAGAAATCGGCATCTCGATTGACCAGACGCTGACCCAGGATGCCACCGGCACGCTCGTCATGCTGGAACTGGAGGCCATGGGACTCGACCGTGCGAAGACCCGGTTGAGCGTGCAGTACGTCGACCACAACCTGATCCAGGAGGACTACCGGAACGCCGACGATCATCTCTTCCTGCGCAGCGCGTCGCAACGCTTCGGCCTGTGGTATTCGCGGCCCGGAAACGGCGTCAGCCATCCGTGCCATCAGGAAAATTTCGGCAAGCCGGGCAGTACACTGCTCGGCTCCGACAGCCACACGCCCGCCGGCGGCGCCATCGGCATGCTGGCGATTGGCGCGGGCGGTCTCGAAGTGGCGCTGGCTATCGCGGGTGAACCGTTCTTCACGCGGATGCCGCAGATCTGGGGCGTAAAACTCACCGGCCGGTTGCCCGACTGGGTCAGCGCCAAGGACGTAATTCTCGAGATGTTGCGTCGCCACGGCGTCGAAGGCGGCGTGGGCAAGATCATTGAATACTACGGTCCGGGGCTGGCAACGCTCAGCGCGATGGATCGTCATGTGATCGCCAACATGGGCGCGGAACTCGGTGCGACCACGACAGTCTTTCCGTCCGATCAGGAAGTCCGGCGCTTTCTGCGCGCATGGGGTCGCGAGTCAGACTGGGTTGAACTGGTAGCCGACCGCGGCGCGGCCTACGACCTGCACAATGAAATCGATCTTGCCAGTCTCGAGCCGTTGATCGCGATGCCGTCCAGCCCGGGCAATGTGCACCCGGTGCGTGAGGTCGCGGGCGAGCCGATCCACCAGGCGTACATTGGTTCGTCGGCGAATCCGGGCTACCGCGACTTCGCCGTTGCGGCGACGATGGTCCGTGACCGGCTCGTCCACGAACAAGTGTCGTTCGACGTCAATCCCACCTCCCGCGCACAACTCGAAATGCTGGTGCGCGACGGACACATTGCGAGCCTTCTTCATGCCGGCGCACGACTGCATCAGGCTGGCTGCAACGGCTGCATCGGCATGGGTCAGGCGCCGGCCACGAACGGACTGTCGCTGCGCACCGTACCTCGCAACTTTCCGGGTCGCTCCGGTACGCGCGAGGACAAGGTGTGTCTCGTCAGTCCCGAGACGGCGACCGCCTCCGCGCTCACCGGCATGATTACCGATCCGCGCACGCTCGGCATGCCCTGGCCGCGCATCGCGGACCCCGATGATCCGATCGTCCGCCGCGACATGTTCGCGCCGCCGCTGCCCGCTGACGCGGCGTCTCGGGTGGCCCTTGAAAAAGGCCCCAACATCGCCTCGCTGCCGGCGCTCGAACCGCTGCCGGAGGCGATCGAAGCACCGGTACTCCTCAAGATGGAGGACAACATATCAACAGATGAAATCATGCCGGCCGGCGCGCGGGTACTGCCGTTTCGCAGCAACATTCCCAGGATCGCCGAATTTGCCTTCGAACGGATCGATCCGACCTATGCGGCCCGGGCAAAACAGGTCGGCGGCCACATCGTTGTCGGTGGGGCCAATTACGGGCAGGGCTCGAGCCGCGAACATGCCGCGCTGGCACCCCGCTTTCTCGAATTGCGCGCGGTTCTGGCGAAAAGCTTTGCGCGCATTCATGCGCAGAACCTGGTCAACTTCGGTGTGCTGCCGCTTACCTTCGATAATCCGGCGGACTATAACGATATTCATACAGGGGACGTCCTGCGGCTGGGTGATGTTCGCCGTGCGCTCGCCAAAGGCGACGAACTGATGATCGAGAACATGACCCGGGGCACAAAGTTCAAGGTACGCCACTTCATGTCGCCGCGCCAGGTTCAGTATGTGTTGCGCGGAGGTCTGGTGAACTGGATGAAGGAGCGACTGGCTGGGGCCACCGCGCCTCCCGTCGCATGAGGGGCTCACTCCGGAGGTCAGAATGTCTGCGCAGCCGACCAACGCGCAAATCGAAGTGTCACAGGACGATCCCTCCGTACGGGAGATGTCCACCCGATACAGCGGGCACGTCGGGGCAGGGCGTTACCAGCTTACCGTGCGCGCGAGGTCAGGTGGACTCAAGGTCGTCGCGGCCTGGCAGACTCTTGGTTGCGAGGCTCGCCACGCTGACCACATCCGGTTCCGTGTCGATGGCCGTCACCACTTCGAGGAAATGACCGTCGCGTTCGCCGCCGTGTCCCCCGAGGTGCTCGCTGCGATCGTGACCCGGCTGATCGCCCTGCCATGGGTCCTCGATGCATACTTTTATCCGTGAGCATCACTTCACGAACTACGGGCGTCGCATCACTGTCTTGCGTATGGCGGTCAGTGTCATTCAGGGATTATTACCGCCTCGCTGCCGTCGAGGCCTGCCCGACGGCGCGCAGGGCGCTCCGAGCGATATATGTAGGAATTCTTCTTATCCACATGTCGCCCCATTCATTTGGGGTCTCCGTTTTCTCAAGTGATTGTGTCGAAACCCGTGCAGGTCATTACAGTGCTAATGTGCCGTAATTTTGAGTAGTGGTCCTAAAAACTGAACATATTTAGAGTAAAGTCGTCGGGGGTTCCCTGCCGTTCGCTTGCGACGATGGACCATCGAGGGTCGATTAACGTCGCTCAAGATCCTTGCTTATCTGCAGGTATTCGTCGCGGCTGATTTCGCCGCGGGCGTAGCGTTCGCGCAGCACGGCGTCAGCCTTCGTTTCGCCCTTGTCGGCCCTACGGTCGCGCGACACCTTGATCAGCCAGGCGACCAGGACGATCACGATGATCAGCAATAGCTGCGACAGTCCTTCCGGGCCGAAGAGCGGTCCCATGCCCGGCCCAGGGCAATTGCATGAAAAATTGTTTACACACAATGGGTTACGAATGGGGGTTGTAAACTGCTGCGAAGACCTTGTGATTACCCACTATCTCGACGCGCCAGTTGGTATCCGATCTCGATTTCCATCAGCCGATGCATGCCGCGCCAGATGACCTTGTTGCCGGGTGGGGGATCGTTGGCTCGTGCGAGATAGCCACCCAGTTGCGCGAGCTTGACCAGGCTGCGAGACAGGCAAGGCGCCTGTACGATACGCGCAGTATCTTTGATGAGTTGGTCAAGCAGCGACACCTCGGTTTCGGTAAGCGCCACCTCTGGTGGAGCCTCGGGTGCAGACCGGTTGATTTCGGTCAGCCAGAATACCCGCCAGGCAAGGACGCAGAAGATGGCTATCAGGTTGGTCAGGCGGCTGGCGGTGCGCAACTGTGACTCTTCAGCCTTGCAGCCCGACTTCAGGTTCTTGTGAAACGTTTCTATCTTCCATCTCATTGCGTACCAGTCGATCTTTTCGATTGCCTCCACCCGGGAATTCACCGACAGATCCGTGAGCAGCTTCCATTCGACACGCTTGCGACCCACCGGCTCGCCGCGTTCCGTCGCATGGATGACCGTCAGTCCGAGCGCCGGATAGTGCCGCTGCTTTGCCAGGGGCGGCCAGACTGTGATGCGCCGGTACCGGATCTCCAGAAGCGCCTGGTGTGGGCTGCCTTTGGCGTCGCGAAATTCGATCCGGTGCAATCCCTTGACCCGCACTTCTGACATTTCGTCAGCAACGGTATGTCCGCCGTCACCAGCCAGTCTGTTCGTGCAGGTACGAACCAGAAAATGCGTTCCGAGCTCGCAGGCAGCGTCAAACAGCTCGAAGATGTCGCTTTCCCGGTCACCGATATGCACACAGCGATCTGGATCACCGAGCCGGGTCGTTGATTGCCGCAGATTCTCAATCCAGCGAAAGCTTTCTTTCTGCTCGATCGGTATGCGAGTGAAGTTGACCTTGTTACGCCGTGTCGCCGTGTCCTTGAACTCCTTGCGGCTCCAGAACTTGATGGCGGTCAGCCCGAGTGGCAGACCTTCCGCTGTCACTGCGAGACTCGAATGCATCAGGATGCCGCATTGCGAGCTCGGCTTCTCCCTGCCTCGTCACTGCGCAGAAGTTATCGTGCTGCCAGCGTAGCCGATGAGTTCGGGGTGCTCCCTTTCATACGAAAACGTGGTGGTGTCCTGAAGTACAAGAATCGGACCATCAGTCACGGAAAAACGCTGTGCAGTTGCCTGAAAATGCCCACTCAGAATGTCTTGCTCGTTGACGCGATCGTTGTCCATGAAACGATAGGCTGCCTTGGTATTGGCCCAGTCCTGGCAGGCAAGCGGAATGGTCTGCCCCATACCCTTCCAAAACTGCTCCAGCAGCATGCCAAAACGCTTGCGTAGCCGCACGTCCCGGAATTCGCTGCCTTCGAGTTCCTGCTCAAGCCACGCCCGGTCTTCTACCTGTCGTTTCCTGACCATCCATCTCGCACGCCATTCGTGACGTAGGCCAGGTTGATATGACTCCGGGTGTCAATCGGGATCGGTTTGTTTCAGTTTGTCGAATGCATATTGTTCGAATTTCCTGAGGGCGACGTAGCAGTACATCTCGACGGTGGATCACGCT
>DASPZL010000477.1:0-61255 GCA_035636295.1 Paraburkholderia sp.
CGAAATGCACAAGCGCCTGGTCGCCGCCCGCATGCCCATGTTCGTCATTGATTGCCTTGAACTTGTCGAGGTCCAGAATCGCAATGGACAGCCGCAACTTCGAATTCCTGGCCTCTTGCAGCAATGACTCTGCCCGGATAAGGAAGGCACGGCGCACAAGCGCACCGGTCAGCCCGTCGACGTTTGCCAGCCGTTCCATACGCTCGGCCATCCGGTCGTGAGCAAGCATGACCACGCCAATCGAAAGACATGGCAGCGCCAATATGCCGAGACCGAGGAACGCGATGTTTATCGGCGTCGGCTCCAGGAAGGCGGCCTGATGCTCCCAGCCCACTGCACAGGCGATACTCCGTGTTGCGTGGACAGCCGCGCCGACAAATGCCGCGCCCGACATAAACCAGTAGCAATATTTCGGTCTGCCCGGCGGCCGCAACCTGAACGCAATCCAGCCGATGACCAGACGGACATACGCCAGAAACGCCGATAGCAAAGCAATTCTGGCATTGACGTTTGGCGATATGTATCCCCAATAGACAATGCCAAGCAGCATGGCGCCGTACGCGACGTACTCCAACGAACGCGAAGGCCGAAGACCAAAGAACTCCCGACAGCCCTGCAGCATCATGAGCGCCGCAGCCCCGAGCAATGTGCTCGCGACAACGATGGCCGCTTGTGCAGGCGCGGGCGCTTGCAGCGCGAGAAGGACGAGCGCCACGGCTACCAGGGCGTTTGCGCCAATCCAGCGAGGCAACCCTGGTATCTCGGCGTGCAGCAGCGAACCAAACACTGCCATGCTCACCACGCTGGACATAATTGCGACAACGAGGAGGATGACGGGGCTGAACATACCTATTGGCGCGAATTCGAAACTCACAGGGATATGGATTAGATGGCATCAGAGAGCACGGCCAGGCTGAAGCGCTCCTGCGGACTTTTCGCCTTGAGTCGGAGAGCGCGGGCTCTCGTATGCGTTTACGGCAGGCGGCTGGCGTTCTTGAATCATCGACGCCAGGCTCGGGACGACTCCGAGCTTGGCATGGTACCAGTGTGGCTCGAGAAGGCTCACGTGCCACCACCACGGCACATCATCATCGCCCGCCCACACAGTTCGCCGCCCTCACCGCATCTCTACTGATATTTCGTGCAGGCACGCCGCGCAGCCGACTTTGATAGTGGGTCCGATTCATCTATATGCCGGGTCCTTGCAGTTGTTCGCAGCCGAAAACTCACTCGTTGTCCGCTCCTTTCGCCAGATTGCTTTTCCTGCGCGTTTCGGATGTTCCGTAAAATGCTGATTGCGCTACTGCGAAGTAGCGGTCAATTGCCGCCTTCGCAGCATAGGCGAAAGCGTAGTCGCTATTGTGGATGATGGCGCGCGCCATGCCGCAACAAGCTGACGACGGCCTGGCTTGACCGGGTGACGCTCGCGCGACGCGTTCACGCGATTGCGCAGGATGTTGTGCTGCTCGACGACGTCCGGTTGACGGCCATCATTCCGGCGCGACTGTTCACAGACGCAATGACGGTCAACTACGCCGATTCATTGGTCACGAAAATCTGGCACAGATGTTTGGACGCGTCTCGACATCGTGAAGAGTGGCGCCGCTCCTGACGCACATCAAGGAATGACGTGCGGAAGATAAATGGCTATACCAACTCGGGACATGTCATCGCCCAGAACGGGCAATATGCCGCCTGCGGCGAGCATCGCGCGGGGCACGAAACTCAACAAGGGGTCCGGCATTATCGTCAGTTTCAAAACCGGGCCGAAGCGCACGCTGCAGACTCGATTGGGCGCGCGCATGGGTCGGCAGCCACGGCTAACCCAGCGTCGCCAGCAGCTTCATGAAGTCGCGCTTTGCACGATAGGTCTCACGGATGGCCTCCAGTTCATCGGCAAACTGCACATGCTCGTTCAATTGTGCTCGCAGGTTTCCGATAGTCCGCACGATACCAAACGCCTCCTCATAACGAGCTTTACGCGTTCCAGTCTCGGCGGCAATGGGCAGCAGGCGGTGATGCAGCACGATGGCGTCGTGCTGATGGGTCTTCGCGCGATTGGGTGCCATCGCTGCCCACATGTGTGTCGCCACCGGACCACCGCAGATGTTTGTCCACTGGTGTGTCGTCGAAGGACCGGTTGGATAACGGGTTGTGCCATGAACGTGTTTGCATTCTGAACACGATGCTGTACTCGAGATGGAGGAAGACCCTCCGATGTCGGTTTGCAGGAACTGATTTCAAACAGCCGTAAGCTGCTTCAGTCGGAAACGCTGCGGTGGTGAACGTTACGGTCAAAAGGCGTGATCAAACACGTCATGTATGGATTAGAGAGACGAACGAAAGTGAACCGCTGACGACGCATCGAAACCAACTTAGACGACATCAAAACTGGGGGCGCCCGTTACCCCTGGGATCAGCGTGGCGGCCACCTGCTTATTGGCCACGTGGTGTCCAGTGTATAGGCAGCGTGACTCGAATCCGGGCTCGGGTGCGGAACTTGGGAGCGAAGGGGATGACTTAGCTCAGAGAAGGTTGCCGCCAACCGGTAAACCGGGATGAGCATCCACCTTCCGCATCGATCTGTCATCGCGAGATGACGGGAGAATGGCTGGCGAGCCGTGTAAATCGAGAGGTTTACGCACGGTTCTGTGGCCAGCTGGTGGTGAAATTCCACCGGCCGACCCGTCAGCCGTATGACGCGAGAGTGTCACGTACGGTTCTGCGAGAGGTTCGGGGCGAAACTCCCCGGGCCTATTTACCATCTTTACCGGGCGGTGGATAAGGCGGGCAACACCATCGATTTTCTCTGTTCAGGGCCAGGCGGGACAAGGCTGCTGCCCGGCGCTTCTTCGAAAGGGCAATCGGTCAGAACGGCTCGCCCGAGACGGTAACCATCGACAAAAGCGGCTCCGGTCTGGCTGCGCTTAACGCGGTGAATGCCGGGCGCGAGACGTCCATCAAGGTTCGTCAGGTCAAGTATTTGAACAACGTCGTCGAGCAGGACCATCGTGCCATTAAACGTCGAGCCCCGGCCGATGCTCGGGTTCAAGAACTTCAACTGCGCTCGCGTCATTCTGGGTGGCATCGAGTTGATGCACATGATCAAGAAAGGGCAGATGAAATGTCCGGGCAAAACTGCGCCGTCCGCTGCCCAGCAATTTTACTCGTTGGCCTCATAAGTAATCCCTATCACATCACCTTTTCATCACTCGCTTGCCTTACTGCGACAGAACCGTTACCGGTCATGCAGGGTCAACAGTCGCGCCAGCAACGCATGGTCGTCGTCAATCGTTCATTCGCCCGTTTCGTTGCCATGCTGATTGCGATGCGCCAGCGTCGCGTCCATCTCGACGAATGCGACAGGATCAGCGTCGCGATAGCCCGCGCCGTATAGAAACCAGGCGACGAGCAGGACCTGGACCAGCGTGGCGGCTGCGCGGCCATCACTGCAGCCAGAGTGCAACACCTCGAGCGTCAGATGATATTCAAGCGACAACTGGGCGACCATCGCACGTGGCATCGGCAGCAACCTCGTCTTGTTGCGGGGGAGAAGGGCTGAGGTTGTGTCATGTCCGGGGCACGGTGTCGCGGGAAAAATCCCATTCAAGTGGATTAAGGCATCCCCGCAGGTTTGCAGAAGGCCTGCGGCGCTCCGGTGGTGTTGCGGCTGGATCTCCTCCATGCGGCGTGCCGGCCAGATAACGGTGGACACACGCGGTTCGACGAAACTGGAGGCCGATCGGCCGGTGTCAGGTCCACCCTCTGATTCGGCGCTCATGGCCACATCCAGAACCACATGACCGGCCATGACAATTTCTGATATTCGTCGCTTCCCATCACGTGCAGCTGACCCCTCTCATAGCGGCTCCTGCTGTCATGAAAGGCGTTTATGACGAATCACACGGCATCTTGATGCTAATCATCGCCCGACATGATCCCCAATCCAGGGCTTTAATGGGGCCAGCGCGCAAACGAGGGTTGGCGCCCGGGTGTGTCATGAACGCAGGCGGGAGCCTGCGGTGCTGTACCCAAGATGGGAGAAGGTCTCGCGAAGTCGGCTTTCAGTTGGCGGACAAAGCGGGAAGAGGGCAGATCAGTATGAACACGCATATACAGTTCTCCCTGGGCGACATCAATGCGTCGTCGCGGCCCGACTTGTCTGCCATTGGGCAAACAAGGTCAGAGTGTCTGCCCTGTTCGTCCGATTGGTGCGGCACAACGCCTCGTACACTTCAGTCCGCAGTGCAGTCAACACACGTACGCCAAGTGGAGAGAACATGTTTGTCGCAATCGGGTGGGTAGTGGTCATCGCGTCTGTCCTCGGCAGCTTTGTCGGTGTGGGAGGGCATCTCCCGGCACTGCTGCAACCCTTCGAACTGCTGTGCATTTTCGGCGCGGCGATCGGTGCATTCGTCGTCAGCAATCCGGTCACGACGCTCAGGAAGACCCTCGGGAGCATTCCGTTCTGCTTCAGGGGCGGCGGCTATACGAAGGAGAAATATGTCGAACTGATCGCGCTCCTTTACGAACTGCTTCAGAAGGCGCGCAAGGAAGGCATGATGGCACTCGAGGCCGACGTCGACGCGCCGGAAGAAAGCGTGCTTTTCCAGAAGTATTCGCATGTTCTCGAAGATCATCATCTGCTCGATTTCATCGTCGACTACCTGCGCATGATGTCGGGCGGAAACGTGAACGCGCTAGAGATGCAGGACCTGATGGACGAGGAGCTTCATACGCATCACGCGGAAGCTTCCGTCGCTGCAAACGCGATCCAGAAGATGGCCGACGGCCTGCCCGCGTTCGGCATCGTAGCCGCGGTGATGGGCGTCGTGCATACGATGGGTTCGGTCGGCGCGCCACCCGCCGTGCTCGGCGAGATGATCGCCGGGGCGCTGGTGGGGACGTTCCTCGGCATCCTGCTCTCGTATGGCTTCATCGGCCCGCTTGCAGACCTGCTAAACGCCAAGGGCCGCGCGGCAGCCAAACCGTTCCAGTGCGTCAAGGCTGTACTGCTCGCTTCGATGAGTGGCTACGCGCCGTCGGTCGCGGTCGAGTTCGGCCGCAAGGTGCTCTTCACGGCCGATCGTCCGAGCTTCAAGGAACTCGACGAAGCCGTCCGGGCGACGAAGACGCCCGGGGCAGCCTGACGGAGCGAAGCCATGGCTGAAAAAAACTCCCGCGATCCGGTGCAGTCCGCGTCCACGCCGATCGTTGTCGTGCGCCGCAAAAAAGGTGACGGCCACGACGGCCATCACGGCGGCGCATGGAAAATTGCCTACGCCGACTTTGTCACCGCGATGATGGCGTTCTTCCTGTTGATGTGGCTGCTAGGCTCCACCTCGCAATATGACAAACAGGGCATCGAGGATTATTTCAACACGCCGCTCTCGAGCCTGCTGGGCGGCAAGCAAGGCGCCGGCTCCGCGCGCCCAAGCGTCGTGCAGGGCGGCGGACGCGATGTGTCGAGCACAGCTCCGGGCGACGGCAGGAAGAGTCAGGCTCAACCGTCGCCGCCAGCGGCATCGCGCGCGGCTGTCGCGGGTCCGGCAGATGCACAGCGGCTCCAGCAGCTCAAGGCGAAGCTTACGGCGCTGATCGAGCAGAGCCCGTCGGTGCAAGCCTACAGGGACCAGATCCGGATCGCGACCACCAACGAGGGGTTGCGCATCGAGATTGTCGATTCGCTCAGGCGCCCGATGTTCGCTTCGGGCAGCGCGAAGCCGGAGAACTATGCGACGGCGATCCTTACGCAGGTCGGCGCGGCGCTCAACGACATCGACAACCGCGTGTCGATCGCAGGCCATACCGACGCCACACCGTACCCCAGCGGACCGACGGGCTATTCGAACTGGGAACTCTCCAGCGACCGGGCCAATGCTGCCCGGCGTGCATTGGTGGCTGGAGGTCTGAGAGAAGAAAAGCTGCTCCAGGTGCGGGGACTCGCTGATGTGCTGCCGCTCAACAAAGACGTTGCTGATGAGCCGGCCAACCGTCGTATCAGCATCCTTGTCCTGAACCACGCTGCCGAGCAGGCGTTCTTTCGCGACGGCGGCCGCACGGCGGTAGATGAAGCACCTGGCGCGCCGGCCGTCATGCCGGCGGCGCTGATGCGGCAGCGCTAGGGTGTGCCGATGGCGTCCTTGCACCGGATCGTGCTCACAGGCCACGGCGACGAGTTAAGGGCGAAGGGCGCCGGCGCGCCTTGACGGGTTCCGCCAGGCGTGCCGGCTGGAGTGCGATTTCCGCATGGCGGCTCACGCAAACGCGTGACTGGCCGAGGAACTGCTGAAATGCTGATTTCTTACCATCTGCGAGAACTGCACGGCGTGGCGTGGGCTCCTTTCCTGCCGTGGCTTCGGGTGACCGCCCGCCTCCTCGCGCTGTCGGAAGGCGTCTCCACCCTGCCCGCCTGCCCGCTCGCCGATCGCGGTGACCGAAACGGTCGTGGTGGACAGGCCCTTCTGCCGGCTGCTGCATTTTGAGCGCACCGGTTACCACGCGCAGCCGGCCGTGCTGCCCGTCGCGCCGCTGTCGGGCCACCATGCGACGCTCGCTCGTGCGCGAAACGGTGCGCACGATGCTGCCCGACTTCGAAGTCTATGTCACCGACTGGCGCGACGCCAGCGCTGTTCCGCTCACCGCGAAGTAACTGAAGGTCGATTCGGTCGCCGTGAAGTGCAGCGCCATGATCCGGCTGGTCGTATCGTCGACATACGCCAGCAGTGCACGCCGGCGCCCGTTCCTCGAACCAGCGATGATCGCTGCCATCAATCTGCACCAGCTCGCCCAGACACGCACGACGGCTTCTCGGCTGGTAGATCTTCGGCGGCCGCTGCCAGCCTGGAATCCACAGCCCGGCATCCGTCATCAGGTGCCGCACGGTTTCCCTGGACGGCGCCAGCCCGTGACATTCACGCAGTTTCTCGCACGCGCGCGTCGGGCCAAAATCCGCGTAGCAGTCACGGATCAGGTTCAACGCGCGCTCGGCCACGCCGTTTGCCAACTGATAGTTGCTCGGGTGTCCACGATGCCGTGACAGCAGTCCCGAAGCGCCCTGGCTGCGATATCGCACGGGTCAGCCGCTCAACCTGACGCCGGCTCAGATGGAGCCGTTCTGCGGCCTGCCGCGTCATCAGCATGCCATCGACCACCGACTGGATCGTCCTGAGCCGGTCAACCTCGCGCATCGTCATCGTTATCCGTTCGGTCGCAGCCATCAATGCCTCCAGCGCCGGGGTACCGGCCGCTAGTCAGCATACGCACCACGAAAGCGGACATTTGAACTTGGCTAGAAGCGGACATTTCTATAAAGCTACTACACTGAACCTGAGCGGTAACGCAGCTTTCGTCCATACGTAAGTCAGGATGCCTCATTGAAGGATCCTTGAAGGAGGCGCGATTCCTTGGAGCAAGCAACCGTGCCTGGTTTCAAAAAACATCCCGCTATCGGCTAACCCATTGCAAGCGGTGCCGTCGTCTAACTCGCCTGAAGTGGAATTACCACGAAGCTTCCGCCGAGGCCGACCTGAACGTCAAACGTCGGTGGACGGCCGTACGGCATGGACACGAAATGTCCGTCGTCCGCCCCTGCAATAGACAACCGAAGCCGACTGCCTTCAGCCAGCGTCCATGAGACCGGCAGCAGTGGAATCGAATACTCAATGACGACGCCTTTGTCGACCGGTTTCGCATCCTTGCGGTAGTAGGTGCGGAACGGCCACGCGGTCAGGTAATCGCTCGGCGCGGGCGCTGTCTCTCTATGAATCGCCCTAAGCGTACCTTCGGTCATGTAATGGACGCGACCATCGCTGCCAACTTCCGACAGGTAGACAAAGATCGATGCATCGCCCTGATCGATTGACATGCGTAGTGTCGCGACCGGATGCCCCGCAACAGGTGTCGCACGCGGGAGCGCGGCCGTCTCGAAGTTCAGCATCGAAGCGCAGCGTTCCGTCCAGTCCGGATAGTAGTCGACGATAGCGGCGGCTCCCAAACGCTCGTACCGCGTCTGCGAACCCGTCGAAGTGCTGAAATCGACGCGATATGAGGTTACATCCGATGCCGCCGCAACCTGCGTCAGGAACCCGCCACCCGCCAGTTGCAAACGCAGGGGTTCATACTTTGGAGGCCAGGAAGAAGCCGATGTCCACTTTTCCGCGTGGATGTTGAAGTAATGAATCGGTGCCTCTTCTGCCAGACCAGCTTCCCGTTCCATCAAATGTGTATCGAAGAATCGAAGTAACTCCGCTAGCAGGTTGAATTGCGGCGCGGCGTCGTCGCGCCACGGCGACACGTTCGTACGGGCACCGTGATCCCAGGCGCCTAGCAGAAGCCTGTCGTGAGGATTGTTGCGGGTCAGGAACCGTGAGATTGCGCCGTTACTGTAGCCCCCTCCGTCGAACCAACCCGACACCGAATAGATCGGTACGTCGCGCGAGACCTGATCCAGGTAATGGTAAGGACTGCACGCGGCGAGCGTTAGAACGGGATCATGCAGCATGCCTTCGTCTCGAAACGCGAATTCGGGTGCCGCGTCGTGGAGGCTGAAATTGCTGCGATGTTCGTTGATCGCGGCTTTGAGCAGTTCGCCGTCGACGTCTTCATCGACGGGCTGCGGCCCGCGCAGGCCCGGATCCGTGTAATACGAAAACAGGCCGAGAAGATCGCGCCGATCGTGGTCCATTGCCAGCATCAGCTGGTCGTATGCGCCAGTCCAAACCTTGGAAAGGAGGCCGCCGGGGTACAACTGTTCGCTATAGATGTCGGACACGCCGAACAACGGCGCAATCGCCTTTACCGCGGGATGTCCGGTGCTGGCGAGAAAGCATGCCGCGGCGCCGACATAGGAGACGCCCGTCGAGCCCAGGACACCATTAGACCATGGCTGCTTCACCGCCCATTCGGCCACCTCGCGATAGTCGTCACGCTCGGTGGGCGAGCGCAATGCATCTCTTGTGCCGAAGCTCGCGCCGGTGCCTCGCACGTCTACGACCACGACCGCATAGCCACGCACCGCGAAAAAGTCGCGATAACGCGCCGCTGCGGGTGCTGGTTCAGCGACTTCGCCATTCGTTTTGAAGCGCCGGTAGTAAGGCGTGAAGATTAGCAACGCCGGAAACGATTCCGCCGGATCAGCGCCCTGCGGTATATAGATGTCGGCGGCGAGACGGCAGCCGTCGCGCATCGTGATGTAGGTCGAGACCGGTGCGGAAGGAAGATCGAATTCGGCGGGGCGCGTAGCGAGGTAAGCGCTGGGTGGTACTTGCCATGCGCTGTTTTTGTCGTCGCGATCAGACATGAGGATAGTCCTGCTGAGTATCTATGACAGTGCCTGCCGTTGAAGCGGCAGACGTTCGAGAAATGCGGGAAGCGCAGCCTGTGCGACACTGCGAACGATCGGGATGTGAACGGGCTCGTAGAACCCTTCCGTGTGAAGTAGATTGACCGTCGCGACGATCTGCTCGCGCCAGAATACCGGCACGTTCAGAACGCTCGAGCAGCCGGTTGCGAAAATCGTCTCCGCGTCTGGGTAGTTGGCGATGATGTCCTCACGCGTTTGCGCGATGAATACCTCTCCCGTTTCAAGCACCCCGCGAAGACGGGGCGTATCGCAGATGCGTTTCAACCCGCCAACCGGATATCGCGCCGTCAGGTTGCTATAGGAACGCTCCACGACGCCATCGTCCGGATAGACGGTCAGCACGGTCAGCAAGGTGCGTCCGACGAGCGCATCGATCGCTTCGTCCATTGCGCGCAGGGTGGCGCCGGGTTGGTCTGTATGGCGATGCGCATCGGCGATCGCCAGCCACGCATGGGACATCTTCATTGGGGTGATCAAGCGTCGCTCCCCCGTGCGTTGAGCGGGGCATGAGTGGAACTGCTGCCTTCGTGGGCCACCGAAATATCTTCGAGCGCGAGTCCGCGCGTCGGCACACCCAGGATCAGCACGGTCAATGCACCGACCAACAGAACGCAAGTCGTCACGCCGAACACCCCCGCGAATCCCAGTACGGGATAGATCATGCCGACCATGATCGGCGCGATAATCGCACCGATGCGGCCGAACGACGACGAGGTGCCGACACCCGTTGCGCGCAGATGCGTGGGAAAGATTTCCGGCGTGTACGCATAGATGCCGCCGAACGTGCCATTCATGAAGAACGACAGACAGATTCCTGCGACAGCAATCTGCCAGGTGGCATCGGACATTGCCATCCCAACCGCCGACGCACCGCCGAGCACCATGTAGCCGGCGATCGTCGCCTGACGACCGAACCGTTCGTTGAGATAAGCCGCCGACAGGTAGCCGGGAATTTGCGCGACGTACATCAGCAGCGAGAAGCCGAAGCTCTTCGTGATGGTCATGCCGTGCTGAACCAGCAGGCTCGGAATCCACGTGAAGAAGGCGTAGTAACTGAAGGCGATGGCGAACCACATTGCCCACGACATCGCAGTCGTGCGACGAAGCTTACGTGACCATATCGCGCCGAGATTGCCGAAGAACGACGAACCATGCTGCGCGGTGACGGACTGTGCGATTGACGCCGGAATGGGCTCGAACGCTTTGCCTTCTTTCCTGACTTGCGCCTCGATCCGGTCGAGGGTCGCGTTTGCTTCTGCGAGACGTCCACGGCTTTCCAGCCAGCGCGGCGATTCGGGCAGCGAACGGCGCCACCAGAGCAGAATGAAAATCGGCAACGATGTAATCACAACGACGACTCGCCAGCCGCCTTCCATGTGCGGAATGATCAGATTGCCGAGTATCGCGGACATCACATAGCCTACGGCAAAAAAACCGGCCAGCGCTCCGGTAAAGGCGCCCCGATATTTGCGGGCAACGAACTCGGACAGGAACGGCGCAACGATCGCGCTCTCGGCGCCCGCGCCGAACCCCGCGAAGATACGGACCGAGTAAAAAGTCTGCCAATGGTCCATCTGCGAACTGATCAGAGACGCGATGCAGAAAATGATCAGCGCCGTGACCATCACAAAGCGGCGTCCGAATCGGTCGCCGCATAAGCCGGCCAATAGAGCACCAAAGAAAAACCCCGTATAGGTGCTGCTGGCGATTAGTCCGGTCTGGAATGAGGTCAGCGCCCACGCCTTGGTGATCGCGGGAAGGACGAACGCCATGGATGACGAATCCATCGCGTCGAAGGTGTATCCCAGTCCTCCCATAAAAAGGAGCTTTTTGTGAAAGCCACAGAACGGAAGCCGTTCGAGTCGTGCAGCAACGCTGGACATACTGATTCTCCTGACCTTCGCGACCCGCCGCGAGAGACGACATATCGATTATTTCCCCGAAACGCGGACCTCAACGTCGTGCCCGCGCCGCGCGCCGCTCTGACGGGCGCGATGTCATCCATTAAACGGGCCCGGCTTATATGCGTCAAATGCGAAAAACAATTGCTCATATGCGAAAATAGTTCAAAGGAGGAGAGATGCTGAACGTACGCGAACTTGAAGCCTTTCGGGCATTCATCGAATGCGGGTCGGTCACGCAGGCTGCCGAGCGGCTGAGCCGGACCCAGCCGCAGATTGGACGGCTGTTGATTGCACTCGAGGAGTCGGTGGGATTCCGGCTGTTCAACCGGATTGGCAAACGGCTACAGGCTACGCCTGAAGGCTGGCGCTTCTACGAAGAAGTGGATCGTGTGATGCGCGAACTACAGTCGCTGTCCCGCTCGGCCGAGCAGATTCGTTGTGGCGCATCTGATCATTTGAGAATACTGGTGGCGCCTCACGTCACCAATGCACTCGTTTCACCGGCACTTGCGGCTATTCAGCGAAGCTCACCGGATCTGACCGCGGAAATTGCGTCGCGCGTTAGGCTCGACATCGAGACATGGATCACGCAGGAGCAGTTCGATATCGGCGTCAGTATCTTGCCGATCGACAATCCCACTGTGGAAGTCGAACCGTTCTTGAGAACGCGCGCCGTGGTCGTCATGTCGAAAGATCATGCGCTAGCGAAGCGTCGGACGATCAAGGTTGCGGACCTGTTCGATATCGCGATTGTCGCGACGCATGGGCGGTCACTATTGCGGCAGCATCTCGAACGTCTATTCCGTGAACACGCGCGCAAGCCGAACATCCGGTTCGAGGCCACCAACGGCCTGATCGCATGTGAACTGGCGGCGCAAGGGCTGGGCGTGGCGCTGGCCGATCCGTTCGTCGCGCTATCGACAGGCGCGCGAAATCTTTCCATTCGGCCTTTCGCGTCGGCGGTAGAGTTGGAATATGGCTTTCTTTATCCGATCGGACGGGCACGGTCGCCCGCCGCGCTGGCTCTTGCGGATGCGATCAAAATCGCTGCCCAGGATCGCATCATCGCAATGGGCATTCAATAGTCAGCTAATATGGGCAGATAGCATCGGCTGCTGTGGATCCGCCAGTCAGGACCATGCCAGGCCCTGCTCCGGTCTATAACCGTAGGGCAATTGGCAAATGTCGAGGCGCTCAGCTTCGATAGCGGGTGCGAAACTGGTTCCGCGGCGCCATCGTGTATGCTTTTGCGCATGGCTAAATCTTCAAACGAAAAAAATACATCGGCAAACGCCCGGCCCGACGTGCGCTTTCGCATGCGCATTGTGCAGGCGGGTACGATCGCGCTTGGTCCGGGCAAGATCGCGCTGCTGGAAGCCGTCAAGGAGCATGGATCGATTTCGGCTGCCGCGCGCAGCCTCGCCATGTCGTACCGGCGTGCCTGGCTGCTGATGGACGAACTGAACCGTTCGCTCAAGTCGCCTGCGACCGTTTCTGAACATGGTGGGCAGAGCGGCGGCGGCAGCGTGCTGACCCCCGTCGGCGAAGAGATCATTCGCCTTTATCGCGGCATCGAAGCCCAAGCGTATGCAGCCTGCGCGGAAGACATCGCCGCGTTGACGAAAATGGTGAAACGCTAGGCCCGCCTATCTATCCGTGCCGCAGGCAGAAGCGCGGTGCCGCGCCTGCTGAGGTGCCCGCCTGCGCGTCGGCATCCAGCCGGCCCATCAGTTCGATAAAGCTCGCCACACTTGCCGTGCGCAGTGGGTAGTACGTGACCTGGCTGCGCTCGCAGACCCGCTTGAGCATGTTCATTGAATCGTGATCGATGCAATCGACGGGGAACACGACCATATCCGCACCCGGCAACGCGGACGCCAGCAACCCTTTGCGATCTTCGATGCCGCCGTCGTGTACCGTCACCTGACCGCCTGCCGCCTCCACGACACGCTTCACCGCGCTATTCGAACCTGGCCTTCCGCCGACATAGACGATCCGCTTGCCGTGCAGAACCGCGAACGCATCTGAGCGTGACGATGGACTATCCGCCGACGCCGCCATTTCGCGCTCCATCGCGGCCAGTTCGGCTTGCAGCGCCTTTAGTAGCGCGTCGACTTCATCGAGCCGCGCGCGTAATGCGCGTGCGCTTTCCTGCTCCGCTGCGGCGCGCTGCTCGGCGGCTTCACGCCGGTTCGTGTGCAACGCGAGCCGCTCGTCGCGCGCGGCGAGCGCTTCGCGCAACATGCGTACTTCGCCGCGCAGATCTGAGTTGGCGCCGGCGGGCTGCGTCGGTAGGCGAGCCGCTTGCGCCGACAATTTTTGCGTCGCTGCGTCTTGCTGCACGCTCATTTCCTGCAATCGGGCCTGCTGCCGATCGACTTTCGCACGCAACGCAGCGTTCTCGTCTTCGAGCGCGACCAGACGCCGGATGTCTGCGCGATTGGCTGCGCCGACCAGGTGCGACAGCATGTGCAAATCGCCGAATGCAGCCTGACGAACCAGCATCGTCGATTGAGGATGGACCATCAACGCCCAGTAGGCGGGCGGGATGTCGCCGTTCTTCAGCGCGTCTTTCCACAGCGCGAGCACGGCTTCAGGTTCCTTTGCTTTATCGAACAGACGTAGCGCGCCAGCGTAGCGCTCGTCGAGTGCCTTTTGCAGCGCCTTACCGCCCGCACCGCCCTCGATTGCGAGTTCGACGGCGGCGTGATGAATCTCAAGATCGGTAGCGCGCTGACGGTCGAGATCTGTGAACTTCGGCACCAGCTTGCGCAACTCGTGCGTGCTCAGACACGTGCCGATGATCGAGCAATGCAGATGCGCGTCGAGATCCGCAAGGCGCGTGCGCCGTTTCAGGTCGGCCAGTTGCTCCTTCGGCGGCGTGCAGCATGCATCGGTGCGCATGCGGGCGCCGCTACTGGTGAGCGTGCCCGACGCTTCGATGCCCGTAGGGCGGGCGAGGCGGAATGGAGGAGCGTGCATGATGACCTCTAAGCCGGTACTGAATCTTGACCGCAGTGAAGCGAAATATACCACTGAATATAACGACGCGCGCCTGATCGGATCAGCATGCGGACGCGGGCTGTCGTTTGCGCACACGGTCTACAGCATGTTCCAGCGATTGAGAGCGGGGCGTTGCTAGAGCATGCCGTTCAAGCACATGTTCGACGCACAATCCGACCAGTATGGCGTCGACCTGTTCAAGCGCCGTCACTGTTTCGCGCATGGCAACGGCGTCGTTGCTGAACGATTCTGAGAAGACGGCGTCGCGCGTGCGCTCAAGCAGGCGCGCTTCCTTGATCGCGAGCTTCAGTTCGCACAGACGGCCGAAGCGCGCGGCTTGCGCCTCCCTCGCCAGCATCGAGAGCAGCTCGCGCAACGAGATTGCGCCGAAATCGCCAATGGATGCAGGATCGCGTGCACCCGCGAACATGCGGACGAAGCGCTGCACACTGTCATGCAAACGCCGGAACGCATCGACCACGTCTCTGATCTGTTCCGCACGTATGCGGCCGGATGCGGACTTAGGCGCTACTATCGTGGTGGACAGTGTGCCCGGCTGCAAACCCGATAAGATCGGCCGCTCCGGTGGCGCGCGACGACTGCGGACCACGTGATATCTCCTTTGGCGGGTGTTCGTTGATCGTGTCGATGTATTCTACTGAATATATCGAAAAGTGGAAGAATATCACTTTGTGACGTTCCTGCGGATGGTTCCACACACTGGAGCGTACGCATGATCGCCGCCGAGACGGCGATTTCTGCCACTAGCGCAGGCTTGGGCTCGGACATTGCGGGTGCGGGTCAGGTGCGTCACGATGTCTTCACGCGTGCGGATCGTGGCGTCGAGTCCGCTTCAGCATAAGACCGCAACCAATGCGAGCAGTGCGATCGCCACCAGCATCTCGATCAACGTGAAGGCGGACTGCCGTGCGCGCCTGCCACGGTGGCGTTTGAGAGGCATGCCGCTAACGTGATTCACGGTGAACCGCTGTCGCGATGGCCGCGAGTTCCGTGCTGCTCGATGCATTCCGGTACACCACGATGGTCACCGCGCGGATCGATGGCGTTTCCGACGGCGCCACGGTCTCGCGGCAGATGAATGCCTGACCACCCTGTGGGCACGGAAACACGCGACGGCCGACGTCGGGCCATTGCCGCGTGATCAGCAACTCGCTCAACGCGTTATCCCCGATCGCATGAAACAGTGTGCGACCCGAGGCAGTCGCTAAGGTCATTCAAGTCGTAGGCCTTCTTCCGGCGCATCTTCGGCCACGTCCTCGCCCTCGCGGCGACATTGCGCGGCGAGCACTCTGATTCGCTGCGCAATGTCGCCGTCAACCGGGGTATAAACGATCAACCCCAAGTCCGGTCGACCATCGACGGAAAATGCCGAGTATTCCAACTCGATCGGACCCAGCTTGGGATGCAGCAGGCGCTTCACGCCGTCTCCATCTCCATGACTCAGCACCTCGTTGTCCTGCCACAGAGCGTCGAACTCCGCGCTGACGGCACGGAGTTCGCCCACAAGTTCGCCGACTTCGGATACCAGACCGGCGCGAGCCACATCCGCTCTGAACGCGCCCACCACGAAACGGGCGACGCTTTCCCAATCGTGCTGCTTTGCACGGACAGCGGGATTACGGAACAGGAAATGGAGAATATTGCGCTGACCGACCGGCAGCGCGCCATAGTCAGTCAGCACAACGGCTGCGGCACGGTTCCAGGCAACGACGTCCCAGGTGGCGGTCTTGATGATTGCCGGGCTGGCATCGAGCGAGTCGAGCAGCCGCTGCAGCCGCGGATTCACGCCTTCGACGGACCTGTAGCGGACTTCGGGCGGCCGCCCCAGTCCTAGCATGAAAAGATGCTCGCGCTCCGCATCCGTCAGCATCAGGGCGCTGGAAATCCGGTCCAGCACTTCTGCCGAAGGCGCGCCGCCGCGTCCTTGCTCGAGCCAGGTGTACCAGGTTGGGCTGATGTTGGCACGCTGGGCGACCTCTTCCCGGCGCAGGCCCGGCGTCCGCCTGCGTCCGGAAAACCCAAAGCTCGCCGGGTCGAGGCGTGTTCGGCGGCTTCTCAGGAAATCTCCGAGCGATCTGGCCGTATTGACTGACATGATGACCCTGTTAGTCGTTTTACTATGATGAGATCACTACTTTAACGGGATAACAAATGATCGGATAGTGAACGCGTTACGACCAAGGAGGCTTCACTATGCGTATCTTTCTTACGGGTGCGACCGGTTTCATCGGCTCGGCCCTTGTTCCCGAACTCATCAAGGCCGGTCATCAGGTGCTCGGCATGACCCGCTCGGACGCGGGAGCGCAAGCGCTTATCGAGGCGGGCGCCGAGGTGCATCGCGGAACCCTGGAGGATCCCGAGAGCTTGCGCAGCGGCGCCGCGAAAGCAGACGGCGTCATCCACATGGCCTTCGACCACGACTTCTCGAAGTTCGTCGAGAATTGCGAGAAGGACAAGCGTGCCATCGCCGCACTCGGTTCCGCGCTCGCTGGCTCCGACCGGCCCCTGATCATCACTTCGGGGACCGGAACGGGCAGCGGTCAGCATGGCGAGCCGGCGACCGAAGACGTCTTCAATACCAGTCATCCCAATCCGCGCATCGCATCCGAGCTGGCTGGGAATGAACTGCTGGAGGCGGGTATCAATGTGTCCGTGGTGCGATTGCCGCAGGTTCACAATCCGTTCAGGCAGGGCCTCATCACGCCGCTCGTCGGCATCGCTCGCGAAAAAGGCGTGTTGGCCTACGTGGGTGAGGGCCGTAACCGCTGGCCGGCGGGTCACCTTTCCGATGTCGCGCGTCTCTACCGGCTCGCCGTGGAGGCACGTGAGCGGGGCGCACGTTATCACGCGGTCGGCGAGGAGGGAGTCAGCAGTCGCGAAATCGCCGAGGCGCTTGGCCGGGGCCTGAACTTGCCGGTCGTTTCTATCGCGCCGGACGAAGCAGCGGCGCATTTCGGATGGATGGCGATGTTCGTCGGTCTGGATATGCCGGCTTCCAGTGCCCGGACGCAGGCGCGGTTGGCCTGGCATCCGACGGGGCCGACGCTTATCGCCGATCTCAACGAAGCGCGTTACGTCGAGTAGTCTTTCCGGGCGACGTGCCATTGCACGACGGCTTCAGAAACGTCTGGGCCATTCGGACGCTGAACGCGTCATGCGCGCAAGCGTCCGAAATTAGCCGGACAGAGCCTGGTGCGATCGGCGTAAACCGACCTCTGAACGGCCACATGCGCGCGGTGCGAACGGCGACAATCGACCCCGCATCGACCTTACCGTCTATCGGATAAGGCTCGGCGTAGTTCGACGATAGCGGCGATTCATCCGAGATGGCACATCGACAGGTTACCTTGGATTCGTAGACACGATTGCCCCGTTAGGGCGCTACCCTTCAATTCTTGGCGATTCGAATCACTCAGAGGCCTCAGGTTTCAGATGCGCGCTCCATTCGTAGCGGAAGGATAGCTGCCGCCCCGAAAGCCAACACGTGAAGACAGGAGAGCATCACAAAGGCCATAAAGAATTCCCTTGGCTGAGCGTTCTTAGGGTTGTGCATCGTCAACGAGATGACCACGGCCAATAGCGTGGTCGCAACCGGACCGCCGACCCTTTGTACAATGTTCAACGCGGTGTTCGCGACGGCAAGCCTCGCTTTCGGGATCGACGAATACGCCGCCGATATCGACGGTATGCTGATCGTTCCTTGACCTGCCCCGGCCAGGAAAAGGCTGATCACAGCCCACGCAGTCGAGAACTGATGCCCTATCATCCAGAGGAACGAGATCGTACTCAGGAAAGCCAGCAACGCACCTCCCGCCGAGACTGCGCGGCAGCCATATCTTTCTGTCAAGAATCCTGGAAGTGGAAACGAGCACATCATGCCGACACCCGTCGAGGCGATGAGCCAACCTGCTTGCGCGGCGGACAACCCATGTCCTGCGATCAGGTACAAAGGAACGACAAGTTGCCGGCCAAACAAAATGCCGTTGGCGAAAAATTGCGTGGCCGCGGCGACAGAGAAAGTCCGGTCCGCAAAGATCCGCACGTCGATGAGTGCCGAACTGCCCTTGCGTTTCGAGTGCCATAAGAATCCCGCAAGAAACACGGCGCCAACGAGCAGAACCCATCGCCCCTCTGTGTGCGACGCATTTTGAAGCCCGTAGATGAGAGCAACGAGGCCAGGTGAAATCAGCGCGAAACCGAGGAAATCGAACGGGCGCTTTTGTAGAGAGATGGCATCGCCCGGAAGCAGCAACACAGCCAGCCCGACACCGAGAATGCCGACAGGTACGTTGAGGTAGAACAGCCAGGACCACGCGGTGTGCGCAAGGATCGTCCCGGCCAATACCGGACCGAGGATGGGACCAAGCAGGATAGGCAGGGTGGTATAGCCCATCACACGCGCCATGTTTTTCCCCGCCACACGCGCAATCATCATCTGTGTCATTGGTGCCAGCACGCCGCCCACCAGACCCTGAAATACGCGGGCACAGATCAGCTCATCCATAGTTCGGGACGCCCCGCAGAGAATCGAGGCCAATGTGAATGTAGAGAAGCCGATAATGTAGAGGTGCTTCGCGCCGATGCGGTCCACGAGCCAACCGTTGAGTGGCAGCATCAGCGCCATTGCCAGCAGGTAGCCGCTGACGATCCACTGCGCGGTCGCAATCGACGAGTCAAGTGTGTGACTGATGGTCGAGAGCGAAACGTTGACCACGGTCGAATCGAGCTGCGTCATGAACGGCCCAATCACAGCGACGAGGGCCACTTTCCAGACAGACGGATCAATCCCGCCAGATGCGTTGGCGCTCTTGCCTATCTCGCTCATTTCCCGGCCAGTTTCTTGATGATCCCCGCAGCTTTGAACAGCGTGTCTCGCTCCTCTGCATCGAGTTCCGCGATCACCTGCGATAGCCACATCTGCTTCGCCTCGCGATTCTTTTTGCGCAACTGAACACCCTTCGGCGTCAACTCGATAAGCATCTGCCGTCCGTCGGTAACATGCGGCGTGCGCTTTACGATGCCCATTTCTTCAAGCGAGGCAATTGTCGTTCCCATCGACTGCGGCTTCATTCCTTCGGCGCGCGCGAGTGCCGCGGTAGTGGCGGGCCCGTCATTAGCCAGCCGCGACATGACGACAGATTCCGTCATCGAGATCTCCCCCGCATAGGATTCGTTGCGGGTACGTCGTACGAGCAGTCCTATCGCCTGCATCAAATCGATGACGGCTTGCTCGAAAGTCCTGGTAGGCATGATTTTTCAAACGCGATCGGGTTGAACGTGTGTCAAGGATGAATGTCATCAGCCAAACTTGCAAGGTAAACTTGCAAGTTTGGCCGATTAGTGCGAATCTTGAGCTATGCATTGGTCCGCCGTCGGCGTGGCGAATCGGCAGGCGCGCCACGGGGCCACATGACCACCCGCTTCGCAGCATAAGGCGGCCTCAACAGACACTGTTATGACGATTGGAGAACCATCAGATGCCGTGGTATCAGTACCTTTCCTACTTCCTGGGCGGAATTGTTGTTTCCAACGCGATTCCACACTTCGTAAGCGGAATGATGGGTCGGTCTTTCCAGAGTCCATTTGCCACGCCACCGGGCAAAGGACTGTCCTCGGCAACCGTTAATGTGTTGTGGGGGGCGTTCAACGTCGCGCTGGGGTACTTTCTGATCTACCGGGTTGGAAATTTCGATATACGCGCCACGGCGGACGCTGGCACCGCTGGTCTCGGTGCGTTGTTGATGGCGATCATAGCCGCCCGGACGTTCGGGCGTTTTCATGGTGGCTTCCCTGCCACCAGATAACGGGCTATTTGTCCCGCTGAGCGGTCATTCTCCCGCGTCAGTTTGATTGACGATAAGTACAGGCGTGAGAGCAAGGCGCTTTTGCAGAAAATAGCGTGCATATCCTGGAAGACATCGATCGACGGGAGTGATTCGTCATGAATATCGCTGTCCAACTGGACACGCACTACGCGGTGATCGGCGCGAATTCAGCAATCCGCGCACGCGCGTCATGAAGGCTGACACGATCATCTATCGTGCAAGCCAACTCGACTCTGAGCGCTGTTCGATGAAGGAACGCCGCTGTCCGAATACGCCATTTCGCAAGATAGCTCGCAGCATCCATAAAGCTGCGCGTGAAGAAACCGGGCGTATTGCGAAGACGCCTGAATACAGCCGATCTTGCCATGAGAGAAAGAAGGCGGAGAGATACCTAACCGGCGTACGAGCGCGCGTACGCGTGCTCGCTGAACGCCACCGGCTCCGTCACCGCCGAATAGAAGTTTCAGTCAACCCTCGCGGTCACTCTATCAAGCGCAATCCGCCCGGTCTGTCCAAAAAATCCGGGACAAGCTGGTTTGTCGGCAAGCCATCCGGTCAGAAGCATCTGCCAGTGTGCTTTGGCTTATTGGCGTGATATTACGAAGAGACCAATTCTTCGAGCGTTTATCGTTATGATTTCCGTCCCACCCATCCTCGATATCCAGCTTGGTCAATTTTCATCCACGATATGTGCGCTAGGTGCGATCGCCGACGCCGTAGGCACTCAGAGATTTCTACCGGTACTGTTCGAAGCTGTCGGGAATTTTGTCGATTGCGATTCGCTGCACCTGGATTACGTACAGACATGTTCGACGCCCCGCAGCATCTGCTGGATCGGGAGCTTCGGCAAGAATCCCGAATTAATCGAGCAGACAATGCAGCTCTACTATCGGACCTATGCTCAGAGCGATCCAACGTTCGATCAGATTCAATGTGAGCGGGAGGTGCGGCTGATGCAGTTGTCTGCACAACGGGTCGATACCAGGCTACGCAGTATTTTCTATGACGTGGCAGATATTCACGACGAGTGCGTGGCCTTCTATTTGACACACGGTACGGAGTATTCAATGTCTGTGTGCCGCGCGCGGCGCCTGCCACCTTTCTCACTCAGGGAATTGAGCATCCTGAAGCATTTGGCCCTGATTGTGCTGCCGCTCGCAGCCGTGCATAAGAACCTCGTCGGCGAAAAAAACTCCAATGAGCATGGCTCGGGAACGCCTGGCGACACGATCGCGCGATGGTTGAATGAGAAATTGACGCCGCGAGAAGCCCATGTTTGCTCGGCGTTCATCCAGGGTATGACAACACCAGCAATCGCGCGGTCAATGGGCATCAAGTCCTCGACCGTTGAGACGTTTGCGAAACGGGCGTTCGTGAAACTGCAAGTCGACTCGAGACGCCAATTGCTGGCGCTTGTACTCAAGAATGCGCTCGGTGGGCCGAACTGCTCGCATATCATTTGAAACAAGGAATTGAGGTTGATCCAAAAGCAGAGCCATACCTCGTAAGCTGGACTCGCCCCCGCATGACCGGACGCGCGGTCACGCTTAGATTGGTGATTTGCTTGCTGGCGAAACCCGCGTGGCGCGCGGTATTGCAGGGCGCTGTGCGGATGCGACTTAGAACCGTTTCTTTCTCATGCAAATTCTCCTTGTTTGGTCGTATTGCGAAGAACTGCTTATGCGCTAGCCGTATCGAGCGACTTCCGTACGGTGGCTGGTTGTGGCGTCGCGGGCAGGGCATCGGCGGCTTCGGCCACGGCAAACGCCATCTGCATGTCGCGTGTACGCTTGCGTTCCCGAGCCTGCATCCATTGATTGACCGCGATCACGCCGATCGTCACCGTGGCGATGAAGATCGTCGCCAGCGCGTTCATTTCCGGATTCAGACCGAGACGCACACGCGAGAAGACGACGAGCGGTAGCGTGGTGGAGCCAGGACCCGACAGGAACGCGGACAGCACGAGGTCGTCGAACGACAGCGTGAACGACAGCAGCCAGCCGGACATCAGCGCCTGCGAGATCAGCGGCAACGTGATCAGGAAAAACACCTTGAATGGGGGCGCGCCGAGATCGAGCGCGGCTTCCTCAAGTGACCTGTTCAGCTCCTTCACGCGGGATTGCACGATGATCGCGACGTAGGACACGCACAGCATCACGTGCCCGATCCAGATCGTGAATATGCCCCGGCCCCTCGGCCAGCCGAGCGTCTGTTCGAGTGCGACGAACAGTAACAGCAGCGAGATGCCCTGGATCACTTCGGGAATCACAAGTGGCGCGTTGATCATCCCGGCGAACAGCGTGAAGCCGCGAAAACGCCCGAAGCGTGCGAGCACGAAGCCCGCCCACGTGCCGATCACCACCGATGCGCACGCCGTCATCAAGCCGATTTTCAGCGACAGCCAGGCGGCCGTGAGCAATTCTTCATCCTGCAGCAGCGCCGCATACCATTTCAGCGAGAAGCCGGACCAGACCGTCACGAGCTTCGACTCGTTGAACGAGTACACCACGAGGCTGATGATCGGGATATAGAGGAATAAGAATCCGAAGGTCAGGACTACGGTAGAAAGGGGTTTGTTTGGTTTGATCATTTCGCGCCCTCCAGTTCCTTGACCTGGTAGTACTGGAACATGGCCATCGGCACGAGTAGCAGCAGAACCATTGCGACCGTGACGGCGGATGCCATCGGCCAATCCATATCGTTGAAGAACTCATCCCACATCACACGGCCGATCATCAGCGTGTCGGCGCCGCCGAGCAGTTCGGGAATTACGTACTCGCCGACCGCCGGGATAAACACCAGCAGACCGCCGGCGATGATGCCGTTCCTGGACAACGGCAACGTGATGCGCGTGAACGCGGTCCACGGCCTGGCGCCGAGGTCGTAGGCAGCTTCGAGCAGCGTGAGATCCATCTTGACGAGATGCGCATACAACGGCATCACCATGAACGGCAGATACGAATAGACCATGCCGATGTAGACACCGATGTCGGTGTGGTAAAGCCGCAGCGGCGAATGGATAATGCCGATTGCCATCAACGTGTGATTGAGCAGGCCGTCGTCTTTCAGGATGCCGATCCAGGCATAGACGCGGATCAGGAACGACGTCCAGAAGGGCAGCATCACGCCCATCAACAGCAGGTTGCGCCGGTTCGGTTCCGAGCGTGCGATGTAGTACGCGATCGGATAGCCGATCAAGAGGCAAAACAGCGTCGACACCGCCGCCATCTTCAGCGAGCTGATATAGGTCGCGATGTACAGGTCGTCCTGCAGCAGGAACACGTAGTGACCAAACTGCAGCGCGAAGTGGACCACACCGTCCTTCGCGCTGATGAGGGTCGTGTAAGGCGGAACGCTCAGTCGCAGATCGGCGAAGCTGATCTTGAACACGAGCACGAACGGCACCGCAAAAAACAAGGTGAGAAAGATGAAAGGTACACCTATGACCGTCGTGCGCCCGGACGGGAGTATCCGGGCAAACAGAGCACGGATCGAAGCGAATCTTTGCGCCGCAGTGGTGCCAGTGCCGATCCTCGTAGGAGGAGTAGGTGCAGGCGTTCTCATTGCGTCAGCACCACGCCGCTAGCGGGTGACCAGTAGACGAACACGTCGTCGTTGTAGGCGGGCGCACCTTCGCTCATCAAGTGCGAACTGGAGAGATTCGACACAACGGTCTTGCCGCTCGCGAGGCGCACGTGATAGAGCGAATAGCTGCCCATGTAGGCGATGTCGGCAACCACGCCGCGTGCCCAGTTATGCGACGAACCCGGGCGATCGAGCGACACCTTCACGCGTTCCGGGCGCACCGAGATACCGACTGGCATGCCGAGCGGCCCCGTGATGCCGTGGCTCACGTACATGCGCGCTTCGAGATCCTCGCTCTCGACGAAGATATGATCCGGCTCGTCTTCCACGACGACGCCTTCAAACAGGTTCGTCGAGCCGATGAATTCGGCGGAGAAGCGGCTGTTCGGAAAGTCGTAGACCTGATTGGGTGCGCCGATCTGCACGATCTTGCCCTCGCTCATTACGGCAAGGCGGTTCGCCATCGTCATGGCTTCCTCCTGGTCGTGCGTGACCATCACGCAGGTCACGCCCACCTTCTCGATGATGCTGACCAGTTCGAGCTGCGTCTTCTGGCGGAGCTTCTTGTCAAGGGCGGACATCGGTTCGTCAAGCAGCAGGAGCTTTGGTCGCTTGACCAGCGAGCGCGCGAGCGCCACACGTTGCTGCTGACCACCGGAAAGCTGATGCGGCTTGCGCTGTGCGTACTTGCTCATCTGCACCAGATTCAACGCATCGGCGACACGCTCCCTGATCTCGTTCTTCGGCGTGCCTTGCTGCTTGAGGCCGAACGCAACATTCGCTTCGACGCTCATGTGCGGAAAGAGCGCGTACGACTGGAACATCATGTTGACAGGACGCTTATAAGGCGGCAGCGCCGCGAGGTCGTCGCCGTCGACGAATATCTTGCCCGAGGTTACCGTCTCAAATCCCGCAAGCATTCGCAGCAAGGTCGACTTGCCGCAGCCGGAGCTGCCGAGCAACGCGAACAGTTCGTTCTTTGCGATCGTCAGGTTGACGTTGTCGACGGCCGTACTGTCGCCGAATTTCTTCACGATGTTTTCGATGCGGACAAATGCAGTCGAGGTCGACTGTGGGCTGGGCGGCTTTTGTGCCGCAGCGGTAGTGCTAATTGGGGATATTGATTTCATGGTGTAAGCCGTTCCTTTCGGATCGCGGGCTTGACTTCTCCCGCGCGAGACGCCAAAGCAGCTCGCAGGGATCGCAGCGATCGGGAAAACCGGGGGACTGCGTGTGGAAGGCGCAGGCTGATTGCTTTACTGCTTGCTTCGGCCCCGCGATAGCCTGACGAAAATGACAAACGCTCATGGTGTTTCCCTTCAAGGTGGAGAATCCGGTACGAGCGTGTGTTGCGCATGAGTCGGCACGCCCGCGCCGGAAAGAACTACCGTTAAGAAAGTCCCAGATGTCGCGCGGTCGCATCAATGGCATTTTTCGCTTTCGACACGAGTTCGTCGATTTCTTCCCGGGTGATCACAAGTGGCGGTGACAGCAGCATCCGGTCGCCGGTGGCGCGCATGATCAGGTTGCCGTTGAAGCAGAAGTCGCGGCAGATGGCGCCGACGTCGGTTCCATTTGCGAAGCGTTTCCGGGCTTGCGGTTCCTCCGCGAGCTGGATGCCCGCGACCATGCCAGTGCCGGTGATCTCGCCCACGATCGGGTGATTCGCAAAGGTCTCGCGAAGCAGCTTCTGGAAGTACGGCCCCGTGTCGGTCTTCACACGCTCGACGATCTTTTCGTCACGCAACAGCTTCAGGTTCGCGACCGCGACCGCCGCCGCAACCGGATGCCCGGAATAGGTCAGCCCGTGATTGAAGTCGCCGCTTTCCTCGATCACCTTCGCCACTCGGTCATGCAGGCCGACCGCGCCCATCGGCACGTAGCCGCTCGTCAGGCCCTTCGCCATCGTGATGAGGTCGGGCTCGAAACCGAAGTGCTGATGCGCGAACCATTCGCCGGTGCGCCCGAAGCCGCCGATCACCTCATCGGCGGCGAGCAGGATGTCGTACTTGCGGCAGATGCGCTGGATTTCCGGCCAGTACGTGGAAGGTGGAAAGATCACGCCGCCCGCGCCCTGGAACGGTTCGCCGATAAAGGCCGCAACGTTCTCTGGGCCTAGCTCGAGGATCTCCGCTTCGAGTTGTTGTGCGCGGGCAAGGCCGAATGCTCCCGGTGTCATGTCGCCGCCTTCACCAAACCAGTACGGCTGATCGATGTGGACAATGTGCTCGACCTGCGAAGGCATTTGCTTGTGCATGTAGCCCATGCCGCCGAGCGTTCCGCCCGCGATCGTCGAACCGTGATAGCCGTTCTTGCGTGAGATCACGAACTTTTTCAGCTTCTTTCCCTGCGCGGCCCAGTATTGGTGGACGATGCGCAGGACCGTGTCATTGCCCTCGGAGCCGCTGTTGCAATAGAAGAAATGATTGAAAGGCGCAGGCGTCAGTTCGGCGAGCAGCGCCGACAGATCGATGACAGGCGGATGCGTCGTCTTGAAGAAGGTGTTGTAGAAAGGCAGTTCCTGCATCTGCCGATACGTGGCGTCCGCCAGCTCGCGGCGTCCGTATCCGACGTTGACGCACCACAGGCCCGCCATGCCGTCGATTATTTTGTTACCGTTCGAGTCCCAAAGATACACACCCTTCGCTTTCACGATCACGCGGCTACCCTCGCGATTGAGCGAGGCCATGTCCGAGAAGGGATGAATGTGGTGCGCCGCGTCGAGCGCGCGATATTCCGCCGTACTGCGCTGCTGTTGTTGCGATGCCTGCGTGTCGTCAGCCGCTTGGGCCGTTTGCACGTAGGCGACTTCTTCGGACCTGTAGCTCATTTTGCCTCCTGTAGTCTTGCGGTTGCGGGTTGCAGGCTCAAACGTGCAGCAGCAGATGTCTGCGTTCCCACGAACTGATCACGCGAGAGAACGCTTGGTATTCGGTTTCCTTCAGGGCGAGGTACGCCTTGACGAACTTCTCGCCGAGAGTTTCGGCGAGCGGCTCGCACGCGCTCATCAACGTCAGGCCTTCCTCTAAATTGCGCGGCAACTGATAGGGCTGGTCGTAGCCGTCGCTCGTGAGCGGCTCGGTCGGCTTAAGTTGCTGCGTCATGCCGAGATAGCCGGCAGCGAGCGTCGCGGCAATCGCCAGATATGGATTGCAGTCGACGCCCGGAAGGCGGTTCTCGATCCGGCGCGCGGCCGGTCCCGAATGCGGCACCCGGAAGCCGACCGTGCGGTTGTCGTAGCCCCACTGCACGTTGATCGGCGCGGCCATGAAGCGCGACAGCCGGCGATACGAGTTGATGTACGGCGCGAAGATCGGCATCAGTGCGGGCGTGTATTTCTGCAGGCCCGCGATATAGCCTCCAAATAGTTCGGTCGGCTCGCTGTCGCTGCCGGTGAATAGGTTGCGGCCGGTTTCTTCGTCGACAAGACTTTGATGCATATGCATCGCCGAGCCGGGCTCGTTCTCCATCGGCTTCGCCATGAAGGTCGCGTACATCTTGTGACGCAGCGCCGCCTCGCGCACGGTGCGTTTGAAAAGGAACACGCCGTCGGCGAGATTCAGCGGATCGCCGTGCATGAAGTTGATTTCCATCTGCGCGGCGCCGACTTCGTGGATCAGCGTGTCGACCTCGAGCTCCTGGATGTCGCAGTACTTATAAATGTCTTCGAACAGCGCGTCGAATTCGTTGACGGCCTCGATCGAATACGCCTGGCGTCCCGTCTCCGGGCGCCCTGTCCGGCCGATCGGTGGCTGCAGCGGCAAGTCTGGGTCCTTGTTCATATCGACGAGGTAGAACTCGAGTTCTGGCGCGACCACCGGCTTCCAACCTTTTGCCTTGTAGAGTTCGAGAACCTTGCGAAGCACACGGCGCGGGGAGATCGCGACCGGCGTGCCGTCGAAGTGGACGCAATCGTGGATCACTTGCGCGGTCGGATCAACGGCCCATGGAACCAGCCGGATCGTCGTCGGGTCGGGGACGCATACCATATCGGGGTCGGTGACGCCGGTGAGGCTGCCGTCTTCCGGATAGTCGCCCGTGACGGTTTGGATCATCACCGCCTGTGGTAGACGCATCGATTCTCCGGACTCGAATTTGCTGCGCGGGATGATTTTGCCGCGAGCGATCCCGGCCATGTCGGGAATGATTGCCTCGATCTCGGTGATGCGGTGCTGCTTCAGAAATTCGTCGATTTGATGCATGATTTTTCTCTCGGTTTTTGCGCGGACGGCTTAGGCGTTTGTCCCGACCACGGACAGAACGCCCGAACCGGCCTTGATGCGCATTCGATCGCGGCATGCCTTGCCGAACGCACTGAAGATCGCTGCCGACAGCGCGTCGTTCGCATGATTCCACTCGGGGTGCCATTGCAGGCCCAACGTGAAGGCAGGTGCGTCCTGGACGCTGATCGCCTCGATCAGGCCGTCCGACGCGACGGCCTCGCTCACGAGACCGTCGCCGAGCCGCGCGACGCCTTGACCGTGCAGTGAATTCACGCGCACTTCGTCCGCGCCGCTCATCGACTCGATGAGGAGGCGCTGCAGCAAGCCGCCAGGGGTCAGGCGAATCGCATGAGATGGCGCGTATTGCACGTCAAGATCGTCTTCTTTGTTCAAGCGGTGGTCGGCATAACCGTCCACCGCTTGAACGCTTTGATGCAGCGTCCCGCCGAATATCACGTTCATCTCCTGGAAGCCCCGGCAAATCGCGAGAACGGGCACGCCGGCGTCGATCGCGGCGCGCATCAGCGGCAACGTGGTCGCGTCGCGAGCCGGATCGTGCAGCGTGCCCGGCGCGCTTGCGCGACCGCCATAATGGTGCGGTTCGACGTTCGAATAACTGCCGGTGAAAAGCAGTCCGTCGACGTTCGAGAGCAGGTCGTCGACCGACTGACGCGTGCCGAGTGCAGGCAGCAGCACTGCCAGCGCCTCCGAGCCATCGACGATGGCCGTTATGTATTTCTCGCCGACGACGTGCGCCGGATGCTCACCCATCATGGTTCGGTCGGCACTGATGCCGACCATCGGTTTGTTTTGCATGACTAACAGTGTGATTGAATGGCCGTAAGATGCGGCATTTACATCGCGCGGAACGGCGCTGCAGCTTTGGGATTTTGGCTAAGCTTGGTGAAACGATGCGACGCGGAAAAACGTTCCCCCGAGTTGTTTGTGGAGAGCGACGCACGCTGTAGATGTCGCTTTAGTGCGAAGTGCTGCCGGATCGGTCCAACGCTCGACAAGAACGCTTGCGTGCGTTCGGGATCACGAAAAGCACGCACGCCCGGAAGGAAGTCCCCTTGGGGGATGCGGCGCTCGCGTTCACGCATAGGCTGATGGCTGTTTTCAGCCCGGTTGTTGACCCTGGCACTGGCTTTGACGAAGACGTACGGCTCAACTGAAAGCGAAAATACCAGCGCACAGCGCAACTGATAACGGGAGCCGGAAAGCGGTCCCCATGATCAAGCGATTTAGAATTCTTCATCACACGATCCTACGCGACAGCTAAAGCCAGACAGATTCGGTCCATTGTGCTGGTTCCTTCGCCGCCGAGCGGCCGTTCAGTCACGCTTCGCAGCTACTCTATCAAGGGTAATCCGTCCGGTCTGTCCCAAAAATCCGGGACAAGCTGGTTTGTCGGCAAGCCACCAGTAAGGTACCGGTGGAAAGATTCAGTTGTCAGGCATCAGCCGACGCGGTGACACACATGCGCGTACGCGCCTGATCCACGGCGCGCGCAGTGTGCTCTTCCACGGGAAACATGGCGGGGCCTGGACCGGGCAAATGCAGACACGACGACCGTCAAATGTGGTGACCGTAGCACTCGCCAACAAGATGGCTCGAACGTAAGCGCGAATTTTCCTGCACATAGCGTCCTGCCGAGGAGCAGAGCAGGATGTGCCCATTGAAATAACAGTGGACGCACCCTATGACTCAGACCGATTCAGATCTGCATCTCGAAGTCGAACAGTCGCTGCAGCTTGACCCGTTTGCCCATGCTGTTTTTGTGTTTCGAAACCGAAAATGTCCTTCTCTGTGTCGCGCTTGCGCGTGAAGGATTATTTGTTTGCAGGTTCGGAGAGCGGCGGCGCGCGCCGCGGCGCCATACTCACTGATCGGCACTGACGTGCAAGTTGAAAGGTATCAACTCGCGCGCCTACCTCGAGTACGTGCTAACACGCCTCGCCGATCACAAGATGTCTTGCATCGACGATGCTGCTGCCTTGGGGCGTGACGCCGTTTCTGAATCGCAACCAGCCCTCGTCGACTTGAAGTGATTCACCATCGGCAGGCGTGGTCTTCCGTATCGCACGTCTCCTTTCTACCCAATTTTCCAATAGCACTTATGAGGCTCATACCTGACTGGATGGCTTGCCCACAAACCAGCTTGTCCCGGATTTTTGGGACAGACCGGACGAATTGCCCTTGATAGAGTAGCTGCGAAGCGTGACTGAACGGCCGCTCGGCGGCGAAGGAGCCGGCCGCATTGAGTGAGCACACGAAACCCGGGCTCGTGCAGCATGTCAGGTGTCGCTTTCGTTTGCCGCTCGGCTGTGCGTACCAAAAGCCCAGGCGGGTATCGCGCGCAAGAAATTATTTACAAGTCATTTACAGGCGGCGACGCATGGCGCCGCGCCATGCGCATTCGACACAAAGGGGATCATCATGGTTGCTTGGTATCGTCGTGAAATCTTTGCTTGTACGTCTATTACAGTTGCAAGCGTTTTGGCGACTTTTATTAGCGCACAGGTACATGCTGCCGACACCGAGTTGAATGTCTACAACTGGTCAAACTATATCGCGAAGGACACGATCTCGAATTTCGAAAAGCAGACGGGTATCCATGTCAGATATGACAATTACGACAGCGATGACACGCTGCAGGCGAAGCTGCTTGCCGGCGGCTCGGGCTATGACATCGTCGTGCCGACGTCGAATTACATGGCCAAACAGATTCAAGCGGGCATCTATCAGAAGCTCGACAAGTCGAAGCTGCCGAACCTCGCGAATCTTGATCCCGTTCTGATGCAGAAGATCTCTGATGCGGACCCGGGCAATCAATATGGTGTGCCTTGGGCATGGGGTACCGACGGCTTCGGCTACAACGTGCAAGCTGTGAAAAAGGTGCTTGGCGAGAACGCTCCTGTAGACGGTTGGTCGCTCATATTCGATCCTGCAAACGTTTCGAAACTAAAGAGCTGCGGCGTATCGCTCCTGGACTCGGCGGACGATGTATTCGCAGCGACGTTACAGTACATGGGGAAGGACACCAATAGCAAGAACCCGGGCGACTATCAGGCGGCATACGAGGTACTGAAAAAAATTCGTCCTTACATTACGCAATTCAGTTCATCAGGTTACATCGATGACCTTGCCAACAATGATGTCTGTGTCGCATTCGGTTGGTCGGGCGACGTAGGTGTAGCGAGACGGCGTGCCCAGGATGCGAAACGCTCGTACGAGATCAGGTACACGAACCCGAAGGAAGGGGGGATTGTCTGGTTCGATGTGATGGGCATTCCGAAAGACGCACCGCATCCCGAGGCGGCGCTCAAATGGATCAATTACATCCAGGATCCGAAAGTCAATGCCGCAATTACTAACGAAGTTTTTTATCCGACAGCAAATAAGGCCGCGGGCCAGTATGTGACGCAGGCGACCGCGCAAAATCCTGACGTTTATCCGCCCGCAAACGTACTCGAAAAGATGTCACTGGCGAGGCCAAAATCTCCAGACATCGCGCGCCTTGAGAATCGCCTGTGGCTGCAGCTCAAATCCGGACATTGATGCCGAATGCTGGTGCGCGGGCGTTCGTATCATGCAAATGGCCATTGTTCGGTAACCACATGAGTTTGCCTGGCGGTGCGCAGACTCGCATTGTTTGAATCTGCTATCTGGTCACGTTCTGTTGTTTTCCTCTGTCTACTAGCACTGGGGTGCGCGATTCTTTGCGCGCCGATGTACGGCGTCTCCTGTTAATACGGGTTCTATAACAAAGAACATATACCAAAGTAGAGCGTTTGGAGAATTCGCATGATAAAGAAAGTAATTTGCCTGATTATGACTTTCGGAATACCAGGGATTGCACTTGCCAATTCGACTTCCGCCGATATCGAAGCGCTTCAGTCTCAACTGAAGCAATTGCAGAAGGAAGTGAATACCTTGAAGTCGGAATTGACGGCGAAATCGTCTGGAGCATCCGCAGGTGGCACGGCGCAGGCGGCTCCTCCTGTCGATGCGTCTTCGCCTGATTACGGCAAGACGCCCGTCAGGTTAACCAATGACGAAGTTAGCGAAATGAGGCAGCAGCTCGCCGGTCAGCAGCTCAAGATCGATACGCTGACCGACGCAGCCAATACTGGTCCGATTGCAGGTTTATCCGTGACCGGATACATCGATCCGACCTATCTCTACAATCGTGGGGCGGGCACGTCGTCGTTCCTGTTCGCAAATCACGACAGCGCCTACAACTACTTCAATAGCACATTCGGCGACGTTTATCTCGATATCAAGAAGACCTTCGGTGTAGGGCCGATGGCGCCATCGGCGGAAGTTACACTCATGCCCAACCGAGGCTCTGGCTCGCTCTTCATGGATGAGCACGGCGACGGCGGTCTCGACATCCTGAATACGGCGATCATCACGGTACCGGTGACGGCGACGACCAGCTTCGTGGCTGGATTGATGCCGAGTTTCGGTGGCTACGAAGTGCAGCAGTCAAATCAGATGCTCACGCTGACGCACAACCTGTTGTACGACTTTTCGGATCCCGGCAGCTACATCGGCGCCGGAGTCAATTATCTAAGCGCGGATGGCCACTGGGCATGGAAGTTCCTGCTCGGAAACGAGCAGTACCGCACGTCTGGCTCAGTCGCGCAGACCGGCACGAATGCGCTGGGTGACCCTATCACGTCGAGCAACAGAATGCCGACATTCACTGCGCGCGTTGACTACATGCGCGGCAGTGCACTCGATATCGGCGGTTCGTTCAATATCGGCCGCCAGACACTGGTTTCAGGTTCGGACAGTAACGGTAATCCGGTGTATGGAGTCGGGGGTGCCGCGCACAATGCATACGGCACGTTCTTCTTCGCCGAAGCAGATGCGACCTATACGCTTGCCGATGTCCAGTACAACGCCGAGGTCGACTATGGTCAGCAACAGAACGCCGCGTATAACGGTGGCCAGGCGCAATGGTACGGCCTGTCGTTGCTGGGGCATCGCAAGTTCAATATGCCAGTGCTCGGCCGCATGGGCGTGACCGCACGCTATGACCTACTCGTTAATGCAAAGAATGGCGGCGGTGGCGGCGGCATCGCTCAGAACGCGAACGGCATGGATACGGCGAATGGTTTCGGTATCGGTGCAAGCTGCCTGGCGAACTCGAAGGCCAACGGCGGTCTGGGCTTTGAGTGCAAGGGTGCGGCGCACCAGGATGTGGCGCTGGACCTTCTATTCTATCCAACTCAGCAGATTACGGTGAAGGTCGAATATCGTCACGACTGGGCGACGCAGGACGTGTTCTCGCATAACGATGGCTCGTATGGCAAGTCGAACGACATTGTTGCGACGCAGTTCATCTACACGTTCTAATTTGCAAGGCTGGAGCGCGATGCCTGGTTATACCGAACGTGCTCCGGCTAACTTCGACTCTTTTTCCTATGCTCCGATTCTCGAACCAGTCTCACGCCGCATCGTACTATGTGGCGACCGTCAACGACATGACCGGTCATGCATCGCTCGTCGAGACACTACATGTGGATGTGTGCGTGATCGGCGCGGGTCTAACCGGTATTTCCACTGCACTGAATCTTGCCGAACGAGGGTATCGCGTTGCCGTGCTCGAGGCATCGAAGGTCGGCTGGGCCGCGAGCGGTCGCAACGGCGGGCAGATGATCGGAGGCTACGCGTGTGGCATGGACACGTTCGCCAGATATATGCCCGCCGAGGACGTTACGCGTCTCTGGGCGATGGGCCTCGAGGCCCTTGAAATTGTCAGGGAGCGCGTCACGAGGCACCAGATCGATTGCGATTTGCGTTTTGGTTATTTGCATGCCGCCAACAAGCCACGCGATGTCGCTGCGTTACGGCAATGGCGCGACGACGCGCGGCAACGCTTTGGCTACGATAAATTTCGCTATATCGAGCGCGAAATGATGGGCGATTATGTGCAGTCGTCACGCTATCCAGGTGGTCTGTTCGATCCGCATAGCGGTCATTTGCATCCACTGAATTACACGCTTGGCCTCGCGCGCGCGGCATGCGAGGCTGGCGTACAGATATTCGAGAACACGTGTGCGAGGCGTATTCGCGATGAAAACGGTACACACGTAATTGAAACGGCCAGCGGCGTGGTACGCGCCAGGTTCGTCGCGCTCGCGTGCAATACATGGCTTGGTGCGCTGGCGCCCGACTTGTCCCGCAAGATCATGCCGGTCGGTACGTATGTGATCGCGACCGAACCGCTTGATCCCATGCGCGCGGCTGCCTTGATGCCCGCGCAGGCGGCGATCTGTGACAGCCGCTTCGCGCTCGATTATTTCCGCCCGACGCCTGATCACCGCGTACTGTGGGGAGGTAAGGTCAGCTACTCGACGCTCGCGCCAGGTAATCTCGGTGAAGCGATGCGCCGCGATATGCTGAAGACTTTTCCTCAGCTCGCGGATGTAAAGGTTGACTACGCGTGGGGTGGCCTGGTCGACATCACGATGAATCGCGCGCCGCATTTTGGTCGGATCGCACCGACCATCTATTTCGCGCAGGGGTTTTCGGGGCATGGTTTGAACGTTACCGGGCTGGCAGGCAAGCTGATCGCGGAGGCGATCGGCACACAGGCCGAGCGATTTGATTTGTTCGGCAAGATCCGCCATCGCAATTTTCCGGGTGGACGCCTGCTGCGGACGTCAGCGCTCGCGTTAGCGATGACCTGGTCGAAGATGCGGGATATGGTATGACGCGCGGCGTGACGAGCGGCGGGCTACGCGATTCGGGGTGCGGTTGGGCATACGAGCAGACCGGCTCGCGCCCGGTCCGACGCACCGGAGCTTTGCCGGATTTCAGCACATGAATTGTGCCCACAGATTCGCCGCCGGTGATATCTCGCCGATTGAAGTCACCCATCATTGCCTCGAGCGAGCAGGGCAAATCAATGCAGCGCTTTCTTTCGAACAACTCATCGCTAATGACCGGCCGGCCGCCGAATTTTAGACGACTGGCCATCTGCCTGAAATGTGACCGCCGGAGAATCAACGCTCGCGCAAAGCGGTGTCGTTGATACGACGGAAGCAACTTATAGGGAAATCAATATGCGCACTTCCAATCAGAGTTTCGTTGACGGGGTTTGGTTCGATCCCGTAGACGCACACCTCATCGACGTAATCGATCCCTCCACCGAAGAGTCTTACGCCCAATTGAGGGTAGGGGGGGCATTAGACGTTGATCGTGCTGTTGCGTCTGCAAGACGGGCTTTCTCTCTCTTTTCCGAATGGTCGGTCGACCAGCGGGTAGAACTCCTCGAGAACGTTCTGGCGGTATACACCGCTCGGTACGAGGACGTTGCCGAAACAATCAGTCAAGAGATGGGGGCGCCTATTTCCTTTTCCCGATCCATGCAGGCCGCCGTTGGAACTGCACATCTTCAGCAAACCATACGAGCATTGAGGGAGTTCGAGTTCAGCAGGCAGAATGGATCGCTGCTGGTTTCGTACGAACCCATCGGCGTATGCGGGCTCATTACGCCATGGAACTGGCCGATCAACCAGATAGTATGCAAAGTGGCTCCGGCGTTGGCCGCAGGGTGCACCATGGTGCTCAAGCCGAGCGAGATTGCTCCGTTTAGCGCCGTGTTGTTTGCGGAGATACTTGACGAGGCTGGCGTTCCCCCCGGCGTTTTCAATCTTGTTCACGGACACGGTCATATCGTGGGTGATGCCCTTACCCGTCACCCAGGCGTGGATATGATCTCGTTTACGGGGTCCACCCGAGCTGGGATCGATGTGGCAAAGGCCGCCGCCAACACGGTTAAGCGGGTTCACCAGGAACTGGGCAGTAAAAGCCCCAACATCATATTTCCCGATGTAGATCTGGAGGATGCGGTTACCCGCGGGGTCAAGAGTTGTTTCAGTAATAGCGGACAATCGTGCAACGCTCCGACACGCATGCTGGTGCATGCCGACCTGATACGCGCTGCTGAGGATATTGCGCGGATTGCCGCAGAAGCGACAGTAGTGGGGCATCCCAGGTCCGAGAGGTCGGAACTTGGGCCCGTGGTTAGTCGCGTCCAGTATGAGCGGATCCAACAGTTCATCAAGGCCGGAATCGAGGAAGGTGCGACGCTGATTGCTGGTGGCTTGGGGAGACCCGACGGACTGGACACGGGTTTCTATGTTCGTCCGACGGTCTTTTCGAACGTGCTACCCACCATGTCGATCGCTCGGGAAGAAATATTTGGTCCTGTCCTCTCGATCATGAGCTATAGGTCCGAAGAGGAAGCCGTCTCCCTCGCGAATGACAGCGTGTATGGGCTGGCGGCCTACGTGCAGTCGAAAAGTCTGGACCGTGCGCGTCGGATAGCGAGACGTCTGCGCGTTGGGAATGTACACATCAATTATCCGCCGTGGAATCCGGCCGCACCGTTCGGTGGTTACAAACAGTCAGGAAACGGGCGGGAGTACGCAGAATTCGGTCTTGCAGAATTTCTGGAGATCAAGGGCACGACTGGCTCGCTTTGCTGAGCCGATCAAGGTACTGGTTGCGACATTCGTCAACTACATGGTTCGCAATTTCACGAAAGACGATGGCCAGATGGTTCGGATCAAGCCGGCCGCGAGGGCGTGCACACTGACGATGGGCCGTTAGGCCACAGGGAATCCGCGAAAAGCCGTCGATCCGGTTAATCGTCGTGCGGCCTTCCGCGCAGACTCTGCCACGACAAAATCGCCCGGCCAGTTGCAAGTTTGAGTTCGTACCGGTGATTAGTCGTTTTTTCTGGATTATCCATCCAGAAGGCGCGGGCCTATCTGTCTTTCGAGTCCGGTTAGACTTTAATCTCGATGAACAGTCCAGGAAATCTCATATGGCAGACCATTCAATCAAAGGCAAAACCGTTCTCATCGCGGGTGGCGCAAAGAATCTGGGCGGCTTGATCGCTCGTGACCTTGCACAGCAGGGTGCCAAGGCTGTCGCTGTCCACTACAACAGCGCAAGCAGTAAGGTCGAGGCCGACGCGACGGTCGCCGCCATCGAGGATGCTGGTGCGAAGGCAGTCGCGTTCCAGGCCGATCTGACCACTGCTGTCGCGGTCGAGAAGCTGTTTGCCGACACCATTGCCGCGATCGGCAAGCCGGACATCGCCATCAACACCGTGGGCAAGGTGCTGAAGAAGCCGTTCACGGAAATCAGCGAGGCAGAATACGACCAGATGACGGCCGTCAACTCCAAGACCGCTTTCTTCTTCCTCCGGGAAGCCGGCAAACATGTCAACGACAACGGCAAGATCGTCACCCTGGTGACTTCGTTGCTGGGTGCGTTCACGCCGTTTTACGCCGCCTATGCCGGCACCAAGGCACCGGTCGAACATTACACCCGTGCAGCTTCCAAGGAGTTCGGTGCGCGCGGCATCTCGGTCACGGCGGTCGGTCCCGGCCCGATGGACACGCCGTTCTTCTATCCGGCCGAAGGCGCCGATGCGGTCGCGTACCACAAGACGGCCGCCGCGCTCTCCCCGTTCAGCAAGACCGGCCTGACCGACATCCATGACGTGATCCCGTTCATCCGCCACCTGGTCAGCGATGGCTGGTGGATCACCGGCCAAACCATTCTGATCAACGGCGGCTACACCACCAAATAAGCCGGCCTTGCCGCAGGCTTTCCTGCGGCCACCTTCCGTCGCGGGTAATCTGCATTACTGGATCGACAGTCTGCCGTTCGGATTGACCTGTTCGACACGAGGAAGAACGATATGCACATGCTGATGGTGATCGGGGGCGGCGTTATCCTGATGGGGGTCTTCCTGCTGTTCGGCAAGTTGTGGGGCGGCGATGCAGCCGGTATGGCGCTGGCCGCAAGGGTCTTTATTCCGGTGTGGCTGCTTGTCGCCATCGCCAACCTTTGGGTCGGTGTGAGCCATGCCGGCTACAGCGTGCGCGAGGAGTTGCCGATCCTGCTGGTCGTCTTTCTGATACCGGCTGCGATCGCCGCGCTGGCGATCTGGCGCTTCTCGCATTCGTGAGGCGCGGCGCCACAACGATGTCAGCCAGATCCGTGTCCGACCATCCCTTGCTACGGCATCGCGATGGTCACCATACTATTGGCGCTACTGGCCTTTGCTCACTCGGAGGATGCCGGTGACCAGGACCTGTCTGTCGTGCTCAACGCTCGACTCGGACACTCTTGGCTCGCCCATGGCAAGGGCATCGGGATATCATCCGTCGGTTTGGCCGCTTCCCCGCAATGCCGGAACTGTGACGTCGAGGTAAAAGGACAGGATGGACAAACTCGACCAATATCGCGTTTTTATTCAAGTCGCCGAGATGGGCAGCTTCATCAAGGCCGCTCACGCGCTAGACCGGCCTCGCGCCTCGGTATCGGCCGCTGTCCAGCAACTGGAGTCGGCCATCGGTGCGCGGTTACTGCATCGTACGACGCGTCAGGTACGTCTCACTCCTGATGGCGCCCAGTTTCTCGAGCGTGTAAAAGCGTTGCTGGCCGATGCGGAAGATATTGAACAACTATTTCAGACGCGCCAGCGTCAAATCTCGGGACGGCTTAACGTCGATGTGCCCAGCCGCATTGCGCGCCGGTTGATCGCCCCGGCGCTACCGGGTTTGCTGCGGCGTTACCCCAAGCTGCAACTGGGGCTGGGGTCGACAGACCGGGCCATTGACCTGGTGCACGAAGGCGTGGACTGCGCGGTGCGGGTTGGCAGCCCGCGCGATAGCAGTCTGGTAGTGCGTCCGCTAGGACACATTGCGTTAATCAATTGTGCCAGTCCCGGCTATTTGAGCGAATTCGGTATACCGGAGCAGCCGCAGGATCTTGCCTTGGGGCACTGGGCTGTCGGCTACGCGTCCTCGACGACGGGAAGGGAAGTCGCGTGGGAATACCTGGGTGCTAATGGCGAGCAACAGATGCATGTCCCTAGCCGGGTCGTTGTCAACAACGCTGAGAGCTACATCGCCTGCTGTCGGGCGGGCCTGGGGCTGATCCAGATTCCGCGTTTTGATGTGCAGCATCTGCTGGACCAGGGGGAGCTGGTCGAAGTCATGCCGGGTTTCCGGGCCGTTTCAATGGAGATATCGGCGCTTTATCCGCACCGACGGCAGCGCTCCCGCAGGCTGAATGTCTTCATCGAATGGTTCGCGGCGATTTTGAAGCCCAGTCTGGAATCTTGAGGTCGCATAGCCTTTTCGTCTTTCGGGCATGTGACGTGCAGGAACGACTGACGAAATTCGCATGACGGCCGATAACGCAAGTTCAGCAAGTCGGGCTGATGATCGGCCTTTTTTCTTTGAAAATTCAGCTTCTTCGGTTATCTATCCCTTCAGGCAGGCTGGGCCGTCGAAGGCCTTCATGCGGGTTGACTTTCAAGACAGTTGCTCAGGCCTGCCAGCGGCGGTCCATGCCAGATTTTTTCAAGCTGTGCGCCGCAATGGCGGTATGCATTCGGGATAAGCATCGCTCACTCCGGCGAGCGACCGCAAGTTTTATCAAGACGCCGCGAATCTGGCTTGCTATATTCCGCGAGCAATCTGGCCTTGCCCCTCTCCGGGGTTAGCGCGACAGCTTGGAGAGGAGTACTCGGGCGCGTCAGCAGTACATGTTGCCCGGGACGACCGGAAGCTCACCATACCAACGATGACCACAAACCTCGCCACCGCCGATGCACGCGCAAAAGGCTCGTCTGCCCAGGCAGCGACAACGCCTGTCGACGCTGCCGGACCGGATACGTCCGCAACCGAAACCCTCGCCGCCAGCGACACCGTCGAGACGCCAAAATCCACTTTCCGTCCGGCGGCGCCGATACCCACGCAGGCAGGACCGCTCGGCATCCGCTTCGATTTCAACGACGGCTGCCGCGTCGTGCTGCCGAAGGCGTCGAAGACCTCGTGGCACGTCAGGCTAGCGGATATTTCGACCGGCAATGGCCTGTTCGAAACCACCATCGAAGCAGGCACGGTGGCGAGCAGCAAAAAATACTTCGTGCCGTTTTCCATCGAGATCGAAGCGAAGGGAAAGCGTGTTTTCGAACACCGCTTCAGCGCGAAAGATCAACCGGTGTTGATCGAATTTCCGGTGGGCACGCTCGGCGACATTATCGGCTGGTTTCCGTATGCGGTGAAATTCCAGCAGCAGCATGGCTGCAGGCTCACGTGCTCGATGGGACCGTTGCTGATTCCGCTCTTCAAGGCCTGCTACCCGGACATCGAATTCGTCACGCCTGAAGAGGTCGAGGCGGAGCGCTACTATGCGACGTATCGCATCGGCCTCTTTTTCGGCGATGAAGCCAACATCCATCAACCGACCGACTTCCAGCTGGTTGGCCTGCATCGCACCGCTGGCTACGTCCTCGGCGTCGATCCCGCGGAAACGCCGCCGCAAATCGACGTGCCGGACAGCGACGGCCGCCCTGTCGCCGAAAAATACGTTTGCATCGCGGTGCAGAGCTCGACGCAAAGCAAGTACTGGAATCATCCGCCGGGCTGGCGCGAGGTTGTCGCCTTCCTGAAGGAACACGGCTACCGTGTGATCTGCATCGACCAGAAAGCCACGCATGGCTCAGGCATGGTGTGGAATCACATTCCGTACGGCGCCGAAGATCAGACGGGTGACCGGCCGCTTACCGAGCGCGCACGGTGGCTCAAGCACGCGGAATTCTTCGTGGGGCTGTCCAGTGGCCTGTCGTGGCTTGCGTGGGCAGTGGGCACGCCGGTCGTCATGATCAGCGGCTTCACGCATCCCACCAACGAGTTCGCCACGCCCTACCGCGTGATCAACTTCCACACCTGCAATAGCTGCTGGAACGACGTGCGGGTGCGTTTCGATCACAAGGATTTTCTGTGGTGCCCGCGTCATGCCGGCACGCCGCGCCAGTTCGAATGTACGCGGCTGATTACGACGGAGCAGGTCAAGCAGACGATCCGGCGCATACCGGTGTTTACCGCAGCGGCTTGAGCCGCGCATGAACCGCTGAACGACTGAAACAAGAACAAAGAAAGATCGGGGGTTGTAATGAAGCCGTTGACGTATCGCCGCAAGTACGGCGTGCATCGTTTTGGATACTCGGGTGCAAATATCCCGAGGCTGACATGGAGGCTCGTTCAATGGAGTCTCTATTCCGCCGGCGTTGTGGCTCCGCTTGTGGTGCCTGGCCACGCTGACGCAATGGTGATTACCATGTCCCCCGGAATGACAGCCGTGGGCTACGAATTGTCATCCGGCGACGTGCTTTACGTGACGAGCGCCGCGACGGCGGTCGGCACGTTGATCGATGCCGGCGGCGTCATGGTTGTGTCGAGCGGCGGATTCGCAACGGACACGGCCGCGACCACGACCCATTATCCTTTCGTGGTGAGCAGCGGCGGTGAAATGGCTGTCTCCGCCGGCGGCACGGCAATAGACGTGGTCATGAGCAGCGGCGCGATCCTGGTGACGAATACGTCGGCCACGATCACGGGAACGAATGCGCAGGGCACGTTCTATGTTTCCGCCAACACCGCATCGAGCGTGGTGCTCGACAACGGCGGCAGCCTCGATGTGCTCTCCGGTGGCTCGTCGTTGGCTACGACGGTGAACAGCGGCAGTATCGAAAACGTGTCCGGCGGCTACGCCGCGTCTACAATCGTCAATGCCGGCGGCACGCAAACCGTTCATGCCGGCGGATCCGCTTATCTCGCCGTTATCTATGGGATAGAGAACATATCGAGTGGAGGGAATACGCTCGATGTAACCGTCTTTAGCGGAGGCGTGCAAAACGTCTTGAGCGGCGGTTCAGTAGCGTATAGCGTCCTCACGGGCGGGGAACAAAACGTGTCGGCCGGCGGATTCGCATCCAGGACACTCGTCCTGGGCGGCGGCACGGAAAATGTTCAGGATGGCGGCTACACGAGTTCAAGCATCCTGGATGGCGGCGTCGAGAATATATCGAGCGGTGGGCTCGCCGAGCGAACCGAAGTGTATTCCGGTAGCCAGGTGAATGTTCTGGATGGCGGCACCCTATCCGACGCCTGGATTGCCAGCGGCACCGCGACGGTTCTCTCAGGCGGTAGCGCCGTGCATCCCACTGTTGTCAGCGCCGGAGTGCTCGCGCTTTCCGCTGGCGCCAGCCTCGTCGCATCTACCTCGGACACGATCGAATACGGAACCAACGCATCCGGCACGTTTTCTATTGTGAACAACGTCGCGTCGAATGTCCTGCTGGAAAACGGCGGCAGTCTGAGCGTGCTGGACGGTGGTTCGTCAATCGATACGTTGGTCAACAGCAGCGGCATCGAAATCGTATCGTCTGGTGGATCAGCTTACGCCACGACGGTCTCGTCTGGCGGCGCAATGAACGTGCTCGCCGAAGGCTACGCGCAGAACACCGCAATTTTGTCGGGTGGGACCGTCTCCGTCTCCGGAGCTTCGATTGATCCCTCCTCCGTGGGCCTGGTCAGCGGCACGACCGTCGATAGCGGCGGCACGCTGAATGTCTCGACCGGGGGCGTATCGATCGCGACGACGGTCAACAACGGTGGCATCGAAGCGGTGCTGACGAGCGGCCAGTCGTTCAGCACCGTAATCGGGAGCGGCGGCACTCAACACGTCGACGGCGGCGGGGTGTATGCCGCGACGGTCAATAGCGGAGGCACCCAATACGTCGAGAGTTCCACGACAGACTTCTTCGTGTCTGGTACCACGGTCAACCAGGGAGGTACGCAGGAAGTCGCGACGGGCGGGAGCGCTGTCGACACCACCATCCTCGGCGGCACGCAGCAGATCGACAACGGCGGCGTCGCAACCAGCACCACGGTCACCAGCGGCGTGCAGACCATTCTGGCGGGCGGTTCGGCCGTCGACACCAACGTCAGCGGCACGCAAAACGTCTCCGGCGGTAATACGTCCGGCACCGGCATCGGCGCGGGCGGCCGGCAAAACGTCTACAGCAGCGGTGTGGCGAGCACCACATACCTATTTTCGGGCGGCGCGCAAACCGTGTTCGCGGGCGGCGTGGCGGCCACCACGACCGTCGAATCGGGCGGTGTGGCCGTCATCAGCAGTGGCGGCAGCGCGGTGGACTTTACCGTCGCGAGCGGCGGCATCTTCGTGATCTCCAGTGGTGGTGCGCTGAGCGCCGATACGAGCAACACAATCGTCTCCGGCACCAACGCATACGGCTCGTTTTCGATTGCCAACAACACCGCGACCCATGTACTTGTGGAGAACGGCGGCAGCCTGGCCGTACTGAGCGGCGGTGCCTCGATCGACTCGCTTGTCAATAGCGGCGGTACCGAAACGGTTTTCTCCGGCGGCAGCGCGCTCGGCACGCTCGTCGCCTCGGCGGGCAAGCAGCTTGTTTACGGCCTCGCGAACGGTACGACCCTCACGAACGCAGGCTCACAGGCGGTCCTGTCCGGCGGCGTTGCCAGCGGCACCCTGGTTGCGGCGGGCGGCGTGCAGAGCGTGCTCAGCGGCGGTTCGTCGTTTGATACGGTCGTCAACAGCGGTGGCAGCCAACTGGTGTCGTCCGGCGGCCAGGCGAGCGGCACGACGCTCAACGCCAGCGGTACACAAAGCGTGCTGTCAGGCGGCTCCGCAATAAACACCGTGGTCAACAGTGGCGGCGATCAGCAGGTTGCCTCCGGTGGCACGGCCATCTCCACCGTAGTCAGCAGTGGCGGCGTGCAGGACGTCATTTCCGGCGCGACGATCATCGATGCGGAGATCCTCTCGGGCGGCACGCAAAACGTCATTTCCGGTGGCGTGGTAAGCGGTACGACGATTTCGTCGGGCGGTACCCAGTCCGTCACGTCAGGCACCACCAACGACACGCAGGTGACCTCCGGCGGCACGCAACGGGTTGGCGCCGCGGGCGTCGCCGTAGCAACCGTGCTCAACGGCGGCACGCTCACCGTTTCTTCCGGCGGCGCGACGAGCGGCACCATCGTGAACAGCGGCGGCAGCGAAACGCTTTCGTCGGGCGGCACCGCGTCGGGCACGACGATCAACAGCGGCGGCACGCAATCTATCCTTGGCGGCGGCGTCGCCTATGCCACCACCGTCAACAGCGGCGGCTTGCAGTACGTCGACGGCGTGATCGAAGGTTATGCGTTCAGCACCACGGTCAACAGCGGCGCGACTCAGGAAGTGGCGTTCGGCGGCTACGCGTCGGGCACGCTGGTGAACTCAGGCGGCGTGCAAACCGTCGACTCCGCAGGTTCGGCGGTCGACACGACGCTCAACGGCGGCACTCAGACAATCTCGTCCGGCGGTTCGGCAACGACAACCCTGGTCACGAATGGCGGCATCGAGAATATCCTTGCAGGCGGCTACGCGAGCGGCACGACGGTTTCGTCGGGCACGGTGATTGTCGATGGCACAGCGGTCGATCTCACCGTGGACAACGGCGCGACGGTGACGGGCACCGGCACGGTCGCCTCGGACCTGGCACTCACGAGCGGCAGCACGCTCGTTGCCAGTACGTTGAACGCGGGCCTGACGGTGGACGGCACGCTCGCCTTCGAAAGCGGCTCGACCTACAACGTAACCGTCAACGCTGCGGGCCTGAGTGGCGTGACGGCTGTGGTCGGCAATGTGACCATCGCGTCGGGCAGCACGCTGACGCTCACCGCAAGCGCCGGTTCGTATTCCGTGGGCACGGCGTACAAGATCATCACGTACACCGGCACGGAAAGCGGCACATTCAGCACGGTGAACGCGGACTTCGCGTACCTGACGCCGTCGGTGAGTTATACGGCGGGCGCGATCACGGTCACGCTCAATGCGTCGAGCGACTTCACGACGCCGCCGTCCACGCCTTCGACGCCGACCGGCTTCGCGATTGTCGCCACGACCCGCAATCAGACCAACGCCGCCAACGCGCTGACGCGTACGTATAACGCCGGCGGCAACACGCTGACGGCGGCGTTGCTGACCGCGTCGAAGAGCCAGGCGACCAATGCGCTCACGCAGATCTCCGGCGACGAAGCCGCGATCTTCCAGCAGATCGCGCAGAGACGCACCAGCGCGACGCAGGATCTCGTCGCCCAACGGCTCGCGGCGCCTGTGTCTTTCGCGACGCGTAATGATCTGTGGGTCAGCGGCAATTACCAGCGCACGCACGAGTCCGGCGACGACGGCCTTGGCAGTAGCGCATATGAAGACCAGTCGGCGAACCTGACGCTGGGCTACGACCAGGCGGTGACGCACGCCCTGCGCATTGGCGGCGCGCTGGCGGTCAACGACGACACCGTGCAGTTCTCCAGCCGCGCCGCCAACGCCCGAGTCGACGGCGCACAAGCGTTGCTGTACGGCTCGTACACGCCGGCTGGCACGGCGTTGTATGTGAACGGCATCGCAGGCGCCGGCTACTGGGACAATGCGCTCACACGCTCAGCGCAAGTCGGTGCGCTGTCGGGCTCACCGGAAGGTTCGTTCCACACTGCCAGCGTGGCGTTGTATGCAGAGACCGGGCTGAACCTCGCGTCCGTGACCGGCAACTGGCAGCCGTATGCAGGTATACGTGCGGGTCATTACACGCAGCAGGGTTTCAGCGAAAACGGTGGCGGCGTTTTCAATCTGGACTATGCGGCGACCAACAGCAATGCGGTATCGAGCGCGCTGGGGCTGCGCTTCCTGAAGGCGGCCGGCACGCTGTTCGGTCATCCGCTCGGCTGGCAGGCGGACCTTGCGTGGGAGCACCGTTTCGGCAGCACCGCGCAGTCGGTGAGCGCAGCGTTCGCGGATGCGCCGTCGCAGACCTATCAGGTGTTCGGTACGCCGTCGGATCGCGACGCGGGGCGTCTCACGGTGGGCGCGAACTGGCAGCCTAACGCGCGCGCGACCGTGTATGCGAAGCTCGGTGTGGAAGCCGGTTCGCATACACGGGACTATGGGGTGACGGCCGGGGCGCAGTGGAAGTGGTAACGTCGGCATACGTGGCCGTGTAACCGTATCCCTTCGCCAGCGAATGGATCTGCAATCCCTCTTCATTCCGCCCGGATATTGCGGCCATCGTTCTTGTGCCCGCGTCCGTTCGTCAAAGGTTATCCGCCTGAGTGGGCGATACGTATCACGAACCAACAAATCCATTTCGAGTATTCTTTCCTTCCGTAAAAACCTTTCCTCATAAACCGTCCTTGGTCATCCAGCGTCATGAGCGAATCCGATATTACTGAAAACAGTCAGGTGCAAAGTCTGATTGAGAGCGAGACCAGACTTGTCTATGCGAAACCGCCAGCGGGGCCGCGCCACGATTCCAAACCCAGAGGGCCTTTGCCCTCGGCCCTAGATGACTGGCGCCTCGCCCAGGCTATTCGTTTGATGGAACGAAACCCGGCTGAGCCCGTCCTCCTTGAGGAGATCGCAAAACATGTCGGTCTGAGCGCTTTCCATTTCCAGCGCTATTTCAAGGACGCGATGGGTGAATCTCCGGCGGCGTATCTGCGGCGCGTGCGTCTTGACCGCGCTGCGCTGAATCTGTGCATGAGCGGCGATCAGGTACTCGACATTGCACTGAGAGCGGGCTACGCCAGCCACGAGGCTTTCGTGCGGGCTTTTCACCGCCAGTTCGGATTCGTCCCCACGCAGTATCGCGTCTACGCCCGGCAGGCATCCAGTGTGGCTGAACCGGGCGATTTCGAGCGCGCGCAGCAGGTTCGCGTATGCGAACGCCCGGCTGCCGTTCTGCTCGGCATGCGTTTCTATGGTCCCTATGCGAACGTCGAGGCACACTGGCAGAACTTCGCCAGGGTACTGGAAAGGACAGGGATTCCGCTCAGGGGTCTCCAGGCAATCGGTATCGTCCAGGATAACCCGGAGATCACCACTAACGAGTTCATTCGCTATGACTGCGCGGTCATCGACCCCAAGGTCGATGTCGGTCAGTCGCCGCTTACGCGCCTCGACTTCACGGCGGGGACATATGTCTCGCTTAAGCACGACGCAACGTATAGCGAGATCTTTACGACATACAGGACACTTAGCTTCGCGTGGCTACCTAAGGTTGCGGCGGAGTTTGTCGCGGATGCTAATGGCGGCTATGAGTTCTACCAGCAACCTCCTTGGGAACACACTGGCGCCGTGCAGCAGATCGAAGTCGTGTTGCCGCTACGGAAGGCGGTTTCCTGAAGCGTGTGGGATGCCGATGGGCTCCCGGCCTGTGACGCACGGCGGGGTCGATGCGCATCAACGCGCGAATCGCGAGGGGTGCCCAGCCGTCGGGGCATGTGCTCGCGCGCATGGACGTCGATACGGACGCATTCGAATGGGTCGATCTCGGCGATGTCGCGGCGCGTGTGATCGGCGCGACCGGACTGTGCCGGGTCGGCGAACACTATTTCACGGCCTTGCAGATCCGCATGCCGGGCACCGTCGGGACTTTGCTCGCGGAACTGGACGAGGCCGCGCGGATTCGCCGTGTCGCGCGGCTCGAACCGGTGCTCGACGCCCATTCGCTGCTGGCGTGGCACGACCAGCTGCTCATCTTGAGCAGCGGCACCAATCAGGTTTTCGCGATCGACCGGCCGCGCGACGGCTACGTGCGCGGCGCTTTCTTTCATCCGTCCTTCATCAGCACTTTCCCCGATCCCGCCAGCATCTCGTGCTCGAACTACTTGACACGATGAATTTGACTCCATAAATTCGCTCCGACTGAGCCGTCATGTGAAATGACGGCTCCACGGCAACGTTGCCGTGCCACATATGGAAGGCTATGCAGCCCCCAAACTTGCGCTCAGCGCCGGTTTGGGGGCGTTTTATTTTGGGAGACAGAAACGATGTTGCAGCACGACCCGGCAGAACAGGGCTTCGAAGGTCCCGTCGTCGCGTGCGTTCAGATGGAACCGCACGTCGGTGACAAGCACGACAACGTGTCTCGCGCGCTCGGGCATATCGAGGAGGCCGCGCGGCAGGGCGCGTCGCTGGTGGTATTGCCCGAACTGGCGACTTCGGGCTACCTGTTCGCGAGCCGCGACGAAGCGTTCTCGCTCGCCGAGACGCTGCCGGACGGCGAATCCGCGCAGCGCTTCGCAGAAGCCGCGGAGCGCCTCGGCGTCCATATCGTGACCGGCATCGCCGAGCGCGATGGCGCGCATCTCTACAACTCCGCGCTGTTCACAGGGCCGGCGGGTCATCTCGGCATCTATCGCAAGCTGCATCTCTGGCACGACGAGAAACGCTTCTTCGAACCGGGCGACCGTGGCGTCCCCGTCTTCGCGACGCCGCTCGGGCGCATCGCCATCGCTATCTGTTATGACGCCTGGTTTCCCGAAGTGTGGCGGCTCGCGGCCATGCAAGGGGCGGACATCGTCTGCGTGCCGACCAACTGGGTGCCGATGCCGTCGCAGCCCGACGACCGCCCGGCGATGGCCGTCACGCTCGCGATGGCCGCCGCGCACAGCAACGGCCTCGCGATCGCCTGCGCCGACCGGATCGGCACCGAGCGCGGCCAGCCGTTCATCGGCCAGAGTCTGATCGTCGGCGGCGACGGCTGGCCGCTCGCGGGCCCGGCGAGCGATGACCGCGAAGAAATCCTGTATGCCGCGATCGACGTGAAACGCACCCGCGCCGGGCGCACGCTGAACGCACGCAATCACGTGCTGCACGACCGGCGAGCCGATCTGTACGATCCGATGCTCGGCACCGGCTGGCCGTCGCAAGGCACCTGACATCCCGGCGCATGTCCGGCTATTTCTCCAGATTCACCACCACTACGAAGGAACTTCGATGAGGCCGTTCAAGAAAAAAATGCTTGCCCCCGCCGTTGCGGCGATTGCCGGGATCAGCGTCTGCACGAGCGTGTTCGCGGCCGATCCGATCAGGATCGGTGTGGCGGTCGGGTTGTCGGGCGCCAACAGCGTCGTGGCGCCGGCAGTGGTTCAGTCGTCGCAACTCGCGGTCGACGAAATCAATGCGGCCGGCGGCATTCTCGGCCGTCACGTCGAGCTCGAGATCACCGACGATGCGTCCGGTGCGGTCGGCGCGCAAAAAGCCTACGATACGCTGGTGTTCCAGAAGAACGTCGACGCGATCCTCTCGATGGAAACCAGCGCGGCGCGTAACGCGGCGCTGCCGATCGTCGCGCGCGGCAAGAAGCCGTTCATCTACACGTCGTTCTATGAAGGCCGTTCATGCAGCCCGTGGATGTATGTGAACGGCTGGGTGCCCGAACAACAGGTGGCGCCGGTGGTCGATTACTTCGAAAAGAGCAAGGGCGCGAAGACCTTTTACCTGATCGGCAACGACTACGCGTTCGGCCGCGGCATGCTCGACTTCACGAAGAAGTACATCGAGCAGCATGGCGGCAAGGTGATCGGCGAAGAGTATCTGCCGATCGACGGCACCGACTGGACGCCGGTTCTGTCCAAGATCCGTTCCGCGCATCCGGACGCGCTGATCAGCGCGACGGCCGGCGGTGCGCCGAACGTGTCGCTCGCCAAGCAGTTGAAGGGCTCGGGCATGACGCTGCCGTATGGCAACCTCGCGATCGACGAGGGAACCGCCAAGGGCATGGGCGACGTGGCCTCCGGCATCTATATGTCGGGCTCGTATGTGACGAGTATCGATTCGGCGGCCAACAAGAAATTTCTCGCCGCGATGGACAAGCGTTTCGGCAAGGACGTGAAGACGCCGAACGAACTCTCCGAGCCGCAATACGAAGCGTTCTATCTATACAAGGCAGCAGTCGAAAAGGCCGGCTCGACCGATCCCGCGAAGGTGATCAAGGCGCTCGGCCAGGTTTCGTTCGACGGTCCGCGCGGTCCGGTCACGATGGACAAGAGCCGCCATACGTCGCTCGCCATGCGTCTCGGGCAGATTCAGGAAGACGGTTCCGTCAAGGTGCTGCAGACCTTCCAGAACGTCGACCCGGGCGCGCAGTGCCCGAACATCAGGTAAGCGTTGCCGGCACTACACCGTTCGTGAGCGCGCCGGCCCGGCGCCCACGGACCAGGATGGAGAAGACGATGGTTCTGGTATTGGACATTCTGACAACGGCGGCCGTGCTGTTCATCGTGACCGCCGGTTTGATGGTGATTTTCGGCGTGATGAAAATCGTCAATTTTGCGCACGGCGCATTGCTGACAATGGGCGCTTACGCCAGTTTCGTGGTGACCCAGCTCAAGCTCGATCCGTGGCTGAGCGTGCCGCTCGCGATCGTGGTCGGTACGCTGGCCGGCATGCTGGTCGAACAGGTCATCGTGCGGCCGCTCTATAAAAGGCCGCTCGATGCGATTCTCGCGACGTGGGGGCTCGGTATTGTGATCGGCCAGATCATCGTGATGATCTTCGGCCGCGAGGTGCAGTTCGTAGAGACGCCGCTCAAAGGCGCGCTGTCGCTCGCGGGCACCAGCTATTCCGCGTACCGTCTGCTGCTGATTCCGGTCGCGCTCGGCCTGTGTGCGCTGATGACGCTGCTGCTGACCGGCACGCGCTTCGGCGTGAAGACCCGCGCGGTCATCATGAACGAAGATCTCGCGCGCGGTCTCGGCATTCATTCGGACCGGATTCGTTTCATCACCTTCAGCCTCGGCGCGGCGCTCGGCGCACTCGCCGGCACGCTGATCACGCCGCTGTCGAGCGTCGATCCCGACATGGGCGTCGCGTGGCTGGTCAGCGGCTTCATGCTGGTGATGGTCTCCGGTCATTCGGTGATCAGCCTGCTGGTCACCTGTTTCGTATTCGGCGCGTGTCAGGTGTTGGTCAGCACCTTCGTCAGCCCGGTGCTCGGCGGCCTGACCATCGCCGTGCTCGCCGCGCTGATGCTGCGCATCCGTCCGCAGGGGTTCTCTCATGGCTAAAGTCAGCGCGGGGCTTCATCATGCCGGCGACGCGTCCGCGCAGCCCGGCCGGCGGCCTCGACCGCGCGGCCCGCTGGCGGCCGGCGTCCTGATTGTCCTGCTGCTCGCGGCGGGGCCCCTGGTGTTCGGCGCATATCTGCTGAACATTCTGGTGCAGGCGTTCTTCTTCACGATCGTCGTCTTGACGGTGGACATCCTGTGGGGTTACGCCGGCTATCTGACCTTCGGGCAATCGGCGTTCTTCGGTCTCGGCGCTTATGCGGCGGGCCTCGTGTTCACGCACGGCGGCTTCTCGACGGGCTCTGTGCTGCTGGCAATCGGCGTGGCCATCGCGGCGACGGCCGTCGTCGCCGGTGTGCTCGGCTGGCTGTCGTTCTATCGCGGCGCATCGCCGTTCTTCGCGACGGTGATGTCGCTGGTGCTGCCAATCGTGCTGAGCCAGTTGCTGCTGTCGGGCGGCGCATGGACGGGGTCGAGCTCGGGCCTGACCGGTTTCGAGACTTTCGATCTGTCCGTCGATGCGTGGTACTGGATCGCCGGCGCGGCGCTGCTCGCCGTGGCGGTTCTTGCATGGGTGTTCGTGCGCAGCGACGGCGGCCGCGTGCTCGCGGCGATTCGCGACAACGAATCGCGCTGCGCCTATCTCGGCATCAATACGTCGCGGGTGAAAATCGCGCTGCTGGTCGTGACGGCGATCGTCGCCGGGCTGGCCGGCTTCGGTTACGGCGCGTTCAGCGGCGTGGTCGCGCCCGAGCTGGCGGGCTTCGTGCTCGGCACGCAGTTGATCATCTGGGTTGCGCTCGGCGGCCGCGGCACCTTGTGGGGGCCGGTGCTCGGTTCGCTGCTGATCAACGTCGGCACCGCCTATCTGAGCAGCAGCATGCCGTTCGCGTGGCAGTTGATTCTTGGCGCCGCTTTCGTGACGGTGATCGTGCTGTTGCCGCAAGGCCTCGTGCCGCTGCTGTTCAAGCCGTTGCGTCATCTCGCGGATCACGCCGGGCCGCCCGAACTCGTGGAGCGTGCAATGCGCGTGGACAGCGCGGCGCCGAATGGCGCTGCGTGGTCGCCCGCGTTGCAGATGAACGGTGTTGCCCGGCATTTCGGCAGCCTTAAGGTGCTGGAAGGCATCGACCTCGATGCGCGCGGCGGCGAACTGATCGGCTTGATCGGTCCGAACGGCGCCGGCAAGACAACGCTGATGCGCTGCATGAGCGACGGCGCCGAACGGTCCGCCGGGACCGTGGTGCTGTGCGGCCACGATATCGGTAAGTTGCCGCCCGAGCGCTGCGTGCAGTTCGGCCTGGGCCGCAAGTTCCAGAACGCCAACATTTTCGAAACGCTGACAGTGGCCGAGTGCCTGCGGATCGCCGGCACGATCATCGAGCGGCCGTCTTTGTTCCGTCGCGCGCCGGTGCTGTCGTTGCCGTCGTATGCGATGGAAGTGATTCGCACCACGAGCCTCGATCGTAAGCTCGGCGCGGTGGCGAAAGACCTCTCGCATGGCGAGCAGCAGGCGCTCGAACTCGCGATGGTGCTGGCGCTCGAACCGAAAGTCGTGCTGCTCGACGAGCCGACCGCGGGACTGACCAAGACCGAACGCACGCAGATCGGCAAGGTACTCGCGGCGCTCGCGCATCGGTACCAGTTGTGCTGTCTGCTGGTCGAACACGATCTCGACTTCGTCGCGGGCATCGCGACGCGCATCGTGGTGCTGCATCAGGGGCGCATCGTGATGCAGGGCAACTTCGACGAGGTCGTCAATTCGGAACTGGTCCGCACCATCTACGCGGGCACCGCGCAAGGCGACGGCGCACCGGCGCATCAGGAGGCTTCATGAGCGATATCGCGCTGAACCTGAGGGACGTGACGAGCGGCTACAAGGCCTCGGTAGTGCTGCGCAAGCTGTCGATGACCGTCGCGAGCGGAGAGGCGGTCGCGCTGCTCGGCAAGAACGGCATGGGCAAGACCACCTTGCTGAAAACCATCATGGGCTATCTGCCGAAGAAGAGCGGCGCGGTGCACGCGCATGGACTCGACATCACACGCCTGCCGCCGCATCGGATCGCGCGGGCCGGCATCGCCTATGCGCCGCAGGAACGCGCGCTGTTTCAGGACCTGAGCATCCGCGACAACCTGTGCCTCGGTCTTGAAAAGGCATCGGAATTCGACGAGCGCTTCGCGGTGATCGCGCCGGTTTTCCCGGTATTCGAAAGCCGCTTGCGTCAGTTCGCGGGTACGCTGTCGGGAGGTGAACAGAAGATGCTGCTGGTGTCGCGCGCGCTGATGATGCGGCCATCGATCATCCTGCTCGATGAAATTACGGAGGGCTTGCAACCTTCGGTGATCGATCGGCTGAGCGAGGCGCTGCTGTGGGAACGCAGCTGTCATGGCACGACGCTGCTGCTGATCGAACAGAACGTGCCGTTCGCGTTGAAAGTCGCCGACCGCTATGCTGTACTCAAGCAGGGCGAAATCATCGATCACGGCGATGCAAAAGACGAAGCCGCGGCAGCGTCGATTTTCGACCACCTACGCGTTTGACGGGAAGCCGATCCCAACCATGAATAGCGCATCTTCTCTTTACCGGCCGCTGTCGGCGCTCGATTGGCTCGCGCGCACTGGCAGCGACTTGCCTGCCCGCAGCGCGCTTGTCGAAGCTTCGTTCGAGCGTATCGACGCAGTCGAACCGCAGATTCGCGCGTTCACCGCCATCGCGGAACGCGACGATGCAATCGCTGTGGTGAGGGCGGCAGTGACGCCGCTTGCGGGCGTGCCGGTGGCCGTCAAGGATATCTTCGATACACACGACTTCGTCACGAGCCACGGCTCGCCGATTTATCAGCATCACCGGCCCGCTTCCGATTCGGCGATCGTCACGTTGTTGCGCCGGCAGGGCGCGGTCATCGTCGGCAAGACGGTGACGAGCGAGTTCGCGTATATGGCGCCGACCGTCACGCGCAATCCGTGCGTCCCGACGCGGACCGCGGGCGGTTCGTCGTCGGGTTCCGCCGCGGCGGTCGCGGCCGGCATGGTGCCGTTCGCAATCGGCTCGCAGACGGGCGGGTCCACGATCCGGCCGGCGTCGTTCTGCGGCATCGCGGGTTTCAAGCCGAGCTTCGGTTTGTTACCGACTGCCGGCATGAAGTGTTTTTCCTGGTCGTTCGATACGGTCGGTCTCTTTGCCTGCGGCGTGCGCGATGTCGCGTATCTCGCGCAGGCGCTGTCCGGCCGCGCGCTCGCGCTGAGCGGCGCTGGCGAGGCGCCGGTGTTCGGCGTGCCGGACGGTTATCCGTGGACGGAGCCGTCGTCGAATGCGGTCGCGGCACTCGATACCGCGATACGGGCAATCGAAGAGGCGGGCGGCCGTATCCGCCGGATACGTTTTCCGTCGTGGATGGCCGACATGATTACCGCTCACGAAACGATCCAGCAGTTCGAGGCGTTTCAGACACTCGGCTACGAATACGACCATTTTCGTGCGGACCTGACGCCGAAACTCGCGGCGTTCCTCGGGCGCGCAGCGCAAGTCGATGCCGTTGCCTACGACGCCGCCTGCGCATCGATGCGGCACGCCAGAGATGCGCAGGCCGGCCTCTTCGACGGCCTCACCGGACTGCTCACGCCGTCCGCACCCGACGAAGCACCCGATGGGCTCGGCGGGACCGGCGACCCGGCATTCAACCGCAACTGGACCTTGCTCGGCAACCCGTGTGTGAACGTGCCGGGCTTGCGCGGTTCGGGCGGCGGGCCGATCGGCGTGCAGGTGATCGGCGTGCCCGGCGATGATGCCCGCTGCCTCGCGGCGGCGGCGTTCGTCGAACGCGCGATCGCGGCCCATGCAGCGTCCGCACCGGCGCCCATTCATGCAGCAAGCCGGTAATGCAAGGAGACAACATGATGGAGGGTAATGCACGACAGCCGGCCCGCTCGTCGCCCGCGGACGGCGGATGGCGGATCGGCGTGCTGTACTCGCGAACCGGAGTCACGGCCGCAACCGAGTCCGAGCATTTTTTCGGCACCGCGCTCGCGATCGAGGAGATCAACGCCGCGGGCGGCGTTGACGGGCGTCTGCTCGACCCGGTCGTGTACGACCCGAAAAGCGACCCCGACGAATATCGCCGGCTCGCGTCGCGGATGTTGCAGGAAGACGATGCGACGGTGATCTTCGGCTGTTCCACCTCGTCGAGCCGCAAGGCGGTGCTGCCGGTCATCGAGCGCTATAACGCGCTGCTCTGGTACTGCTCGATCTACGAAGGATTCGAATACTCCCCCAACGTGATCTACACGGGCGCGGTGCCGAACCAGAACAGCGTGCAACTGGCCGCGTATCTGCTGCGCAATCACGGCGGGCGGTTTTTCCTCGTGGGCGCCGATTACATCTATCCTCGCGAGTCGAACCGCATCATGCGCGACATGGTGGAGCAGCACGGCGGTGAGATTGTCGAAGAAGTCTATTTGCCGAGCGATGCCGATCCGGCCGCTCTCGAAGACGTCGTGCGGCAGATCCGCGAGATCGAACCGGACGTGGTGTTTTCGACGTTGATCGGGCGGGGCGCGCGCGGCTTTTATCGGCTGTACCGCGAACACGGCATCGACCCCGCGCGAATTCCGATTGCGAGCCTGACCGTCACCGAAGGCGAAATCCGCATGATCGGCCCCGAACTGTGTGGCCATCATATCGTCTCGGCGAGTTACGTGAACACGCTGAAACTCCCGGGCAACCAGCGCTTTCTCGCCGCGTGGCACGCCCGTTTCGGCGATCAGCCCGCGAGCATGTGGTCGGAGATGGCGTACAACCAGGTTCATCTGTTCGCGTTGGCGCTGGCGCGTACCGGCAGTCTCGATACCGCGAGACTCGTCGACGCGGTGCATGGCGTCGAATTCGATTCGCCCGAAGGCGTGCTGCGCATCGACCCGGAAAACAATCACGCGGTGCTGACGCCGCGCATTGCCGTGTGCCGTCCCGATGGTTTGTTCGACATCGTGTGGGAGGGCCGCGGTCCGGTCAAACCTGACCCTTATCTGGTGTCCTACGGTTTTGAAGCCTTCTGGCTCGACGGGGAAGCGCGATGAATTCGTGGGCCCGCCGGCTGTTCGACGATCTGCGCACGCTGCGCGTGATCGTGATTCATCCACCCGGTGACGATCGTGCCGTGCTCGAGGAACAGTTGCGCCGCATCGGTTGTCCGGTGCGTGTGTTGTGGCCGTTTCCCGCGCACCTGCCGGCCGATGCGGACGCGGTGCTGTTCCTCGTCGGCCCCGAAACGCGCAGCGCCGGCAACTGGTGCGCGGCCGATACGCAAGCCACGCTAATCGCACTGTCCGACTACGAGAATCCCACTGCGCTGAAAATGCTGGTCGATACCCAGGCACATGGCGTGATTACAAAACCTTACCGGTCGACCGGGATTCTCAGCACGCTGGTGCTGGCGCGTGCGTCGTCGGGCTATCAGCAGCGTTTGCAGAACAAGATAGGCAAACTCGAAGATGCGATCAAGGCGCGGCGCCACATCGAACGCGCAGTTCGCATTCTGGGCGACGTCAACCGGCTCGGCGAGAACGAAGCGTACGAACACATGCGGGCGCGCGCGACGGCGCTGCGCGTGACAGTCGGCGAGATCGCGGCGATGGTGATCGACGCGCACGAAGCTGCGGAAAAGCTCGGGCTCGGCAAAGGGCTGCGGCCCTGAAGCGTCGACGCACGCTTTTATACCGGCATGATCCACGGCTTCTTCTCGATGGGACGCGTGATACCCGAGGCGCAAGTCGCGCATCGCGACGTGGCGGCCGCGTTGCGCGACGCGCTGGCCACCGCGTGAAACGGGGTTTTGTCGCGGGCAGCCGGTAGATAACAGCTGGCGGATGGACAAAACGTCTATCAAAGTCAAAGGTCAGTGGAAGTACCTCTACCGGGCGGTGGACAAGGCGGGCAAAACCGTTGATTTCCTGTTCAGCGGATGAAAATCAGGAATGGAACCCATCCGTTCGCCGCCGAGCAGTTTTATTCGATGGTTATGTGAGCAGTCTTGTCATTTCGGGTCTGTTCATCAAGATGGCTTTATTGCGACAGAACCGGGAAACTCCGTGTAAAAAAGGTACGGCAGCGCCGTTAAAGGAATCAGGAAGGCTGTTCGATGTCTGCCGTCCGCTTTCAGCGCAGGTCCTTGTCGCGCGGCGGCCGGCGCCGCAGTTCACCTTCGGGCAACGCCCGTGCTGAAGGCTTTCACCTCTTCAGCGCATTTTGCTTCGGAAAGTTGCTACTAGCGCACCTTTGCTAAGAATATGTAGACCGCCTTAACGGCGGTTTTTTATTGGCGCGGCCAAGGCGACCGTGCGATCAATAATCAAATTGCAACCGGCAATCACATAGAGTGCGAACTGGAATCTATTCATCAGGCGCCAGCTAATGGCGGAGGTACATCGCGCTCGTTTCTGACAAGTGATGACTGCATTAAGTATATTAAGTTCCCATTTTTCTAAAATAAACTTACGCTGAGCTTGGGACGGCCTTGGGTAATTGCTACATTTTTTAACGATTTGCCGTTTTCACCGCTGATTGCTCCGGTCCGATTAAGTCGGCCGTATTAAAGTACTGTTGCATCTGCACAACTTTTATATTGATTAGTTGCAAACAATTTACGACTAAGGCAAGTGCGACGCGCATTGGATTTTGCGATAAATGCCTGAAAAACAAAGACTTATTGCCGACGGCAAAGGGATTATTGCTAAATTCGAAAGATCGTGTTGTGGAAATTGCAGGCATCGATACCAGGGTGTCCACCTACACTCACGCTTCGTTTCAAGGGGTGCCCGGCTGATCCGAAACGGTTCAGCGAACAGGGCGGCGGCGCGTGGTGCATGCGCCGTTGAGGCAGGTCTGCTCCCCACATAATTCATCGAACCTGGAGTCCCACGCATGAAAAAGAGTCTCATCGTCGTTGCGGTTGCCGCATCGTTCGCTTCCGTCGCTCACGCACAAAGCAGCGTGACCCTGTATGGTCTGCTGGACGCGGGCCTGACCTACACCAGCAACGTTAACCACGACGCAAAATGGGCAGCAGGTAGCGGCGGCATCAACCAAAGCATGTTCGGTCTGCGTGGCTCGGAAGACCTGGGCGGCGGTCTGAAGGCAATCTTCACGTTGGAAAGCGGCTTCAACATCAACAACGGCAAGTTCGCTAACAACAACGGCATGTTCAACCGTCAAGCGTTCGTCGGCCTGTCGAGCGACCGGTTCGGTTCGGTCACGCTGGGTCGTCAATACGACGCAGCACAAGACTACCTGGCACCGCTGACCGCAACGGGCAGCTGGGGCGGTACGTACTTCGCGCATCCGTTCAACAACGACAACCTGAGCACGAACGGCGGCTTCGCAGTCAACAACTCGATCAAGTACTCGAGCGCTAACTACGCCGGCTTCACGTTCGGCGGCACGTATGGCTTCTCGAACCAGGCTGGCGCATTCGCGAACAACCGGGAATACAGCGTTGGTGCTGCATACCAGTACCAAGGTCTGCGTTTGGGCGCTGCTTACGCACAGCAGAACAATCCGGGTGCAACGAACGCAGCGGGCACGGCAAGCAACGGCGGTGCTTCGGACGGCTCGATTATGGGCTTCACCGGCAACTTCCGTCAGCGTGAATTCGGCGCAGCAGGTTCGTACTCGTTCGGTCCGGCTACAGTCGGTCTGGCATGGACGCAATCGCGTATCGACAACGTCGCTGGCGCACAACAATCGCTGCGCGCTAACAACTACGAAGTCAACGGTAAGTACAACGTGACCCCGGCTCTGGGCCTGGGCGTTGCCTACACGTTCACTGACGGCAAGGGTTATGGCGTTGGCGCGAACGGTGGTTCGGAGTCGGTGCGTTACCACCAGATCGGCCTGCAGGCTGACTACTCGCTGTCGCGTCGTACGGACGTCTACGCTCAAGCCGTGTACCAGCACGCAATGGGCGACGGCGGTGTCGCTTCGATCTACAGCGGCGACGTGACGCAACTGCCGTCGTCGTCGAAGAACCAGACGGCTGCTACGGTCGGTCTGCGTCACCGCTTCTAAGCTTCAGCAGAGGCTGCTTGTTGTTGTACAAAAAGGTGCCGTTCGCGGCACCTTTTTTATGGGCGCGCGGTTTGCACGACCCCTATCGGAACCTGTCTGACTGAATCAGAAAATCGTACGCAGACCGAGTGCAACGCCGGTCTGATTGTTCCTGCCCGGCAATTCGACCGAGGCAGCACCCGACAACTTGTCGAAGTCGATCGTCCCGTATCGCTCTTACCCGTCTGACAAGAATTAACTTTCGCGAAAGCGAGCTTGGGTTAGTCTCAGGGCCATCGATTCATAGACCACATTTTCGCGGCGACGCCAGCACGTGTGCTGCAGCCGCGCGTTGTTACCGCATGGATACTTCCGCTTCAAACTCATCGGCTCGTTCGCCGGCTGCCCAGGATCTGACCGACGAGCAATGGCATCGCATCGTGCCGCTCCTGCCTGAAATGAAGGACCACGGGCCGCGACGCGGCCGTCCCAGCATCGATATCCGCCGTGTGGTGAACAGCGTGATGTGGGTGCTGCATGCGCGCGCGCCCTGGAGCGCGATGCCCGAACACTATCCGCCCTATCAGACCGCGCATCGCTATTACCTGCGCTGGAAGAAGTCGGGCGTACTGGCCGACATCGCTTTCGCGCTGTTCGGGACCGACGCTATCCTGGAGCGGCCGGTGACGCGAAAGAGCGACACCCGCGCCGTTTAGATCGATCGGGACCTCCCTCGTCGCGCACAAAAACACAAAGGCCGTCACCGGCTATCCGGTGACGGCCTCGTTCGATCGGGCCGGAAAGTGTCCCGCTCAATCACGCATCCTGTTCGACCTTGAAAACGGCAACGGCATGTCGGAGCCGTTCCGTCTGCTCATCGAGCGAGCCGGCTGCGGCCGCGGCCTGCTCGACGAGCGCGGCGTTGCGCTGCGTGACGTCGTCCATCTGCCGGATCGCAAGATTGACTTCGCCGATGCCCGAACTCTGTTCCTTCGACGCCGCCGAGATTTCGTTGATGATCGCCGTCACGCGGCGCACCGCGTCCACCACCTCGCCGATCGTGCTGCCCGCCCTGCCGGCCAGCGTCGAGCCTTCGCCGACTTGCGCCACCGATTGATCGATCAGCACCTTGATTTCCTTGGCCGCCGTCGCACTGCGCTGGGCAAGATTGCGCACTTCGCCCGCGACCACCGCGAAGCCGCGGCCCTCTTCGCCGGCGCGCGCCGCCTCCACCGCCGCGTTCAACGCGAGAATATTGGTCTGAAACGCGATGCCTTCGATCACGCTGATGATCTCGCCGATCTTGCGCGAACTCTCGGTGATGCCGGCCATCTTCTCGACCACGTCGTTGACCACCTGACCGCCGCGCGCGGCGATGTTTGATGCATCGGTCGCCAGTTCCGACGCGGTCGCCGCATTGTCGGCATTCTGCGTGACGGTCTTGGTGAGTTCGTCCATGCTGGCGGCGGTTTGCTGCAACGAAGCTGCCTGCTCCTCGGTGCGGCTCGACAGATCGAGGTTGCCCGCCGCAATTTCTTTCGAGGCGACGGTGATCGTCTCGGCGGAGGTCTTGATTCGGGCGACGGTGCCGGCGAGCTGATTGCGCATCTCGCGCAACGAGAACAGCAGGCTCGACGTGTCGTCGCGGCGCAGGTCGATGCGGGTGGCGAGATCGCCTTGGGCGATCTGCATTGCGATGGCTGCGGCGCTGGAAGGCTCGCCGCCGATCGAACGCGACACGTTGCGCACCACGCGCGAAGCCACGAACGACACGAGCACGCCTAACAGCACGAGCATGCCGGCCGAACGTCCGAGGGTTGCGTAGAATTGCGCCTGGATGTCGTCCATATAGGCGCCGGCGATGAAATCCCAATTCCACGGGCCGAAGCGCTTCACGTAGCCGATCTTTTCGCTCGGCGCCGTTTCGCCGGGTTTCGGCCACCAATAGCGCAGATATCCGGCACCCGCCGCCGAGCCGCCGGCTTGGGCGATGTCGTGATACAGCGCGTTGCCCTTGGCGTCGCGGAAGCCGCTCATGTCCTTGCCGTTCAGCTTTGGGCTCATCGGATGCGTGATCATCACCGAATCGCCGCGCACGATCGTCACATAGCCGGATGTGCCATAGCGCTGCGCATCGACGCGGGCGATCGCCTGCTGTTTCGCTTCGTCGACGGAGAGCTTGCCGGCGTCGGCCTGCTTTGCGTAGTCGGCGACGATCGATACCGCCATGTCGGTGACATCGGCCAGATCCGCGCGCCGTGCGTCCATTTGAGCGCTACGCGCTTCCAACGCGTTCACAACGGTGACGATCAGGAGCGCTACCCAGCAGAGGAGCAACGGGATCGACAACTTCTGTTTCAGTGTCAGACGGTTCATTATCAGCTTGGACAGGACGTTGAGTTCGGAATTGGGAAGGGCTGCAATCTGCGCTGCATAGCTCGCATAACGGCTTTTGCGGCGCTTTCTTTATCCGGGTGCTCAGAATTTGGGCTGATAGAGGTAGGCCGTGGATGGGTGGCCGGCGGG
>DASPZL010000478.1:0-2848 GCA_035636295.1 Paraburkholderia sp.
TTGCGCGCTGGAGATGGCATTCTCCATTAACCGCCCTTGTGGCTGATGATGCCTGCTTCGCCCGGATGACTGCGGACGCGGCATCGCGTCGCCCGCTCAGCCCGGTTTGTCGACCTTCCGGTTTTGCCAGGCCTCTTCCCATGTATTGGTCCATTCTCGCGGTCGCCGTCGGCGGCGCGCTCGGCTCGCTGTTCCGCTGGTTTCTCGGCATCCGCCTGAACGGCTTGTTCACCAGCTTGCCGCTCGGCACGTTCGCCGCCAATGTGATCGCCGGCTACATCATCGGCGTCGCGGTCGCGGGGTTCGCGCGCGCGCCGCAGATCGCACCGGAATGGCGGCTCTTTGTCATCACCGGGATGATGGGCGGCCTGTCGACTTTCTCGACTTTTTCAGCCGAAGTTGTGCAGCGCCTGCAGGACGGCCGGCTCGGCTGGGCCGCGGGCGAGATCGTCATTCACGTGGGCGCGTCGCTCGTGATGACCGTCCTCGGCATCGCGACCGTCTCGTTGCTGTCGCGCTGACAACGCTGCGGCTTGCGGCCATCGGAATAATCACACGCCGAACGGGAAAGTATCGGGCGTGCCTTCGCGCGTCGGCGTGAGAAGCGGTTGGACGGCGCTCGTGCGGTCCACCCAGACATAGGCGTCGAACTGATCCGAAAGCGACGCTTGTGCATAGTGGCTGTAACGCTCAGTGTCCGGCCGGTAGATCACACCGATGAAGCGCTCCAGCAGCGGTTGCCTCAGCCGCTCCCGCAAGGCGTCATGCACGCCGGGACGCAGGTCCAGAAGAAATTGCGGCGGCCCCGCACGGTGCATCCAGTGTTCGTAGCTGTCATCCAGCGCCGGACGCACTTCCTTCACCTGCATCAAACCGTCCCAGTCGCTTGCTGCGGCGACGGTGCCCGCGTGCGTGCCGAAGCCGATCAGCGCCGCCTCATCGCCGAAATGTTCACGGCACAGCCGGCCTACATTGATCTCTTGCCGGATACGTCCCATCTCCGTCGCGCCGGCGTCGCCGATGTGCGAGTTGTGCGCCCACACCACCGCGCGTGCGTCGGAGCCGCGTGCGTCGAGTGTATGGCGCAGTGTCTCGAACATATGCGTGTCGCGCAGGTTCCAGCTGTGCGCGCCGCCGTAATACATGGCGCGGTAGTACCGCTCGGCCGATGCGACGAGGCGCGCGTTCTGCGACGCGTCGAAGAAGGTTTCGCCGTCATGCTCTGCGTAGTCGAGCCGATTTCTCAGTAGATCCTGCAATTGGGCGACGACGTGTTCCTCGCATTGCGCGTAGCCGCCCTTGAGCGCCGCGCGTCCGTACACGGCCGGGTCCTTTTGCCATGGACCGAAGCATCCGTAGCGCTCGCGGGCAATGCGAGCCGCAGCGGGATCGATCGAATCAAGGTAGTGCAAAACCGCGGCAATCGACTCGGAGAGGCTATAAATATCGAGCCCGTAAAGACGCGTCTGACGCTCGTGCGGCAGATCGGCGTTATGACCGCGCAGCCAGTCGGTGAACGCCTTTACGTCGGTATTGCGCCACATCCACGTCGGAAAACGCTGGAATGGCGCCGCTCTACCGCTTGCGGGCGGCCGATGTCTCACGTACCTGTCCAGCGCCGCCGCGTCGGGCCAGTCCGCTTCCAGCGCTACGATCGAAAACCCGTGTTCCTCGATCAGCCGCCGCGTGATAGCTGCGCGCAGACGATAGAACTCCGAAGTACCATGGCTCGCCTCGCCGAGCAGGACCACGCGCCTCGCGGCGAAGCGGTCGGCGAAATGGCCCAGTATCCCGGACTCGATGTCGGCAAACGGCTCCGCGGCGGCGCGGATCGCCGCGGCCAGATCGTCCGGCGCACGGGATTGTTCCGTCTGGCTGCCGGTGACGGCGGGCGGATCGAGAGCCGTCGAGTCTTCCGCCGGCCAGCCGTCATCGCCGATGAGCGGCACGAACATCACGGCGCCGAGCGTCCGCTCGTCGTAGTCGTGTTCCGTGCGGCGTACAACTTTCACGAGCCGCTGATGATATCGCTCGTTACCCACCGGCATCACGAGCCGTCCGCCGAGCGCGAGTTGCGCGCGCCACGCCTGCGGCACATGCGGGCCGCCGGCCGATGCGAAGATCGCGTCATATGGCGCGCCTTCCGGCAAACCGTGCGTGCCGTCTCCGGTATGCACCGTGACGTTGCCGATGCCCAGCCGCTCGAGGGTTTCGCGTGCGGATTGCGCGAGCGCCGCGTGGCGCTCCACCGTATCGACATGCGCCGCGATGCTGGCGGCGATGGCAGCGGCGTAACCCGATCCGGTGCCGATCTCGAGTACGCGATCACCCGGACGCAATTGCGCCGCCTCGATCATGCGCGCCACGATGTATGGCTGCGAGATGGTCTGCTGCTCGGCGATCGGCAACGGCGTGTCGTCGTAAGCGAATTCACGCAGATGCGCCGGCACGAACTCTTCTCGCGGCACGCGCCGCATCGCGGCAACCACATTCGGATCGCCGATAGCCCGCCCGGCGATCTGACGCTCAACCATCGACTCGCGCGCCTCATCCAGGTTAATCACGGCTGCTCCTTGAAGCTACGCCTCCCGCATTTCATAACAGGTCGCAAGATTGTAGTACCACATGCGGACGACAAGCCCGAGCGCGCGCCGCCCCCGCTCCACGCAGGGGCATTCTCCATTGCACCTTGCAAACGCTTGAACCTGATACACCCGTTGCAGCAATGCGCATGCCGACGCGTCCGTTTTTTTGACGGCTGTGCACCGCCGTGACGCGCGACGCGAGGGCCGCCGCCGCAAAATCTACATGACTCAGGCGCTGGAACCGATTCCCATGCGGCAAAGCG
>DASPZL010000479.1:0-10194 GCA_035636295.1 Paraburkholderia sp.
CTCGGCGGTTTATGTTTGTGTGCCGTAACACGGGACATACCCCGCCGAGCAGGCAAAAAAAGACACCTACTCCCTCAGCACGTCACCAAATCCGCCGACCCTGACCCCCAGCCCCCGAATCGCGGCGGCCACCTTCGGCGACAAAAGCGCCTGCAACTCGTCCGCGTGCCGATAGTCGCGCATGCCATGACTCAAAGCGCGATCGCCGGCGAGGGCGGGATGGCAATAGATCTCCCCAACGCCCTGCGGCAAACCGGCAAGCGCGGCAAGCCACGCGGCCTCGTCCATGCGCCCACTCCCCGCAATCCCGACCACATAATCGTTGTGGACGACTCCGGCGCGATCCAACCGGGCCCGCACCCTTGCGATCCATGGCTTCAGCCAAAACGGAGCGCCAGCCTCGAACGGCAGGCGCATCGCTTTCATCCCATACTCCCGGCCGATCTCCAGAATCAACCCGAGCACCGTCGGATGCAGATGAAAATGCTTGTGCGTGTTGACGTGATCGAGCGTCAAACCGGTGTCCGCAAAAGCCTCGAACTGCGCGCGAATCTCCCGCGCCAGTTGCTTGCGCACATGCGGTAAAAAGAAAAACCGTATCCCGTCTCGCACCATGTTGTCGTCGAAGCGGCCGTGCTCGTCGAGAAGCGCCGCAATGCCGGCACGCGGCGTCACGGCGTCGCCGTCCGCCAGTACCAGATGCAGGCCGACCCGCAGTTGCGGCAACGCGCGGGCGCGCGCCACCGCGTCGCTTGCGGCGGGTGCGCCGATCATCAGGCTCGCGGCCGTCAGCACGCCGTCGCGATGGGCTCGCTCGACCGCCTGGTTCACCCGGGCATGCAAGCCGAAATCGTCGGCGGTCACGATCAGCCCGCCCGGCTTAGCCGCCATCCGAAGTCTCCATCACGTCCATCACGTTCAACCGCCCCCTGTGTGCCGCCGACACGGATGCCTCGACGGGTACGCGCGCGCCGCGCCACATCACGTGCGAACCGAACGCGCCGGTGAGCCACTGCAAAGCCAGCAACATATCGCGCAACGGCACGAGCGGCAAGTCGCGCCAGAAAGTGCGCTCGTGATGCGCTGCGCGTAGATGCAGCAACAGGCGCGCCGCGATTCCGAGCACCGTGCTCGCCGCGCCTGCCAGCGCCGCCCACCCATGTGCGCCGTCTAACGGGCCCGCCGCCAGGCTGCCGGTGAGCCACGCGCCGGCGACGAGCCAGGGCGTCGGGAACGTGATGAACAGGAACGCGAAGCCGAGCGGGTTCACCGAGCGGATCGTGCGCAGCCAGCGCGTTTCGCGCTGCCACAACGCGGGAAACGTCGGCTCGATGACATCGGTGGACACCATCACGCGTGAGAGCACCGTACGCAGTCCCAACGCGCGCACATGTTCAGCGAGCCAATAATCGTCCGCGAGACAGTTTTTCAGCGCCTCGAAACCGCCGATACGCTCGAGCGTCGCGCGCCGCAGGGCCAGCGTCGCGCCGAAACCGAAGCGGCGCGAACCTGCCGCATGCGCGACGCGCACCGAGGGCGCGAACCACTCGTTGATGAAGAGCGCGCCCACACGCGGCCAGAAACCGCCGATGCCCCGCGCCACGTAAAGACAGGTGACTACCCCCACGCGCGGATTCGCGAGCGGCGCGGCCACTGTGTCGAGATAATCAGCGTCGACGGCAATGTCGCTATCGGCGATCACGATCACATCATGGCGCGCGTGCTCCGCCATGTTGATCAGATTGCTGACCTTGAGATTGCTGCCGTGCACGCGCGTATCGATCGCCAACTCGATGTCGTGCATCGGATAAGCAGCCTGCAAACGGCGCACCACGGCGATCGCGGGATCGTCGGGCGAAGATACGCCGAGCACCAGTTGAAAATGCGCGTGGCGCTGCTCACAGAAGGTCTGAAGATTTTCGTAGAGACGTGGCTCGGCGCCGCACAACGGTTTCAATACGCTGACGCCGGCATTCACGAACGAATGGGGGAAACGCGAGACCTCGAAGGCATTGCTGTCCGTATCATCGTCATTACCGCGGCGCACGGCCCTGCATCGCCGCGTTGCGTGGCACGGCATCGCCACGGCCGCCACCATCGCGTAGAGCGACGCTCCCGCGCAGCCGGCGAGCAGGACCCATTGGCATGCCGTCAATGCGTGCGCCGCCATTGCCCGATTCCGTCAGTGCCCGGCCAGCAAGAACGGCCTGCCGGTCAAACGCAGATGAAGAACGACGAGCCAGCGCCGTGGACAATTCGCCGCGACTGCGACGGGCCACGCGGCCCGGCTGCCAACCGTGGCATGTCGGCTCTGAATGGCGAGTTCGAATGCGGCATGCGCGAACCGGCGCGTCACGATCACGCCGCTAACGATCAACGTGATCGCGAGCAGCCGGAACGTTGTGGAACAGAAAGCCTGCTGGGAAACCGGCAATAGCAGCAGCGCCAGCCACGCCATCACCTCGGCGCCCATGGCCGTGAGCGAGGCCACCATCAGATGGGCCCGCAGCATGTCGACGGTGACTGACTTCATGGCTCGGTCTCGTGCCTGAGGAGATGCACAACGCCATTCATCGGCGCGATTCGTCGGTGAAAAAGAGCCGGCCGTGCATTCCATCGATGTGCTTACGATTGGGTTTCGATGATCTGACAACACGGCGTGGCCTCGCGCACTATCGTGACCGTGGAGCCGTGCATGTTGAGCCGCGATAGTATCGATTCAAGCTGAAGGAAATCTTAAGGAAGAAGGCGTATAAAGCGGGTAGAGAGCAGGATGCTTTAACTTCGCGAGTACAGCATTGTCTTTGTCCGAAAGCTGTCACCACCACATACAACGATGAAACGGAATTACTGAGCCATGCGTGTACTCCTCGTAGAAGACGACGACCTGATCGGCTACGGTGTCGAAGCGGGACTTCGTCATGCCGGGTTCACCGTCGACTGGGCGTGCGACGGCCATAAGGCCGGTCTCGCGCTCGACACCACCGTCTATGAGCTGGTGGTACTCGATCTCGGTTTGCCCAGAGTGTCGGGCATGGAACTGCTGAAGCGGCTACGTGATGCGGGCAAGAACGTACCTGTCCTGGTGCTGACCGCGAGAGGCACGGTGGCCGATCGTGTCGACGGCCTCGAAGCAGGCGCTGACGATTACCTCGGCAAGCCCTTTGATCTGACGGAACTGATCGCACGTTGCCGCGCCCTGTTGCGCCGCGCACAAGGCCGCAGCGTCGAAGTGATCCGCTATCAGGATCTGACGGTCAATCCGGTGACGCAAAGCGCCGAACTCGGCAATTCGCGCGTGCCCCTTACTTCACGTGAATGGGCGATCCTGATGCAGTTGCTGACCAATCAGGGCATCCCCCAGTCGCGCTCGCGCCTCGAAGAAAGTTTGTATGGGTGGCAGGAAGAAATCGAAAGCAATGCGATCGAAGTGCACGTGTCCAATCTGCGCAAAAAACTCGGCGCCAGGTTGATCAGAACCGTGCGCAATATCGGCTACGTGATGGAGAAAGAGTAATGGCTGCGTCGATCCGCCGGCGCCTGATGCTGCTGGTGCTCGCCAGCATCGTGCTGGTTTGGGGCATCGCACTGATGTCGAGCTATCGTCAGGCCACGCGCGAAGTCGGCGAATGGGAAGAGGCCCGCCTCGCGGAACTCGCGCAAATCCTCGCGTTGCTCGACGAGCGCAATCTGATCACGCTCGCCAATGCGCGCATCGACGTGCGCGAGGAAGAAAGAGGCGGCGAACCCGGCGCCAATGACAGCGACGACGACGACACCCTACCGCGCGACGCGCTCTTCCAGGTTCGCGGCCCGAACGGCGCGGTGCTGGCAGGCAGCCCGCAATTGCACGCGCTCAGCGCGTGGGATCTGCCTGTGCCGTCCACAAGCGGCGCTCGAACCATCACGCTCGGCGGCCAGATGTACCACTCGTTCACGTTACGTGACACCGCGCTCGGCCACTCCGTACGCGTATTCGAACCGGCCAATACGCGCAGCGATCTCGTGAGCGGCGTCGCGAGCCGCATCGCCCGCCCCACGCTGATCGCGCTGCCGGTGCTGGCGCTGCTGGTGTGGTTCAGCATCGGCTGGAGTCTCGCGCCGCTCAAGGTCCTCTCGAGCGCGATCCGTTCGCGCGACGTCAACCGGCTGGAGCCGGTCGACATCGGCCGCGCGCCGACCGAAGTGCGGCCGCTCGTCGATGCAATCAATTTGCTGCTATCGCGTTTGCTGCATTCGTTGGAGCGTGAGCGCGCATTTACCGCGGACGCCGCCCATGAACTGAAAACGCCGCTCGCCGCAATCAAGGTGCAGGCGCAAGTCGCGCTGGCCGAGACGGACACCGGGTTGCAACGGCTCGCGATGGAACGCGTGGTGCAAGGCGTCGATCGCAGCGCGCGGCTCGCGGAGCAGTTGCTGCTGCTCGCGCGTCTGGACCTGCACGAAAAAATATCGACGGCGGCGCTCAGGCCGGCGGCAGTAGCGAAAGACGCGCTGCTTGCCAACGCACGCAACGCGGAGCAGAAAAACATCAGCGTCACGCTCACCGGCGACCTGCTCGCCGAGATCCATGCGGAGCCGGTATTGATCGGCATCCTCCTGGACAATCTGCTCGATAACGCGATCAAGTACGGGCGCGCCGGCGGCAGCATTGAAGTGGCGGTGCGGCATGTCGCGGATCGCGTGCAAGTCACCGTGCGCGACGACGGTCACGGCGTCGCGCACGGTGACCTCGCTCGTCTGACGAGCCGGTTTTTTCGCGCGAGCGGCAATCAGGCTACCGGCAGCGGCCTCGGCCTCTCGATCGTCGCGCGTATCGCGGAACATTTCGGCGCGAGCCTGCAACTGGGAACGGGCATCGGCGAACGCGGTCTCGCAGTCGAGGTGTCGTTTCCCGCTTATGCGCCAGCGAACTGAGGGGGTTCGGCGCCGGCCAGCCTCGCCTGCCGCGCGTTAATCCGCCAGTTCCGCGCGCCCTGCCCGTTCAGAACGCCTGGGCAGGCGATTGATCGACTCGGCGAACTGCCACGCTATGAGTCCAGGCACGAAGATCAGCAAGTCACGAATACGCCTCGCGCCGGCCAGCGCAAGGCAGGTGGACGGATCGAGGCCCAGCGCCCCGCCGATCAGAATGAAGCCGCCCTCCTGCACGCCGAGACCGCCCGGCACGAAGAAAGCCGCGCTGCTGATTGCCTGGATCAGCGACTCGATCACCACCGCCTCGACGAACGTGACCTGCACGCCGAGAAAGTACAGCGCGAGCCAGATTTCCAGCGACGTCAGGACGCACTGCAGCGGTTGCCAGAAGAACAGATACCGCAGCACCACGCCGCGCCGGCGCCAGATCAGCTTGATCGCCTGGTCGATTTGCGCCGACTGGCCGACGAGCGCGGCGAGCTTGCCGCTCGTCATGCGATTGAGCACGCGCGTGATGCGCTCGAACGGGCTCGCGTGCTGCACGAGCGCGAATAGCACCAGCAGCGGCGCGAGCACTACCACGCCCCACGCCAGTTGCCCGGCGAGCCGCAGCGTGCCGGAGTGCGCATGCGCGAACAGAAAGCCGATGCCAACCATCGTGAACAGCAACTGGCTGATCACCGTCAATTGCATATCGACGATGATGCTGCCCACCGCCGTGGACGGCCTGACACCCCAGCGCTTAAGCATGCGGAACGACACCACTTCGCCGCCGATGCGCGCCACCGGCAGCATGCTGTTCACCGATTCGCGCACCCACACCAGATGCAGCATGCCGGCGATGCCCGGCCGGTTGGCGCCGCGAATCAGCGAGCGCCAGTCGCAGGCATTCGCGAGCATCGGCAGCACGTGCGCGAGCGCCGCCAACAGAAGCCCTGCGCCGGCCACGCGCAACGCGCCGAGCACGGCGCCGGGGTTGTCCTGCCAGACGAGCCACAGCGACACCAGCAAGCCGGCTAGCGCGGCCATGCGGCCAAGATGCTTCAACACGCGGCCACCTCATGTGCGTGCTTCATTCCCCTTGCCTCGCCGCCGCCACTTTCCTCGACATACTCGTGCATCATTGCGGACCCAACCTGCCGTTCGTCCATCATTCGTCCTGCGCGGACAGCAGGCCGTCGCCGTCCACCTTGAAGCTGACACCGCGCCAGATGACGCGCGACGACCCGAAGCTCGCCACGAAAATCCCAAACGATACGATATCCCATAACGGCAACAGCCATAGATCACGATGCGCCTGCTGCAACGCGCGGTCGGACAGCAGTTTCAACCCGAGCCGCGCGCACATCGCGGCCATCGCGAGCGGCCACGCCCACGAAGCGCCATCTGAGAACACGACGGTGAGCAGCGCGAAAGCAAACGGATGAATCAGCGCGGAGCCGAGGTGGCCGAGCGGATCGATACGACGAATCGTGCGGCTCCAGCGCAGTTCGTGCGCGATCAGTTGCGTCGCGCTCGATTCCACGCAGGCATGCGCGATCGTGAACGGCGGAATCACCACCTTCTCGCCGATCATGCGCACCGCCTCGCCGATTGCGTGATCTTCGGCCAGATGCCGCACGAACGGCGTGAAGCCGCCGATTTTCTCGAGCGTGTCGCGCCGCATCGCGATCGTCTGCCCGAAACACGGACGCGCGAGACCGAGCGCAAGGCCGGTCACCACGCCGGGCAGGAACTGGTAGTTGGTGGCCTTGGCCGACAGACGCGGCCAGAAACCCGGATCGGGCTGTCCACGGTACACGCAGGTGACGAGCCCCACGCCGGGCTTCTGCAATTCGCCGATCACATGGCGCAGATAATCGGGCCCGACGCTCACGTCGCTGTCGGCGAATACCAGCACGTCATGCCGCGCTTGCGGCAGCATGTTCAGAATGTTGCTGATCTTGCGGTTCGGGCCGTAGAGACGCGCGTCGGCGACCACGGTAATGTCCGCCTCGGGATAAAGCCGCCGCAGATCGTCGACGGTTTGCAACGCGGGGTCCGCGCAATCGTGCACACCGAACAGGAATTGCACCGGCCCCGGATAATTCTGCTGACAAAAGCTCGACAGATTGGCGAGCAGCGCCCACTCGTCGCCATGCAGCGGTTTGACGATCGTGAGCGGCGGAAAACTGGTCGGCTCGGACACCGCTCGCGCGAAGAACCGCCCGATCAGCGCGCCGGCCAGCACGGTATAGCCGATGCCGAACGCGGCACTCGCCGCGCACGCATAGGTTAGCGTGACAGCGAGCCAATGCGCGGCGCTCACGCTTGATGCGCGCGCAGGAAGCGGAAAAACTCGACACCTTCACGCAGGCGCCGTTTCATCATGTCCCAGCTTGTCAGCATTTCGCGCAGGATTTCCCAGATCTTCGACGGACGGAAATAGAAGCGCTTATAGAAGTTCTCGAGCTGATGGTAGATCTCGTCACGCGACAGGTGCGGATAGCCGATCGCCGCGAGTTGCACGCCTTCCTTGCTGACGAGATTGATGACCTTGTTCTCCTCGAGCCAGCCGTTCTCCACTGCCTGGTTGTAGAGCGTCGTGCCCGGATACGGCGCGGCGAGCGACACCTGGATCGTGTGCGGATTGATTTCTTTCGCGTACGCGATGGTCTTCTGGATCGTGTCCTGCGTTTCGCCGGGCAAGCCGAGAATGAACGTGCCGTGAATCTTGATGCCGAGCTTGCGGCAATCGTCGCTGAAGCGGCGCGCGATGTCGGTGCGCAAACCCTTCTTGATGTTCAGCAGGATCTGGTCGTCGCCGGATTCGTAGCCCACCAGCAAGAGGCGCAGGCCGTTTTCCTTCATGATCTTCAGCGTCGCGTACGGCACGTTCGCCTTCGCGTTGCACGACCACGTCACGCCTAATTTTCCGAGGCCGCGGGCGATTTCCTCGACGCGCGGCTTGAAGTCGGTGAAGGTGTCGTCGTCGAACATGATCTCCTTGACTTCAGGCATGTTGTCGCGAATCCACTTCACTTCTTCCAGCACGTTCTCGACCGAGCGCGTGCGGTAGCGATGCCCGCCCACCGTTTGCGGCCACAGGCAGAAGGTGCACTTCGAGCGGCAACCGCGGCCCGTATAGATCGACACGTACGGATGTTTCAGATAGCCGATGAAGTAGTTGTCGATCTTCAGATCGCGCTTATAAACAGGCGCGACGAACGGCAGCTCGTCCATGTTCTCGAGGATCGGGCGCGCTTCGTTGTGCTCGATCGAGCCGTCGGCCGCGCGATAGCTGAGACCTTTGACTTGTGCGAACGGCTTGCCTTCGGCCACTTCCTGGCAGGTGAAGTCGAACTCTTCGCGGCAGACGAAATCGATTGCGTCGCTCGCGGTCAGCGAGTTGTGCGGATCGACCGCGACCTTCGCGCCGACCATGCCGATCAGCAGCGACGGCTTGCGCTTTTTCAGGTCTTCGGCAAAGAGCGCATCGGTGGGGAAGGATGGCGTGCTGGTGTGAATGATCACCAGATCGTATTGCTGCGCAATGTCGAGCGATGCTTCGACGGACAGGCCGTCGGCGGGGGCGTCGAGCACACGGCTATCGGGCACGAGCGCGGCGGGCTGCGCGAGCCACGTCGGATACCAGAACGAACGCACTTCACGCTTGGCCTGATAGCGCGAACCCGCGCCACCATCGAAGCCGTCGTACGACGGCGCCTGCAAGAAGAGGGTTTTCATGAATGCTCCAGCAAGCTTGATCGGCGCTTTCAGTTTTCTGTCGGAAAACTATCGGAACCATGGCCCGCACGGTCGCGGGCGGGTTGCGGGGAAACGCGCAGATGGTACGGAGCAAAGCTGAAGGAAATCTTAAGCACAGGGCTCCGCTCGGCTCGCGAGCGAGGCTGTTTTGAATGTCGATTGCCGGGCTTTTGGATGAAGCGTTTTTTTGCGTATAGGATCGGCGCAGGCGGCCCGATGCGCATGCCGCGCGACCTCACCGGGCAATATGCGTTGCCCAGTCGAGCCAGCCAAGATTGAGCGCGGCGTTCACCAGGACGCCGAGCGCGGACGCGATGGCCGCGATCATGGTCCAGAACGCCGAGCGGCGCGCCGCGAGCGCCGACGTATGCGCGGCTGCGGCCGCATCGCGCGACGCACTTGCCGCGGCTTGCGCGACGTGCGACGACGACTCCATCTGCGCGAGCGATTTCAATGCGAAGCCGCGCTCTTCCTCGCGTTTCGCCGTTCTGGCTTCGAGGTCCTTTTCGAACAGGTAGCGATGGCAGAACGGCGTGAGCGGATGATTGGGATTCTGCCCGGCAAAGAACCTCGCGTAGGGTTCGCCGCCGTTGTCGGTGATGTCCTTATATGCGGTTTCCTTGTCCACGCAGACCTCGGCCACGGATAACGAAATTTGCGTTTCGCGCCATGAATGTAAACGCGTTGCCTTTTTCCCCCTGTTTCCCCCCCGCTGTACGAAAACCGCCGGCTCGCCCGCCTGAGCGGGCGAACCGGCCGTCACGGTCATACCGGCTTGATATCCGCCGCCTGCTTGCCCTTCGGTCCTTGCTTGATTTCGAAGCTGACCTTCTGGTTTTCCTGCAGCGACTTGAAACCCTCGCTGCGGATTTCGGAGAAATGGGCAAACAGGTCTTCGCCACCATCATCGGGTGTGATAAAGCCAAAGCCCTTCGCGTCGTTGAACCACTTCACTGTACCGGTTGGCATGTCGATTCCTCTGTGCATCTGGGTTGATGGGGCTGCATTTGCCGTCTTTCGTCCGCTGAATTAGACCAGCGCTTCGTGCACTGGCGCCGCAGTGCTTTCAGCATAGTCGATGGCGGCGGACATCCCCCGGCTCATGCTACTGCGGCTTGACTCTACGCCTCTTTGCGCGACGCCGCTGTGACTGCATCCATGACACCTCGCCGTGTCCTCCGCTATGACTTTTCCGCCGCCGCGACTACTCGCGCCGCAAGACGCGTGCCGCGCACCACCCGTGGGCATCCGCCGGTGCGATTTCACGCAATCAGATAAGATAATCGGTATCGGCAGTCCATCCCTGGTCGCGCAGGTTCATCCGATCGCCCCCACGGTCGCGCGGCCGATCGCTTTTCCACATACAGGAACCCAGCATGGCCATTTCGAGCTATACCGATACCCGACTTCTGATCAACGGCGAATGGTGCGACGCCGCCAGCGGCAAGACACTCGAGGTCGTCAACCCCGCCACCGGCCAGCCCATCGGCAAGGTGGCGCATGCCGGCATCGCCGATCTGGACCGGGCGC
>DASPZL010000480.1:0-8964 GCA_035636295.1 Paraburkholderia sp.
ATTCTTTGCTTGCGTACACCCGATGCAGTTGCCGGATTCGTGATGAATGGCGACGTGAAGCCGTAGTCGCCAACCACCGCGCCGGCTGTGTTGTTGGCGTCGTTCGGCGTATTGACCTGAAGGTACGCCAGGCCGGCTGACAGCGGCCCGTTGCGATATTGCACCGCGGCGCTATAGGCATTGTTGTCGGAGAAGCCGCCCGCCTTATTCGAAAAGCCGTAGAGCCCTTCAAACTGAAGACCTTTGTAGTCAATGCTCTTGTACTGGACCGCGTTGTTGATCCGGAACGAGTCGAACACATTATCACTGTCGCCAATGTGCGCACCGTACGCCGCGAACTGACAGGCCGACGAGAAGACACACAGTGTGACTGCCTCGTCGTATTGACGGCCTAGCGTCACCGTCCCGAGGGTATCCGATGACAAGCCGACAAAAGCCTGCCGGCCAAACTCACGTCCGCCTTGCGACAGTGCGCCAGTAGCCACGCTGTAGCCGCCTTCCAGCGTGAAGATGGCTTTCAAGCCCCCGCCCAGATCCTCTACACCCTTCATCCCCCAGCGCGGCGTCTGCATCGGGCCGCTCGCGAATTGCCACGTCGGGTGGCCTTGCTTGTCGGCTCCTTTCTGGTTATTCGCATAGACGATGCCCGTCGAGATCAGGCCGTACAGGGTCACGCTGCTTTGGGCGGATGCCGTCTGGCAGGACAGAGCCATGGCGGCGAGAGCAAAGATGCGTCGATTCATGATTTCCTTTGAACGCTTGTTTTGGGCAAGTGAAAGCGAATACTTGAGGCTGGTTTGAGGCTGGCTTGAAGCTGATTTTTAATTAGGAGCGCGAAGCAAAGATAATGTGCAGCGAAGTATTTGTTCCTCCGATGACGGTCCCAGCTTTCTCCGATTAATGGGCAGCTCAGCAATGCGTTTCCGCATCTAAATTGCCCGTCATTACAACTGCCTTTCGGTAATCGCCCTGCACGCTGATGCAAATCTGGTGCGATTGCTGGCGATTCTTGCGGAACAAAATTCGCGGCAGCTAGCACTGAATTTGACTACCAGTGATCGAATTTTTAGCGCGCCGAGGCCGAACTGGTGCACGAATCGCGCACGCCTGTAGGCACTTTGTCAGAAAGCTCGAACGGACAGAGTGCTCTAATTACGGCATCGCTCAGCTTCAAAATTGATGCTTGCGGGGACACTTTTGGCTCTTAATAATCGATTTGACCGGCAGCACTGAGCGTTAGACGACCGGCCCCTTGTATCCAGGAAGGACCAACGGAGGAGATGATGTCAGTAATCGAAAATGCCGGACGTCGGCGTTTGCTGCGGATGACACTCGCGGCGGGCGGCATGGCTGCAACGGGCGCACTGCTTTCGGTGCGCGCCTTTGCGGGCGACAGGGCAACCGTCAACATGCAACTGGGCTGGATTCCGGGCGGCAATCAGGTCGGTGAGGTGACGGCGAAGCGGCTCGGCTATTACGAGCAGGAAGGAATCGATTTTCACATCCAGCCGGGCGGCCCGAACATTGACGGCGTCGCAATTGTCGCCTCGGGCCGATCCGAGGCCGGTGAGATTTCGTCGAGCCCGTCGATCATGCTGGCGGTCTCGCAAGGTTTGCCGATCAAGTGCATCGCGGTCGGGTTGCAGCAGCATCCTTACAGTTTCTTTTCGCTCAGGAAGAATCCGGTGCGCACGCCGCACGACATGATCGGCAAGCGTATCGGTATCCAGTCGACGGGCATGGTGCTGCTCAAGGCGCTGCTCGCGAAGAACAAGATTCCGGAAAGCCAGGTCAACATCGTGCCGATCGGCGCCGACATGTTGCCGCTTCTGAGTGGTCAGGTTGATGCGGTGACCGGCTGGAAAACCAGCACCACGGCGCTCAAGCCGCTCGGGGCGAACCGTGTCGACCTGCGCCTGTGGGACACCGGCGTGCGCCTTTACGCGCTGCCGTACTACGCGAACACCGCGACACTCAAGGATCATCCCGACGTCATTACGCGTTTCATGCGCGCAACCGCGCGTGGCTGGCTCTACGCAAATGCCCATCGCGACGAGGCTGTCGATCTGCTCATCAAGGAATATCCGAACCTGAACCGCGCCGACGAGCGTATCGCGATCGATTCGCTGATGGGCTACGCGTTCGACCAGACCACGCAGACTCAGGGCTGGGGCACGATGGACGCGAAGGTCTGGGAAGAGCAGATCACGATGTACGGTCAACTGGGCCAGTTCCAGAAAGCTCAGCCAAAGGTCGATGACGTGATGACGATGGACGTTCTCAACGCTACCCGTTCCTCCCGCCTCAAGGTGTAATCCATGCATGGTGCCACTATGAATCCGCCGCGCGCGGAAGGGGCCGGCCCGTCCGTCGCCGCGCTGCAAGACACCCATCTGGCCATCAATTGCCGCAATATCAACGTGCGCTTCTTCACCGACCGGCGCAGCGTCACCGCGATCGAAGGTTTGAGCCTTGACGTCGCGGCCGGCGAATTCCTCACGCTCCTCGGTCCCTCGGGCTGCGGGAAGTCGACGTTCCTGCGAGTCGTTGCGGACCTCATCAAACCGAGTAGAGGCGAGATCAGCGTGCTCGGCGCGGCGCCCCGCGTCGCTCGTGAGCATCGGGACATTGGCTTCGTGTTTCAGGATGCGGCGTTGCTGCCGTGGCGCACGGCCATCCAGAACGTGCAGTTGCCGCTTGAAGTCGCGGGCGGCAAGGCACGCGCGGGCCGGGCCACCCCGCGTGAACTGCTCGAACTCGTCGGCCTCAAGGGGCGCGAGGACGCTTACCCGCACGAGATGTCGGGCGGCATGCGCCAGCGTGTCGCGATTGCGCGCGCTCTCGTCAGCGACCCGAAAGTCCTGCTGATGGACGAGCCCTTTGGCGCGCTCGATGAAATCACGCGTGACCGTCTGAACGAAGAATTGCGCCGCGTCTGGAAAGAGATGGGCCTCACGACGCTCTTCGTGACCCACAGCATCTATGAGGCGGCGTTTCTCGGCCAGCGGGTGCTGATGCTGGCCGCGAACCCCGGGCGTGTGAAGGAGATCGTCCCGGTCGGGCTGCCGGAAGATCGCACGCTCGATATCCGCGAGACCCGTGAATTCGTCGAACTCGCTGCCTATCTGCGGCGCGTACTGGAGACCTGCTGATGGCCACGTCCGAAATGCAATTGAACCTGTCGTCCCAGGCGGCGGACCCTGAAGCGGAGGCCTGGCTTGCGCGTCGCCGTCAGCGCCTGTGCCGCGCGCGCCTCCTGCCGGTGCTCGGCGTTGCGGGCCTGCTGTTCGCGTGGTGGGCGGTCGTGGCGGGTTTTCATGTGAAGCCGTTCATTGCGCCGTCGCCGCTCCTGGTTCTGGAGACGCTTTTCAGCAAGAGCGATGTGCTGCTGCAGAACCTGGTGCCGACTGCGATCGAGGCATCGGGAGGTTTCCTGCTCGGCAACCTGGCGGCGATCCTGATCGCCACCGTCTTCGTGCACAACAAGACGCTGCAGGACATCTTCTATCCGGTCGCCGTGATGATCAACTCGATTCCGGTGGTCGCGAAGGCGCCGATCCTCGTCCTCATCATGGGTAACGGCCTTGAGCCGAAGATCACGATCGCGGCGATTGTCTGTTTCTTCCCGACGCTCGTGAACATGGTTCGCGGGCTGCAGGCGGTGAACCCGCAGGCGATGGAACTGATGCAGATTCTGTCGGCAAGCAAGCGCGAAATCTTCTTCAAGCTGCGCCTCTACGCGTCGTTGCCGTATCTCTTCTCCGCATTGCGCATTGCCGCGTCGATGTCGGTGATTGGCGCGGTGGTCGGTGAATGGATCGGAGCCACGCAAGGTATCGGCGCAATGATCATCCAGGCGACCTACAGCTTCGATTCGGCCTTGCTGTATACGGCGATCATCATGAGCGCCGTGCTGTCCGGCCTGTTTTTCCTGGTGATCGCGATCATCGAGCGCCTGGTTGTCAGATGGCAGCCCGAAAACGCGCATTGAACCGAACACGAAACATCCGAATTCTCAGAGGAGACAAATGAACATGATCAGCGATTCGATTCAGGAAAGCGCACGCGATGTGCGCGTTGCGGCCAAGGCAAACGTCGTGGTGGTCGGCGGCGGTCCCGCAGGCCTGTCGGCAGCGATTGGAGCGGCGCGCAACGGCGCCGAGGTGATTTTGCTGGAGCGTTACAACCACCTGGGCGGCCTCGCATCCGGCGGCATGGTGTTGGTACTCGACGACATGTGGGACAACCACCTGCAGGAAATTTCGGTGCGCGGCGTCTGCGTGACCTTCATCGAACGGATGGCGGCGCGCAAGCTAGCAATGTTCCCGCGCTCGGACGAATGGGGCGAGGACCCCGCCGCGTATCGCAAGTGGGGGCGCTGGGGTACCTTCGACTTTCACAGCCAGAAGACGCCTCACCCGGTGTGTTTCGCCGCAGCGTTCGATCCGGATGCGATGAAGCGCGTCGCGCTGGAGATGGTGGAATCGCTCGGCATCAAGTTGCGTCTGCATTCATGGTTCTCGCGCACGCTGGTCGAGGACGGTCAGGTGAAGGGCGTGATCTGCGAGACGAAGAGCGGCCGTGAAGCGATCCTCGCCGACGTGGTGATCGACGCGACGGGAGACCTGGATGTCGCGGCGTCGGCGGGTGTGCCGCATGTCGGCGGCACCTATATCACGACGACCGTATTTCGACTTGGCGGCGTCGATACGGAGGCGGCCGAGCGTTTCGAAGCCGAAGAGCCCGAGGCGTTTGCGGCACTGGATCGTCAGATCAAGCGCATTCTCGGTGGCTCGTGGGGCTACTGGTGGTTGAAGACACCGTTGCCTGGTGTGGTGTGGTGCAACTGCCCGCACATGGCCGGTCTCGATGGCCTCAAGCCCGAAGACCTGACACGTGCGGAAGTGCAGGGCCGGCAGCACATTCACGCGGTGGTCGATTTCGTGCGCGACAAGCTGCCTGGCTTCGAGCAGTGTTACGTGATCGATGTCGCGCCGCAAACCGGCGTGCGCCAGACGCGCCTGCTCGAAGGCGAGTATGTGATGACGAAGGATGACCTCGCGCAGCGTACCCGTTTCGACGACAGCATCGCGCGTGGCCGCGACTACTATATGCCGTATCGCGTGCTGCTGCCGAAGCAGATCGACAACCTGCTGGTCGCCGGCCGTCACTATTCGGCGACCTCGCAGGCGCAGAAGATGTCGCGTGAAATCCCGCCTTGTATGGCGATGGGCGAAGCCGCCGGTGTGGCTGCCGCGCTCGCGCTCGGTGCGGGCGTACGGGTGCGCGACGTCGACGTGCGCGCGCTGCAGAAGACCTTGCGCGCGCAAGGCGCCGATCCGGGCGACCAGACCGGCCGCAACGCCGACGTCCCGCCGCTTGCCGTGCACATCAATAAGCGGGAGGCGGCATGAGCGCCGCAGACAACGTTGCAAAGGCGCCTGATCTGCCGCTTGCCGGCGTGCGTGTCGTCGATCTCACGCAGGTCATGATGGGGCCGGTCTGCACGCAGATGCTCGCTGATTACGGCGCCGACGTGATCAAGGTCGAGAGAAAGGGCGCGGGCGACTTGAGCCGCTCGACGTTCGAGCCGGTGGCCGGCGCGGACAATCCGATCTTCTGCAGTTTGAATCGCAACAAGCGCAGCGTGGCACTCGACCTGCGCGACGCGCAGCAGTTGGCGGCATTGAAGGCGCTGATCGCGGAAGCGGATGTGGTCGTCAGCAATTTCCGCGCGGGCGTGATGGACCGCATGGGTGTCGGCTATGACGACTGCCGTCGATTGAATCCGCGGATCATCTACGCGGTGGGCACGGGCTTCGGCGAAACCGGACCCTATGCGCATAAGGGTGGGCAGGACGTGCTCGCCCAGGCGATGAGTGGTGTGATGGCGCGCCGCGCGGATGAATCGCTGCCGATTTCCGTGTATCCGACGGCGCTCGCCGACTATTCGGCGGGCATGCACATGGTGCAGGGCATCCTGCTCGCGTTGCTGCATCGTGAACGCACGGGCGAGGGGCAGAAGGTCAACGTGTCGCTGTACAACTCGATGCTCGCGATGCAGATGCAGGAAGCCGCCATGATCATGATGGCCGACTCGGAAGTGAACTGGGCTGCGATGCCGCTTTCGGGTGTCTTCGATACCCAGGACGGTGCGCTGGTACTCGTTGGTGCGTTCAAGGCGAATCCGCTGCGCGACATCTGCACCGCGCTGCAGATCGAAGACCTGTCGCTTGACGCGCGCTTTTGCAATCTCAACCAGCAATTCCTTCACAAGACGGAATTGCAGCGGATCTTCCGGGACCGCTTTGCGAGCAGCACGCGCGACTTCTGGCTCGCCCGGCTCGAAGAGCAGGACCTGCTGTGTGCGCCGGTGCGTGATCTGCGTGAAGCGCTGGTCGATCCTCAGACCCTGCATAACCAGCTGATTCTGGAAGGCGAGGGCGAAGGTCAGCCGGTGCGCTTCATCGGCAGCCCGATCGAGCTTTCGCTCGCGCCGGTTGGCTTGCGGCGTGCGCCGCCGCGCCTCGGCCAGCATACCGAAGAGGTCCTGCAACAGTTACGCGGCAAGGTCGCCACGGAGGCTGTATGAGCGTACGTCTTGTCATCGACCAGCACGTCGCCACGGTGACGCTCGCGCGGCCGGAAGCGCTGAACGCCGTGGACCTTGCCACCGAAGTGGAACTGCAATGTGTGTGGAGCGAACTCGAGCATAACCGCGACGTGCGCGTCGTGGTCCTGACCGGCGAGGGCGAGCGCGCGTTCTGCGTCGGCGCGGACCTGAAGAATCCGTCGGTGAGCGGTCTTGAATACTGGGCGGCGCCGCGCCCGGGCGGCTTCGGCGGCATTGCGCTGCGCGAGACGCTGAACGTGCCGGTGATTGCGCGGGTCAACGGTTACGCGCTGGGTGGCGGTTTCGAAATGGTGCTGGGGTGCGATCTGGTGGTCGCCTGTGACGAGGCGAGCTTCGGGCTGCCTGAGGCGCTCGTCGGGCGCATGCCGCTCGACGGCGGCATGACCCTGTTGCAACGCCAGATTCCGTACCGCCAGGCGATGGCGATGCTGATGACCGGCCGCCGCGTGTCGGCGCGCGAGGGACTCGAGATGGGCCTCGTCAATGAAGTCGTGCCGCGTGCCGAACTGGATGCCGCCGTCGAGCGCTGGGTTCAGGCGCTGCTCGCGTGCGCGCCGCTGTCGCTGCAGGCGATCAAGCAGGTGGTCAGGCGCACGTCCACACTCTCGCCGGCGGATGCCCAGGCGCTACGACTGCCCGCCGTGGTGGCCGCGCTGCAATCCGAGGACGCGAATGAAGGCGTGCGCGCGTTCCAGGAGAAGCGCAAGCCGGTCTGGAGCGGGCGCTGATGGCCTACGTCATCACTTCGCCCTGCATCGACGTCAAGGACGGTGCGTGCGTGCAATGCTGCCCTGTCGACTGTATCTACGAGGGCGGGCGCACGCTCTATATTCACCCCGAGGAATGCATCAACTGCGGGGTGTGTGTATCAGTGTGTCCGACCGAGGCGATCTTTCACGATGAAGAACTTCCGCAGTCGGAGGCCATGTTCGCCGCCGTGAACCGGGATTTTTTCAGGCCGGACGTGAGTGCGCTCGGTTCCCCGGGCGGCGCGTGCGACGTAGGCAAGGTAGCCTGCGATCATCCCGTGGTAGCGGCCTGGACGGTGCGGCCGATGAACTGAGAAAACACGATGCATGCGAATGTCCTGAAGTATTTTGTCGAAGTGGCTCGGTGCAGTTCGATCCGCAAGGCCGCGCAGAACCTTTATGTCGCGTCGAGCGCGGTCAACCGGCAGATCCTGAAGCTCGAAGCCGAGATGGGGACCGAACTGTTCGACCGGCTACCGAACGGCATCCGGTTGAACGCGGCCGGTGAGCGCATGCTGCAACACATTCGCGCGACGCTGAACGACTTCCACTTGATGCGCAGCGAACTTGACGACCTGAAGGGCGAACGCAAGGGGCACGTCTCGGTCGTGGCAATGGATTCGCTTTTCGTCGATTTTCTGCCGGCGACCGTCGAGGAGTTTTCAGACGCCTATCCGGCTGTCACCTATTCGATCGCCGCGGTGCCGCCGCACGACGTCCCGACGCGGCTTGTCAGTGGTGAATATGACGTCGGCATTTCGTACATTACGAAGCTGCCCGCCGGGCTCGATGTCGTGACCGAAGTATCGTTGCCGCCGGGCGTGGTGATGGCATCGTCGCATCCGTTAGCGAAGACGGAGCGCATCAGCTTCGACGAATGCCGCAATCACGCGTTTCTGCGGCTCGAAGGGCGATCGCCGATCCAGGGTGTCGTCACGACCGACTTTCCCGAGTACTGGGAGTCGTTGCAGCCGAGCGTCACCTGTAACTCGACGACACTGCTCAAGCGTCTGATTGCGTCAGGGCGGGGCATTTCATTTTTCTCCAAACTGGCTTTCCTCGACGAACTGGCGCGTGGTGACGTGGTATGGAGGCCGCTCGACGACGCGAACGTCAACGCGCTCACCGTCGGCGTCATCACACCCAACCAGCGCGCGCTGCCTCACGTGACACTGGAGTTCGTCGAACGTATTGTGCGACGCCTGAAGCACGTCGAACTCGCGCTGCGCGACGCCTGATCTCCGCGTTGCCGCTGATCGCGCTTTGCCGCGTTCAGGGCGAGGCCGCATTCGGTAGCTATTGCGTTCCTTCGCCCGTGGTTCATTCCAGCAATCCTGAATGATTGACCGCATTGTGGCAGCCCATTCCTGACCGCCCGTCCGCATCCGGATCGCGGTTGATCGTTCTCCAACCAGCAGGAACACAACATGGCCACATCAGGCTATACCGATACCCGACTTCTGATCAACGGCGAATGGTGCGACGCCGCCAGCGGCAAGACACTCGAGGTCGTCAACCCCGCCACCGGCCAGCCCATCGGCAAGGTGGCGCATGCCGGCATCGCCGATCTGGACCGGGCGC
>DASPZL010000481.1:0-2812 GCA_035636295.1 Paraburkholderia sp.
TGCCCCAAAACACCTCGTTGTGCGCGTTCAAGAGGATGATGCCGACGTTCGGGCGAAAGCCTTCACGATCCAGCATACAACCACCTTCGAATCCTTTAAAATTGCTTTGATTATAAACAGATAACGGTTCCGCCGCACCGATTCGCACCAGAATGGAACGATTCGCCGCCAAAGGGCCGTGTTTGCGGTAGCCTGTTAGTCTTTCCGCGCCTTATCCCTCGTGCAAAGGCTTTGCGCGGCGGCTTCGGCGCCGCGATTGGCCAGTGCGTGCCGATATCGGGCGAATCCGTACCGGCTAAGTGCCGGATCAGTGTCGATTTCCCACCGTTTTCACCTTTCGGGCGGTCCCTCCGGAGCCGCCGCTTTTGGAAAATCTGAATGAAAGCTTCCCGTTTCTTTATCGGCACCCTGAAAGAAGCTCCTGCCGACGCCGAAATCGTCAGCCACAAGCTCATGGTGCGTGCGGGCATGATCCGCCGCGTCGCCGGCGGCATCTACAACTACCTGCCGGTCGGCCTGCGTTCGATCCGCAAGGTGGAAGCCATCGTGCGCGAAGAAATGAACCGGGCAGGCGCGATCGAATTGCTGATGCCCTCGGTGCAACCGGCCGAACTCTGGCAGGAATCGGGCCGCTGGGAAAAGTATGGTCCTGAGCTGCTGCGCTTCAAGGACCGCAAGCAATCTGATTTCGTGCTCGGACCGACCCACGAAGAAGTGGTCACCGATATCGCGCGCAATCAGATCAAGAGCTATCGCCAGTTGCCGGTGAATTTCTATCAGATCCAGACGAAGTTCCGCGACGAAATCCGTCCGCGTTTCGGCGTGATGCGCGGCCGCGAATTCATCATGAAAGACGCGTACTCGTTCGACAAAGACGCGGCAGGTCTGCGCGAGACGTATCGCAAGATGTACGACGCGTACGTGCGCATCTTCACGCGCGTCGGCCTTGATTTCCGCGCGGTGGCGGCGGACAACGGTTCGATCGGCGGCAGCGGCTCGCATGAATTTCACGTGATCGCGGAAACCGGCGAAGACGCCATCGCCTATTGCCCGACCTCCGAGTTCGCCGCGAACGTCGAAGCGGCCGAAGCGCTGCCGCTCTACGCGGAACGCGCGGCGCCCGCCGAGGCCATGAAGAAGACCGCAACACCGGGCAAAGCCAAGTGCGAAGCCGTGGCCGAGTTGCTGAACATTCCGCTCGAACGCACGATCAAGTCGATCGTCCTCGCTACCGAGAATGAAGGCGTCGAGCCGACCATCTGGTTGCTGATGCTGCGCGGCGATCACGATCTGAACGAGATCAAGGCGAGCAAGCAGCCGGGCCTGACCGAGTTCCGCATGGCGACCGAAGCCGAGATCATCGAGACCTTCGGCACGCCGCCGGGTTACCTCGGTCCGATCAACACGAAGAAGCCGGTCAAGGTCGTCGCGGACCGCACCGTGGCGAACATGAGCGACTTCGTGGTCGGCGCGAACGAAGTGGATTACCACATCACCGGTGTGAACTGGGGCCGCGATCTGCCGGAACCGGTCGTCGCCGATATTCGTAACGTGAAGAAGGGCGACCCGTCGCCGGACGGCCAGGGCGTGCTCGACATCTGCCGCGGTATCGAAGTCGGCCACGTGTTCCAGCTTGGTACGAAGTATTCGGAAGCGATGAACGCAAACTGCCTCGACGAAACCGGCAAGCCGCAGCCGATGGAAATGGGCTGCTACGGTATCGGCATCACGCGTATCCTGGGCGCCGCGATCGAGCAGAATTTCGACGACAAGGGCATCATCTGGCCGGAATCGATCGCGCCGTTCGAAGTCGTGCTGTGCCCGATGGGTTACGACCGCAGCGACGCCGTGCGCGAGCAGGCCGACAAGCTCTACGCGGCGCTGGTCGAAGCGGGCGTCGATGTGATCCTCGACGATCGTGGCGAGCGCCCCGGCGTGATGTTCGCCGACTGGGAGCTGATCGGCGTGCCGCATCGCCTGGTGATCGGCGACCGTGGCCTCAAGGACGGCAAGCTCGAATACCAAGGCCGCCGCGACGCCGAGGCGACGCTGCTCCCGGTCGAAGACGCCGCGCAAACGGTGATCGCGAAGGTTCGCGCAGCATTGGCGCGCTAAGCGGAGCGGACGGTGGAGTACACCTTCCTGTCCGCCACCGTCCTGCTCATTCTGATTACCGATCCGCTTGGCAACATTCCGCTTTTCATCAGTTGTCTGCGCGGCGTGGCGCCCAAGCGGCGCGCGATCGTCGTTCTCCGTGAGGTGGCGATCGCCTTCGCGATCCTGCTGGTGTTCATGGTGCTCGGTGATCGCTTTCTGCGCATGATGAGCCTGACCGACCAGTCGCTGCGCATCGGCGGCGGGATCGTGTTGTTCCTGATCGCGCTGAGAATGGTGTTCCCGCACCCGGACGGGCCATTCGGCGGCGACGTGCGCGGCGGTGAGCCGCTGATCGTGCCGCTTGCCATTCCGGCGCTGGCGGGCCCTTCGGCGCTGGCGACGGTGATGCTGCTGACGTCGCAGGCGCCCGGCAAGATGTTCGAGTGGATCGGTGCGCTGACTGTCACGATGATCGTCTGCGCGATCGTGCTGATGCTCTCGGAGCGCATTGAGGCGTGGCTCGGCGAGCGCACGATGATGGCTTTCGAACGGTTGATGGGCTTGGTGCTGGTGGCGATTTCGGTTGAGATGATGCTCGGCGGCATCCGGTCGTTTGTGAATCACCTGTGAGCTGGGTCCGGCGCGGGGTTCGACTGCATGCAGCAGAACGGCGCTTCGGCCAATCATTGCGCAACAAAAAAGCGGCCCGCGGGCC